>JAFTZY010000063.1 GCA_017460955.1 Oscillospiraceae bacterium
AGCCCCCTCCCTCTCCCGCGTCAGCGGGAGAAAGGGAGGGGGTTTGGGGGTGGGCCGGCCAAGGCACAGACCCGCCCCATAGCAAATGCCTTGCAGCGAAAGCCCCCACTACAGGCCGAACTCCTTACAGCATCTGTGCGCGCAGCTCCTCCGGAGAGAGGGGGGACAGATACCCCGGTGCCACGTCAAAGGCCGTGCGGCAGCCGACAGCACCCTCGGCAGCCAGACGGGATACCGCCCTTGCATAGGCTACCAGAACACTTGCCGTGAATTCCGGATTGGATTCGAGCTTGAGGGAGTACTCGATCATCTGATGGGTCGTCTCCCCGTCACCGGTCATGCCGCTGCGCATCACAAAGCCGCCGTGGGGCATCGTCGTGTGATCGCGCTCGAATTCCTCCTCCGTGATGAAATGTACGGTCGTGTCATACTGGTCGAAATAGTTCTTCATCGTCTTGATGTCCTGCTCGATCTGTGCCTTGTCAGCACCCTCCTCGGCCACCACAAAGCACTCACGCAGATGCTTCTCACGCGTGGTCAGCTCCGGCTGCGAGCCGCTGCGGACCGCCTCCATGGCTGCCTCGATCGGTACCGTGTACTGAATGCCGCGCTTGACACCCGCTACCCGGCGGATCGCATCGGAATGTCCCTGGCTCACGCCCTTGCCCCAGAAGGTGTAGGTCTTGCCGTTCGGGAGAATGGACTCGGCATACAGACGGTTCAGGGAGAACAGACCCGGATCCCAGCCCAGGGAGATCATGGCCAGATGGCCCGTATCGGCTGCGGCTGCGTTGACATTCGCAAAATGCTCCGGAATGCGGGCATGCGTGTCAAAGCTGTCGATCACGTTGAACAGCTTGGCAAGCGCCGGGGTCTGTACCGGCAGGTCCGTTGCACTGCCCCCGCAGATGATGAGAACATCCACCTCATCTGCATGCGCTGCCGCATCGTCCAGCCTGTAGACCGGAACACCCGGCGTTTTCAGCTGTACACTCTCCGGTGCGCGCCGCGTGAAAACACACGCAAGCTCCGTGTCCGGGTTCTGACGGATCGCCAGCTCCACGCCTCTGCCAAGATTGCCGTAGCCGGCAATACCGATTCTGATTGTGCTCATAAAATTCATCCTCCACTTCATGATATTAAGTTTACAATGCATATTATATCACATTTTCAGGAATATGTAAAGAAAAATTTGTAAATCGCCCCGAATTTTTAAAAAAATTAAGTCCGGAGCTTTCTGTGGCTTTGTTTTGCATGTTTTTGAATGGAATACACTTGTTTTTCATAGGCGGATGGTCCCGGACTGCCCGGCGGGGATTTCCAGTAATGCTATACATTCTGCATAATTTTTATAAAATATTATTGACAAAATCTGCGTGCTGTGGTACAATGGAGGTATCGGAATATGATAACAGGAGGTAAACGCAAATGAACAGAACCATGATCCGCCGCCTGACCGCAGGGGTACTGTCCGCCGCATGTGCGGTGTCCCTTCTGCCGGCAGGACCGGCACAGGCCGTACTGCTCGAGGATGCCAAGGTGGTCTACAGCACGGACTTTGAGGACGGGGATATCTCCGCCTTTTCGAAGCGCGGCGACACGGACACCTCGGTGCTCGGCACCGCGACCGAGGACGGCAACACCTACATGACGATCACCGAGCGCTCGAAGGGCTGGAACGGCCCGAGCTTTGCACTCGATGCGCTGTGTGAGCCGGGTGTGAAGTACACCGTTTCCGTCAAGGTGAAGGCTGCCTGGTACAACAACTGCATGCTCAGTCTGCAATACTCCGATGCCGCAGGTGACCCGCATTACTCGAACCTTGCCAGCAAGACCAGCCAGGGCGAGTGGGTGGAGTTCAACGACGTGAAGTTCAGCTTCTCCTCGGAGGTCAGCGACGTGTCGGTCTATGTGGAGTGCGGCGATGCAGCCGACCTTGCGATCGATGATTTCGTCCTGAGCACCACGCCCGTCTACGGCATCGAGGAGGACATCCCCTCGCTCAAGGATGTGTACGCCGATTACTTCAAGATCGGCGGCGCCGTGACGGCCGATGAGCTTGCCCCGAAGGCCACGCAGGATCTCATCCTCAAGCACTACAATTCCATCACCCTCGGCAATGAGCTCAAGCCCGAGAACATGCTCGATGCCGATGCCTGCCGTGCCGCCGTGGCGGACGATCCGACCGCCGTCAAGGTCTCCCTGGGCGGTCAGGCACGCATCATCCTGAACTTCTGCCGTGACAACAACATCCCCGTGCGCGGGCATGTGCTGGTATGGCATTCGCAGACCCCCGACTGGTTCTTCCATCAGGACTACACCACCGATTCCGACTGGGTGGATCAGGAGACCATGCTCGGCCGTATGGAGAATTACATCAAGGGCGTCATGGAGGTCCTTGCTGCGGAGTATCCGGACGTGGACTTCTATGCATGGGACGTTGTGAACGAGGCCTGGACCGACGGCGGTACGCCCAGAACGGCCGGCTCCCAGGGCCAGAGCGGCTCGAACAACTCCGCATGGGTGCAGGTGTTCGGTGACAATTCCTTTATCCCCTATGCCTTTGAGTATGCCAGAAAGTACGCACCCGAGGGCTGCAAGCTCTACTACAACGACTTCAACGAGTACATGCCGCAGAAGACCGCAGCCATCGTGGAAATGGCGACCGAGCTCAAGGAGCGCGGCCTCATCGACGGTATCGGCATGCAGTCCCATCTGGCAGCCATCCAGGACAACAACGACAGCGCCTTCCCGCTGCTCAATGCCTATAATTCCGCACTCAAGAAGTTTGCGGACACCGGGCTCGACATCCAGGTGACCGAGCTCGATGCCACCCTCGATGTGAACCATCTCGACGATGCCGGCTTTGAGGCACAGGCACAGTACTACAGCGACATCATGGATGCCATCATGCAGTACTCCGACAGCGTGTCCGCCGTGGTATTCTGGGGCACGACCGATGATATGAGCTGGCGCAGCACCAAGTACCCGCTGCTCTTCAATGAGGACTACACCGCAAAGCCCTGCTTCTACTCCATCATCGACGGGATCGACTACGAGGAGCCCACTCAGGGCGCGACCGAAGTGCCGACCGAGGAACCGACCAATGATCCGGTCGAGCCGTACTTGCTCGGTGATGTGAACATGGACGGTTCGGTCGATGCAAGCGATGCATCCGCGATCCAGATCGCATATGAGCGGACAGCTTCCGGGAAGGAATCGGGTCTGACACAGGCACAGGAGAGAGCAGCCGATGTCAACGGAGACGGGATCATCGACATGAAGGATGCGAACCTCGTGCTTGACTATGCAAAGTATACAGGTTCCGGCGGCAATAAGACCCTGAGCGAATGGCTGATGGGTATGGGCGATGAGCTTGAGGTCACTGTCTGGGGCGATGCGGACGATGACGGCGACTGCGACATCATCGATGTCATCACCGTCAATAAGGAGCAGCTCGGCTCCGAGGTGCTCTCTGCACAGGGCGCCGTCAATGCCGATGTGGACCGCAGCGGCAGCCTGTCCTTCACGGACGCTGTGAACATCATGCGGTCCCTCGTGGATCTTGTGACGCTCCCCGTTTCCGAATAAAAGCCATCCACAAAAGCCCGCTGCCGTGAAGGCGGCGGGCTCTGCTTTATATCAAACAAGGAGGACGGATATGAAGAGACTGTATCGTGGCATACGCCTTGCCTGTGCGGCAGCGCTTGCCCTGTCCATGCATCTCTCGCTCCCCGCACGGGCTGCCGAAACAGCCGGGGGGTCGGACTATGACCGCTTCTTCATCTACCGGGGGACCTACGGCGAGGCGCACGACCCGCTCTTTGAGTACATCGCCCCCTACGGCCAGACCGCCTTTACGCACAAGAAGGTGTACTGCCCCGGTGACCTTGGCATGGAACTGTCCTACGGCGATGTGCTCGTGTCTGAAAAGAGCGTGAGCGTGCGCCAGACGCAGTCGGCCTACACCTACACAATGCCCGAGGACGTATCCCTTGTGTACATCGGGCGGTGTGAGGACCTGTTCGAGGTGCGCACGCTGACGGTGGACTATCTTGATGTCACCACGGATCTCGGCGATCCGTATGCGTTTCCGGACCCGGTCGAGTACTATGCGATCGGCCTGAGCGAGGGGGAGGAGTACAGCGTCTACCGGACGGATGAGTACCTGTCGGACCAGTCCGTGCGGCTTGGCAGCACCGGCCCCGGGGATACGGTCTCCTTTGCGTTCTATAGGGGCAGGCCCATGTTCCCGCTCAAAACAGCGCATACGAAGGCGTACCTTGCAGGCGATGTGGACCGGGACGGTGCCTTTGCCGTCAGTGATCTGGTGCGGTTCCAGAAATGGCTCCTCCGGGTCCCGGACACCTGTCTTTCCGACTGGCTGGCGGCGGACTTCTCTTCGGACGGGCGGCTCGATGTGATCGACCTGAGCCTTATGAAGCGGGCGCTGACGCAGGAGCTGCACAAGCCGCGCTCTGTGATGACCGTCAGAACGAGCTATTCCGGCTACGGCATGGACGGGCACAAGCTTGCAGAGGGCTCGTTCACAGAGAGCTTCACCGTCTCGCAGGGCGATGCGTTCTATGAGACGAGCGACGGGCACTTTCTCCTCAATGCCGTACACCCGTATGCGTATGAGGGGAAGGTGGGCGAGGTGACCGCGCTCGATGCCTCCAGCATCACCCTCTCTCTGGAGGGGTATGACGGCACGCAGGAGGTCACGCTCGCCTACGGGGAGACCGTGGAGTTCCCCTCGACCTTCGTGGTCTATGACGGTGTGAATTACAGCTATGCACTCACGTTTGACGCCCCATGAGAAAAACTGATCCCCCCTGCCGGAAGCAGGGGGGATTTTGGTTATTCCTTAGGAATATTGAAGTACTCGTAGATATCCTTCGTGCCCTTCGCGCCCCAGTAGGCGGCATACCGCAGGATGAAGGCGGCATCGTTGGCATTGATCGCGTCATTGTTCCGGTCCACATTGGCAGCGCGTGTCTGTGCCTCGGTCAGGCCCGAATCACGCTTGGCGCCGATGCGTGCCGCCGCCATGAGGACTGCCGCAGCGTCATTGGCATTGATCTTGCCGTCATCGTTCACATCGCCCAGCGTCTGCTCCGGCTCCGGCTCCGGATCCTGCGGGAGATCCGCGAGGAACTCCTCAAAGGTCTTGGTCCCGGCGGTGCTTACATAGGCGTAATACTCTGTGATGATCTCGGCATCCTTCTCATCCGCCGTGCCGTCCTTGTTGACATCGGCCGCCGCCTTCTGTGCATCGGTCAGATCGCCCAGCCGGATCATGTTGGCATCATCCGAAGTGATGCGGCCGTCCCCGTTGACATCCCCCAGCGCAAGAGCTGTGGGATCGGTCGGTGCCTGTGTAGGCTCCTGTGTGGGCTCCTGCGTAGGTTCCTGTGTGGGCTCCTGCGTAGGTTCCTGTGTGGGCTCCTGTGTGGGCTCAGCAGTGGGCTCCTGCGTAGGCTCCTGTGTCGGCTCAGCAGTGGGCTCCTGTGTGGGTGCCTCGGTGGGCTCAGCAGTGGGCTCCTGCGTGGGCTCAGCAGTGGGCTCCTGCGTCGGCTCAGCAGTGGGCTCCTGTGTGGGTGCCTCTATGATGGTGATGCTGCCGTTATGGTAGGCGACGGCACCGTCTGCGACATAATCCGCCGTCGGGTCGGACACCTGGTTGCCCCACTGATGCGGGCGGCCGTCTACGATCTGCGTGAGGTATTCGATCTCGTAGACATCCCCGGGCTGTGCCGTTTCCGGCAGGGTGACGCGCAGGCTGCCAAGGACATAAATGTCGGAGCTTGCCCGCTCACTGCCGTAGGTGACCCAGTAGGCATTGGACAGGAGGGGGGAGGCTTCGGCGACGGTATCGACACTCGGGGCCGCCGCGCCGTAGCTCTGTGCGGCCGCAGCATCACTGATAAACTCCACGCTCTGTGCGTTCTCACAGCGCACGCCGAACTCAAAGTAGCTCAGCGGTACCGTTGTGTTATTGAGCGTGATGCTGATCGGGATCGTGTAATTGCAGCTTGCAAGCTCATCAAAGCTTACAGCATACTGGTCAATGACAATGTCCACCGCATCGGCGGCAGTGGCCGTGACATCGGTCCGGGCGGATACCGGAACGACAGCCATACTGCATGCAAGGGCAAGCGCTGTCACAGCCGACAGGATTCGGTTCTTCATAGATGGATTCCTCCTTAATAGTTCCTGCATTTTTTTTGCACAGCGGAGCAAAACTCCCTATCCTTAGTGTACCATAATCAGCGCCCGATGTCAACCCTGAATTTGCACGGCAGCGCCTCTTTGCCCTTCACTTCCGGTCCGACAGGAGCGGCTGGAGCTGCCGTCCGTGCAGGGCAGCGAGCACGGTGTCGGGGACCCGGGAGAAATCCGCCACAAGGGAGGTGGGCTTTTTCTCGGGATCGTCCTGCCGCAGGGGGACGAAATAGTAATGCTTCATGTTCGAGAGCATCCCGAGCTGCTTGAAGCTCCCGGCCAGGGCGTCATTCGAGGCCAGCGCCAGCACCACGGGCGCTCCCCTTCGCAGATGGGATTTCACCGCCATGGTCACCGGGGTGTCCGTGATGCTCATGGCAAGCTTTGCCGCGGTGTTCGAGGTACACGGGACAACCGCCATGATGTCCGTCATCGCCTTCGGACCGATGGGCTCAGCGTCCTCGATCGTGCGGATCACAGGGCGTCCTGCGATCTCCTCCAGGCGCTGCACCTGTGACGCTGCCGTGCCAAAGCGCGTGGAGGTCCCGGCGGCCGCATCGGACATGACGGGGACGAGCTGCGCCCCCATGGCCGCCAGACGCTCCGCCTGAAGAAAGGCCTCCCGGAAGGTACAGAACGAGCCGGTCATGGCAAAGCCGACCCGGATGCCGTCAAGCTCCATCCGCATTTCCCCCTTCCGTCAGAATGTCCGTGACCGTCCGGGCGATGATCTCGCCGGCGGTGACGGGGGCGGTCCGGCCGGGCAGGGACAGTGCCCAGACCACCCGGACCGAGAGTGCCTTGGCTGCCTCCCAGTCCACACCGCCGGGCTTGGAGGCAAGATCGAGCACCAGGGCGTCCGGGGAGACAGCGGAGAGGACCTCCCGGGTGAGCAGCACCGCCGGGACCGTGTTGCAGATCACGTCAAAGCCGCCCACCTCCCCGGCCAGTCCCGCAGTGGGGACCGCCCTGCAGCCGACCGCCTCGGCATGGGTGCGGTCGGAGAGCCGCCTTGCGGCCACGGTGACGCGGGCACCCAGGGCATGGAGGGAATGGGCCAGTCTGCTGCCGATGCGCCCGTAGCCGAGCACGAGCACGCGGCTGCCGCACAGGGTCCGGGGCATCTCCTCGAGCAGGATCTGGAGCGCACCCTCCGCTGTGGGGACGGCATTGGCCACGCTCAGGGCCTCCTCCTGTAAATAATCGACCGTGCGGATGCCGGCCTTGTCAAAGACCTCCTGCGCCTTGCCGAACCTCCCGCCAAAGACGGTGCCGCCCTCACGCACGAGGGGGACAAGGCTGTGCAGGGGGAGGACCTGCGGGGAGAGGGGCGCATTGACGCACACCCCGTCGTCGGACACGGGCATGGGCAGCACCAGGGCATCACATACGGGTACACCCTGCGCAGCGGATTCGAGCACCGCGACCTCCGGGAAGGGGAGGACCCGCCGGGTGAAGCCCAGGGCATAGGTATCGAAATGACGGCTCAGCGCACGCGCTGTATAGCCATATCGCAAGTCCCCGCCGATCACGAGGACACGTTTTTGGGATCTCATATGCATCGCTCCTTTTCCGAGCTGATACCGCCCCTTCGCACAGGACGGTAGGAAGGCTCTGTTCCAATATATGCACACGGCGCAGGATGGGTGCCGGTCTTGCCGCCCATACAAAAAACGCTGCCGGAGCAGCGCTTTTTGTTCATGCCATATTCCTACTGTGTCAGGATTTTTTTTGTTGCTTGGAGACGGCCTTCTTCTGCGCCGGTGCCGCCCCGTCCTTGGAGGCAGCCGCTTTGTCCGAAGGATCCTGCGCCTTCTCCGGCTCGTCCGGTGATGCGGCCTTTTTTGGCAGACGCGGGGCGATATAGCTGCGCCAGAGGCAGATGCAGCCGCCGAAGGCTGCCCCGAGCACAAGCGCCGTGAAAAGCGCCGCCGGGTTGCACGCGAAGATCCTGCCGAAGGCGAAGCCGGGCAGTGCAGCGATGGCCGCGCTCCCGCATACGATGACCGCCGGACTTTCCGCGGTGAGCTTCTTGTCCGCCATGATTTATGCCTCCTGCGGCTCCGGCAGTGCATTCACTGCGCTGACGATGAGGGAGGCTGTCCCGTCGATGCCGAAGGTCTGGGAATTCAGACACAGGGCATAGTTGTTCTTGTCATGCCAGTTGCCGCCGGTGTTGATGTTGTAGAACTTCTCGCGCCGGCTGTCCACCTTGGGCAGGAGCGTGTCGATCTCACGGGCGGGTACGCTGTACGTCTTTTGCGCGAATTCCAGCCGGAAGGCACGGGGCGCATAAATGAACGTGCTGAACCGATGGGGATCGTCCTTGAGGATGCGGTTGGCACACCGGCCGACAATGACGCAGCTGCCCTGCTCGGCCAGCTCCCGGATGATCTGTGTCTCGGTGATGTAGAGCTTGTCGGACACCGGCAGATTGTCCTCCATCGTCCGCGACGGGTTGGAATTGAGCAAAAGCGTGTACAGGAAGCTCTTGGGAGAGGACTCCTCAGCGCCCTCGACCTTCGTCACGGGCACACCCAGCCGGTCCGCCGCCATCTCAAGGATCTCATGGTTGTAGAACGGGATGCCCAGCATCTCAGCGACCTTCTTGCCGATGACGCTGCCGCCGCTGCCGTATTCCCGCTCGATCGTGATAATCGGATGCTTCATCTTCAACACTCCCAGAAAAAACAAGATTAACAGCCCCTCCCCCTCGGTAACGGGGCGGCTGTAGGATTACTATATGTAGCGGTCCCCCATAAAAGACCATACAAATAGTATATCACATTTCGCACAAAATTGCACGCCTTTTTTGAAAAAATCCGGCGGATCCATGAATTTCTGCGTTTTGGACAAATTTCACATCTCATTCTTGTGCAATTTGAAGGGTCCGCGGCCCGGCAAAATGGACAAAGATGGGCGGCGCAGCGCGGCAAATCTGTGGAATTCGGCGATTTTGGGCCGTGTTCACAAAATCGTCATGGAAAAGCGCGGGGAACTGTGCTATAATTTTGGTATTGTTACCGGGAGCCCCGTGCGGGTCTCCCTTACGTCATATGTTCCGCAGATTTTGGGAGAGGAAGGATCATCATGCACAGAACAGGACGGATCACAGCCTGCGTGGCCGCAGCACTTGCGCTTGTGCTGCCCATGACGGGCTGTACGGCACAGCGTGCGACCTTTGAGGACCGCACCGGCGGCAGCCATACGGACAGTGCGGGAACGCAGAGCGAGGCGCCGGCCCCGCAGCAGGGGACGGCCGCACCGGAGGACGCAGTGCCCGAGGAGACACAGGCACCCACCGAGCCCCCCACGGAATATGTCAGCCCCCGGGAGAACGTATGCAGCATCCTGGGTGCGCAGACCGACGTGGATGTGGTCCTCCACCGGGATACCGACAATACCTATAAGGCGTCGCTTTCCGAGCTCATCGAGGAGGGGGACATCGTCCATTCCTTCGTGTTCGTGTTCTATGCCGAGGACGGCGTGTCCAATATCGGTACTTACAAGGGCGGCTGCGGCATTTCCGTGACGGCGGACTGCCCCGCTGCCACCGATGACGGCTGGTACCAGTCGGAGGACTTCACCACACAGGCCAACGGCTCGTATGTCGAGGTCAGATGGGATGTCCCGGTGGATGTCCAGACCTGCGTGGATGCCGGCGGACAGGTCCTCATCGGCTACTGGTGGGGCAATACCACGGGCGTGCGGCTCAAGAACGTCATCTGCACCTATGCCCGCAACCGGGAGCTGCCCGTGGACGGCACCGAGACGGTCACGGTGGACCGGAGCGTGGGCTATGACGATGCGGACAATACCCTGCGCGTGCCGCTGGACCTCCCGGAGGGTGCCACGCCCCAGGCGGTCACCTATTCGATCCGGGCCGACAAGGGCTTCGGGAAATTCACCGGTGCCTTCGGTATCAAGACCGATGACTGGTACCAGACCGGGACGATCGCCGTTCCCACGAGCGCCGATTCCCTCGACCTTGTGTGGATCATCCCCGAGGAGGTCAAGAGCCGCCTTGCAGACGATCCCGGGATCATGCTCGGCTACTGGTGGGGCGAGCCCGCACAGGTGACGCTCAGGCAGGTCTCCGTGCGCTACAGCTATGGACCCGAGGGCCCTCCCGCAGGCACCGCCGTGCAGGAGGCGCAGACCGAAGCGCCCGTGCAGAGTACACCGGATGCCGCCTCACAGCCCGCTTCCGGCGGGAAAGTGACCGTCCGGGACGGCGGAGACGCACAGCCGGCAGCCGTACCGGATGCGGGTACTGTACAGGAGGATACACCGCAGGAGACCCCGCAGCAGGAGGGACAGCCGCAGGAGGAGACACCGCAGCAGGAGCAGACACCTGCACAGCCGCAGGAGGTGCAGCCGATGACACAGATGCGCAGTGCCGCACAGATCGTATCCGAGCTCCATATCGGGTGGAATCTGGGCAACACACTCGACTGCTACAATGTGGACTGGCAGGCCGACAGCGAGACGGCCTGGGGCAATCCGAAAACGACCAAGGCCATGATCGACAGTGTGAAGGCGCAGGGCTTTTCCGCCGTGCGCATCCCCGTGACGTGGGGGGACCACCTGTCCGGGGGGAACACCGTGGACGGGGCCTGGATGGACCGCGTGCAGGAGGTCGTGGATTATGCGGTGAGTGACGGGATGTACGTCATCCTGAACATGCATCACGACGACTACACCTGGCTCAACCCGACGTATGCGGACGAGACGGCGGTCACGGAGAAGTACACGGCCATCTGGTCGCAGATCGCCGCGCGTTTCCGCGATTATGACGATCATCTGCTGTTCGAGGGACTCAACGAGCCGAGAGTCATCGGCAGTGCGAATGAATGGACCGGCGGCACACCCGAGGAACGCGATGTCATCAACCATCTGCTTGCCGCGTTCGTGCGCACGGTCAGGGATTCCGGCGGGAACAATGCCGGCAGAGCGCTTGTGGTCACCACCCATGCCGCCTCCATCACGGATGCCGCCCTGGACGGGCTGGTCCTGCCGGATGACGGGAACCTGATCGTTTCCATCCACAACTATGCGCCGTGGAAGTTCACAGCCGGGGACTTCCCGTCGGAGTCGAGCTTTACCGATGCGGGCAGAGCGGAGCTGGACCGGGAATTCGATACCCTCAGGTCCAAGTTCCTCGACCGCGGGATCCCGGTCATCATCGGGGAATTCGGCGCCGAGAACAAGAACAATGCCGGTGACCGCACGGCGTACTACAGCTATTATATCAGCGCCGCCGCACAGCGCGGGATCCCGTGCTTTATCTGGGATAACGGCGTTGCCTCCGGGGAGGGCAGCTACGGTCTGCTCGACCGCACGAGCCTGTCCTGGAAGGACGGCATCGCAGAGGCTGCCGTTTCCGCGGCACCGTAAACCACGATCCCCTCTGCATGGCAGGGGGGATCTTTTTGCAAAAGCGCCCGGCAGCCTCCCCGAAAAATTTCCCCTTGCAAAAGCGCACCCGATATGCTATAATATCCTTATCATATATCGTTTCGACATCATGCGGCGGAAAAGCCGCCGCAGAAGGGGACAGGTGGAGTTATGCTGCAAGAGAGGATCCGAAGTGTGCAGGAGGCCCTGCATGTGAACAATTCCGACATCGCCCGGCACGCCGGGTGCTCACCGTCGAACATCAGCCGCCTGAAAAGCGGCGCCCGCACGCCCTCACCCGACAGTCCGACCATAAGCCGGCTGGCAGCGGGGATCTACGGCTGCGCCCGGGAGACCGGACAGCTCGGTGTGCTCGAGGCACTGTGCGCACTGCCCGCGGACGAGGCCGATGCCAAAAATGCGCTCATCCGGTGGCTGACGAGCGAGGATGCCGGGATCCGGCACGATGCGCAGCGCAGCTACTATTCCTTCGGCGTCAAGCTCGGGGAGCTCATGCAGCTTGCCGGCATGACCGCCAGCCGTCTGGCACGTCTGGCGAGCCTGGACAGCACCGCCATTGCCCGTTTCCGGCGCGGACAGCGTGTGCCGAAATGCAGCCCGCGCATTATCGAGCGCCTGTGTACGGTCCTCCTCCAGGAGATCCGCCGGCGTGACGGCATCCGGGAGCTGGCGGACCTCATGCAGGTCAGTCCCGCCATGCTCTGCGATGACAGTGCGGTGCATATCGTGCGCGACTGGCTGTGCGGTGTTTCCGCACCGGTCGGACGCGCCGCGCTCGAGGAGCTGCTCGAGAGCGTTACGGAGTACTCCGAGATCCTCCTCTCCGAGCAGACCGCACCGCCGGACTGGCGCAGTGTGCTTGCGGACACACAGTCCTGCTATACGGGACCCGAGGGGCTGCGCCGGGCGATGATGCGTCTGCTTGCCGCAGCACTCCGGGATCGGCCGGAGGAGCTGTGGCTGTACATGGACGGGGATTCGGACTGGCTGTCCGGGGAGTACTTAACGCAGTGGAAGCGCATGATGTGCTGCATCGTCAGCAAGGGAGTACGGCTCCGGATCATCCACAACATCGAGCGGGACATGCCGGAGATGGTCGCCGGCATCCGGCGCTGGCTGCCGCTGTACATGACGGGGCTTGTGGACCCCTACTACAGTCTGCGCTATTGCGGGGAGCGTTTTGCGCATGTCCTCATGCTCATCCCCGGCAGTGCCGCCGTGACGGCCTGCTATGTGCGGGGGACGGAGGAGAGCTCCATGTATCACTACATGACGGAGCCCGAAAGCCTTCTGCGCGTGCGGGAGTCCCTGGAGGAGCTGTTCGCCCGGAGCCGTCCGCTCATCCGTGTGCATGCAACGGACGGCTCGCACGGGTATGTCACCGGGCAGAACATCCGCATCAGTCTGGGAGAGAACAGCGTGACGGTCAGCCGCACGGAGCCGCCGCATTTTTCCTGCGAGTTTCTGCATCCCATGCTCTGCCGCGCCTTCCGTGAGTATGTGACCCAGCGGCTGCAGGAGGACGGCGCAGAGCCTGTACGGACAGGCGGCACGCAATGAACGTTCAGAGGCTTTTTCTGATGCATAGTGAAGGATCCCCCTGTTTTCACAGGGGGCTCCGTTTGTTTTCGGGGGGCCTCATTTTTCCGTCTCCCGTCTCTGGTACATCGCATACACGATGCGCTCTCCTCTGTAGACATAGCTGCTCTCGTCGCAGTACGTCAGACGGTAGCCGTCAATGTCCTCGGGATCGCGGAGGGTGACGATGAAATCCGCCTTCTGTCCGCCGATGAGCTCGTCATACATCGCCTGGATCTCCGGGGAAATATAATTGTACGAGCAGTAGTACCGGCAGGGCGGATAGGTCCCCGTCAGGTAGTACATCCCCGAATCGAGCATGCAGTAGTTGACGATGATCGGATCCTCGATGCCGCTGTCCCGGATGATCTGCGCCATTTTGTACTGGGAATATGTGTCGATCGGCTGCCCGACGGCATAGCAGTATGGGGAGAGAACGGGCGTCAGGACCGCGGTCACCGCCGCCAAGGCACAGGTCACGCCATGCGGATGGCGGGCCGCAGCACCCAGCAGACGGCGCAGCCTTGGCCGGAAAAACGACAGGAGCACCCGGCGGCTGCCAAGCAGATCCCACGCAGCTGTCAGAAGCAGCACCAGGCGCATCACAACGAACGCAAAGCTGTTCCCGGTGATGTACATCAGCACGGTCAGTCCCAGCAGCACCAGACTGCGCCTTGTCAGGTAGCGAAGGGTCAGCGCTCCGTGCTTGCGCCGTGTGCCGTCGTCCAGACAGCGCACAAGATACCACGCCGCGCCGATGCATGCCCCCTGCAGGAAGGCCGTTCCCGTGCCGATGCCCAGAAGCCAGCCCAGTCCCGTTATAAGGAGGATCACACCGGGCAGGACAAAGGGCTCCCGGCCCAGGTACCGGATGAGCCTGCGCAGCCGAATCCTTGCATCGCGCAGCTCCCGGCGGCAGTCCGTCACCAGCACGATCGCCCCGGCGAGCCCCAGCGGCAGGAAGCAGAACAGCGGGAGCTGGACATAGCCCCAGATCATTCCCCGCCGGATGAGGAGCAGCTCCCCACCCAGCATCAGCAGCACCGCGCACTTCATCGGTGCCGGAAAGCAGCGCCGGGGGACCGCCGTGAGCATGAGGACCGTCAGCACGGCCGGCTGCAGCAGGTCGGAGAGGAGCTGTGCCTCGTGGGACGTCAGCAGGGGATGGTCGAAGGCATCGAACAGGTCCCCGCAGGAGGAGCCGTAGTCAAAGATGAGCGTCCGGAAATAGACCTCCCAGAGATCGGCAAAGGCATGGTGGTACCCGAAGTACAGGAGCACCGGCAGGGTCCCGAGCAGGGCGCCTGCGAAGAACATCACGCAGTAGCGCAGGAGCCGGGCCGGATGGCGGCGGTCCAGGATGCACACGGCGGCAGCAAGTCCCGCCCACAGGCCGCAGAGCGTGTATTTTGCCCAGAACACCACGGCAAAGCAGAGCCCCGCCGCGGCCACGGACAACAGCGGGACCGCCCGTCCGTCCGCATGGCGGTAATGCCGGCAGGCAGCCAGGATCGTGGCGGCCATAAAGGGCAGGACCAGCTCCTCGGTCTCGGCACCCGCGAAGAAGTACCGGCTCCCCGTCAGAAGAAGCGCCGTGGCGGCACCGGCAGCCACGGTCAGGCGCGTGCTACGGACAAAGAGCGAGACCGTCTGCATGGAGAGCAGGAGGAATGCGGCGAACAGCACGCACTCGAGCAGCCAGACGCCCGTCTGGGAGGCGGGGGTGAGGTACATGGCCAGTGCAAAGAACCATCCGACATACGGACCGCGGTGCTCGTAGACATCCCGGTACATGACATCCCCGCGGTCCAGGCAGCGTCCCCATGTGACGAAATTTTGCAGATCGTGGTTCTCGTTATAGGCGTACAGAAATGAGCAGCGGGAATTGATGCTCAGAAAAAACAGCGTCAGCAGTACTGCCGCTGCCGCAAGGACGGCCGCCCTCCGTCTCGGGTGCTCCCTCATGGCAAAACCTCCAGATATAGCCCATTAAGAAAGCATCCCCCGGTGGATGCCGGGGGGTGCTGCGGGTGTTTATGCGGTCGGATCATTCCGTGATATTGAAGTATTCCTCGATGGTCTTGGTGCCCTTGGCGCCCTTGTAGGCGGCATAGCGCAGGATGAAGGAGGCGTCGTTGGCGTTGATCGCATCATTCTTGCGGTCCACATTGGCAGCCAGGACCTGTACCTCCGTCAGACCGGGATCCTTCTTGGCACCGATCTTGGCAGCAGCCATGAGGACCAACGCTGCATCGTTGGCATTGACATTGCCGTCGCCGTTCACATCGCCCAGCTTGTAGTCGTACTCGGGCAGGGGCTGCTCGCCGAACTTGAAGCCGTCCACCGTGAAGGTGACCTCCAGTGCGCCGTCAAAGGTCTGCGTGCCGTCCACGATGGCAGCCGCAGGAGAGGTCCACTGGTTGTAGATGTTGACACGCAGGTTGTGGCCGTCATCATCGCTTCTGAGCTCGGATTCGCCGGTCAGCTTCTCCTCGCCGCTGATCTTGACGGAATCTACCTTAAAGACGATGCCGCCGTCTGCGACCATGTCCTCAAAGGACTCATCGCCGTTTTCGTTGCGGTCGGCATAATCATAGATGTCCAGATCCAGGGTCTTGATCGCCAGTGCCCAGGTGCCGTCGGACTGGTTGCCGACCTGGGAGGCATCAAAGGTGATCTTGTAGGTGCCGTTCTCCGTGATCGTGACACTGTTGCCCTCATTGGCAGCATCGGCACTCCAGCCGCCGGTGAACGAGCCTGCCAGCAGGACCGTCACGCTGTCCGGGAAGGTCTGTGCAGCAGCATCGGCAGGAACGGCATTGATGCAGGTCAGGGAAGCGGCAGCCATGGTCATGGCAGCAGCAAGTGCTGTCAGTTTTTTCAGCTTCATGTTCATCAAACTCCTTTGTTGTTTGGACCGCCGGGTGGGGCTGGTCTCTCTTAAATTTCTATCACGCCCTGCATAGGCGGGGCTTCCTTAATTATAGCATACACCCGCCGCATCTGTCTACGGAAAAATCCCATAAAAAGTGCAGTGGATTTTTGTTCAGTTCGTCGGTAATGGGAACGCGGACTTACTTCGAGCTCGGGATGTATCTTGCAATGGTCGAGGCAAGGCCGGAAATGGGCATGGTCTGGAGCCAGATGCGCCCGGGACCGGTGACCTTGGTATGGAAGAGCCCCTCGCCGCCGAGCAGGGCATTGCCCACGCCCTTGACGGTCTCGATGTCCATCTGGACCGAGCCCTCCATGGCCGCTAAGTTCCCGGTATCGATCAGCATGGTCTGCCCCGGCTGGAGGGTGTAGGAAACGACACTGCCGTCGATCTCCAGGAGGAGCATGCCCTCGCCGGAGAAGCGCTGCATGATAAAGCCCTCACCGCCGAAGAAGCCGGCGCCGAGCTTTCTCTGGAAGGCGACCTCGCAGTTCACGGTCGTGGCCGAGGCCAGAAATGCGGATTTCTGTGCCACGATGGACTGTCCTGCGGTCAGATCAAGGGGCATGATGTCACCCGGTACCGAGGAGGCAAAGGCGATCATGCCCTCGCCGCCCTGGGCGGTGTAGGTGTTCTGGAACATGGACTCGCCCGACAGCGCACGGCCGAACATCTTCCCGATGCCGCCGCCCTGGGTCTGCATGACCATGTTCGGCGTCATCCACGTCATCCCGCCGCGCTGGCAGGTGACGCTCTCATTTGCCGCAAGGGATACCACGGCGACCGGATAGGGCTTTCCCTGTACTTCCCATCTCATAAAACAACACTCCTTCAAGATTTTGATTTATCGCAGCCTGCGCAGTCAGCAGACATACATGCATACGGTTTTACTTTTCAAACTTGTTGCACAGCTCGTTGATCTGGTCGGTCAGGCGGCCCAGATCCTTGTTCGTGCGGCCCTCACTGCCCCGGATGAGCACGGTCAGGCGCTCAAGCGCGGCAAGCAGCCGCTGGTAGACGGTATTGGCCTTGGCAGCGCCGGACTTCCTTGCCACGGGCTTCGGGACTGCCTCTGTGAGGAAGGCATCCGCCACGGGGTCGAACTCCGTCCCGCTGTAGGGGGCATAGGCGATGAGCCCGAGATCGTTTTTCAGATGCGCGGTGAAGCGGTCCGCCGTATCGCTCTCGCCGTGGACGACAAATACCCGACGCACGCCCTTGACATGCGCGATCCAGTCGGTCAGGCCGTCCACATCGGCATGGCCGCTGATGCCGGGAAGCTGCCGGATCTGGGCAGCGACCTGCACGGTCTCGCCGAAGAGCTTGGCGGTCGATGCCCCCTCGATGAGGGAGCGGCCGAGCGTGCCGTAGGCCTGGTAGCCCACGAAGAGGATCGTGTTGCGCTCATCCCACAGATTGTGCTTGAGATGGTGCTTGATGCGCCCCGCCTCGCACATGCCGGAGGCGGAGATGACGACCTTGCAGCGCTTGTCGAAATTGATCGCACGGGACTCCTCCGGGGTCGTCACAAGCGTGAGCCCGGGGAAGGAAATGGGGTTGATGCCCTTCTGGACGAAGGCAAGCGCCTCCTCGTCATAGCAGGCATTCTGGTTCTTCATAAAGAGGCTCGTGGCCTCGATGGCAAGCGGACTGTCCATGTACACGGGGAAATCCTTATGCCCCTGCACCATGTCCTGCTCCTTGATCTGTCTGAGGAAATACAGGAGCTCCTGTGTGCGCCCCACTGCAAAGGAGGGGATGATGACACTGCCGCCGCGGTCGAAGGTCTCCTGCAGGACCTGCGCAAAGGCTGCGGCATAGTCCTTGGGACGCTCGTGCCGGCGGTCGCCGTAGGTCGATTCCATCACGACATAATCCGCCTCGTCAATGTAGGAGGGGTCGCGGATGAGGGGCTGGCTGTGGTTGCCGATGTCGCCGGAAAAGACAAGCTTCCGGCATTCTTCCCCTTCCGCCGCCCAGACCTCGATGCTCGCCGAGCCCAGCAGGTGCCCCGCATCGATGAAGCGCACCTCCACGCCCTCACACAGCGAAAAGCGCTCGTTATAGCGGTGCGGACGCAGAAGCTCGATGGCGCCGAGCGCGTCGGGCATGGTGTACAGCGGCACATACGGCTCCTCGCCCCGGCGCTGTGCCTTGCGGTTGCGCCAGGAGGCCTCAAATTCCTGGATGTGTGCCGAGTCACGCAGCATGATGCTGCACAGGGAGGCGGTGCCGTCGGTGGTGTGGATCTCACCGGAAAAGCCCCCCGCATACAAAAGCGGCAGCAGGCCCGAGTGGTCGATGTGCGCATGCGTCAGAAGCACATAGTCGATCTGTGCCGGTGTGCAGGGGATCCGGGCGTTCTCGTAAACATCCCGTCCCTGCTCCATGCCGAAATCCACCAGCAGCCGCTTATCCCCGATCTCCAGATAGGTACAGCTCCCTGTGACCTCATGAGCTGCACCGATGAATTGCATTTTCATGGTACATTCTCCTTTTTGCGCCGGATCCCCCGGCTGTTATCATCATTATAGCACATTCTTCTCCGGAATGCAAGAGATTTTTATGAAAAACGCACAAAATTTCAAATTGCGCGATTTCAAGAAAGCAGGCGCCCCGGCGTGAAGGTTTCCCCCTTTACGAAATCCGCAAATTATGTTATAATAAGGAGGCGATCAACAGAACCATCCCATCCGGATAAGGAGTGAACATATGACACCATCAGAATTTGCCGATCTCAAAGCTGCCGCACTGCGCCGCTACTTTTCCCGCATGAACGCGCCGCAGTTCGAGGCGGTCACCACCGTGCAGGGTCCCGTGCTCGTGCTCGCCGGCGCCGGCAGCGGCAAGACCACCGTGATCGTCGGGCGCATCGCCCACATGATCCTCTTCGGGGATGCCCTGCATACCCCGACGCCCATCCCCGGACAGGCGGACCTTGACCGCCTGCGGGCCTATGCCGAGGGCAGGCAGTCCCTCACGCAGGAGGAGCTGCGGGACCTCATCGCCGCCGACCCCGTCCCCCCCTGGCGCATCCTGGCCATCACCTTCACCAACAAGGCCGCCGGCGAGATGAAGGCCCGCCTTGCAAAGACCCTGGGCGACACCGCCCTTGACATCCATGCCGCGACCTTCCATTCGGCCTGCGTGCGCATCCTGCGCTCGTGCATCGACCGGCTCGGGTATGCCTCCGGCTTTACCATCTACGACAGTGACGACAGCGTGCGGGTGATGAAGACCTGCATGAAGGAGCTGAACATCTCCGAGAAGAAGTTCACCCCCAAGGCCGTTCTGCATGCCGTCAGCGCCGCAAAGGACGCCATGCTCTCCCCGGAGGACTATGCGCAGGAGGCCGGGAACGACTACTGGAAATCCGTTGCCGCCAGGCTCTACCGTGCCTATCAGCAGCGGCTCCTTGAGGCCAATGCCGTGGACTTTGACGACCTGATCTGCCTGACCGTCCGGGTGTTCGAGGAATGCCCCGACGTGCTCGAGAAATACCGCCGCCGCTATCAGTACCTGCTCGTCGATGAGTACCAGGATACCAACCACGCCCAGTACCGGCTCGTGAGCCTGCTTGCGGGCGGACACGGGAATCTGTGCGTGGTCGGCGACGATGACCAGAGCATCTACCGCTTCCGGGGGGCGACCATCGAGAACATCCTGTGCTTTGAGGAGCAGTTCCCCGGCTGCCGGACGATCCGGCTCGAGGAGAATTACCGCTCCACCCAGCACATACTCGATGCCGCCAATGCCGTGATCGCCCACAACGAAAGCCGCAAGGAGAAGGCCCTGTGGACATCGGCGGGGGACGGTGAGCAGGTGACGCTCGTGCGCTCGGCATCGGAGCGGCTCGAGGGCGATTTCATCGTCGATACCATCCGGGAGGCCGTCGGGGAGGGCAGAACGTATGATGACTTTGCCGTGCTCTACCGCATCAATGCCCTCTCGAACAGCATCGAGCGCTCCCTTGTACGCGCCAAGCTTCCCTACCGCATCTACGGGGGCGTGCGCTTCCAGGACAGACGTGAGATCCGCGACGTGACCGCCTATCTGTGCCTGCTCGACAATCCCCATGACAGCGTGCGGTTCGAGCGCATCGTCAATGTCCCCAAGCGCGGCATCGGCGAGGGGACCGTGGCAACGATCCTCCAGATCAGCCATGACCTACACATGTCCCCGCTCGAGGTCGTGAAGAGCTGCCGGGATTTCCCGGTGCTCGCAAAACGCCAGGCAGCCCTCCTGCGCTTTGATGCGCTGATGGACGCTCTGCGGGAGGCGGCCGAGGCACTGCCCCTCGAGGAGCTCTTTGACGAGGTCCTCGAGCAGACGGGCTACCGTCGCATGCTCGAGGCGGAGGGCGAACAGGGGGAGACCAGGCTCGAGAACGTGGAGGAGTACCGCTCGAACATCGTCGATTATGTCCGCAATGCCGAGGATCCCACGCTCCAGGGCTTTCTGGAGGAGACGGCACTGTACACCGATGCCGACCGGGACACGGAAGGTCCGCACATCTCCCTCATGACCATCCATGCCGCCAAGGGACTGGAATTTGACACGGTCTTTACCGTGGGAGCCGAGCAGGGGATCTTCCCCTCGCAGCGCTCGATGGATTCGCTCACGGAAATGGAGGAGGAGCGCAGGCTCTGCTATGTCATGATGACCCGTGCCAAGCGGCATCTGTACCTGATGCAGTCCCAGAGCCGGCTGCTGTTCGGCCGGTACCAGAACAATCCGCTCTCCCGCTTCGTGCGGGAGATCCCGGAGGCGCACCTGCACGAGGTCGGGAACGGGACCGAGGGGGCAGAAAGCGATGCACCCGCCGCGTCCGGGATCGCCGGGATCCGCCGGCAGATGGCTGCCATTTCCGGCTACGGCGCCCCCGTGGGGGAGGCACCGGCGCTCACGGCGGGCGACCGGGTGCTTGACAGAAATTTCGGTGAGGGGACGGTGCTGCGTGCCGAGCCCATGGCCGGGGACTGTCTCCTGGAGATCGCCTTTGACAAGGTGGGCACCAAGAAGCTGATGGCAAGGTACCGCAAGCTCATCAAGCTGTGAGAGGGGGCAGACCATGTACGGAACACAGGACATCACCCCCGAGGAGCGCACGCTGCTGACCAATCTGCGCCGCGCACCGGAGAGCTACCTGGGGGCACATGCGGGCCTGCGGGAGCTGTACAGCTTCCTGCACGGCTACGAGGTATCGCTTTTGCGGCACGGACTGCGGGAGGCAAGGCTCCTGCCGGAGGATCTTACGGAATATGCCAGAATGCGCATGCTCGGGCGCCTTCCGACCGACCGGGACTGGTTCTCGCTTCTGACGGAGCGGGAGCCGGACGGGGAGCGTGCGCTGCTGCTGTTCTGGGAGCTTCTCGATGCGTGCCTTATCTCCCACGGGCTCGCACCCATCCCCGCACCCGAGCACATCCCGGTACACGAGCCCTTCCCGGACGGACTGTTCCCGGTGCAGGAGGCGCAGCTGCCGGAGCTTGCCCGGTCCTACCGGAGGACCTTCAACGGTGCGCCCTGGTGGGACCGCTGGGACGGGGATACCGCACTGCGCCGCCTGCAGGATCTGTACCGGACCCCGGGCTTTGCGGGATGGGCGCTGTGGGAGGAGGACATCCCGCAGGCATGCGTGCTGGGCAGGAGCGAGCGTTATTATGACGGGGACTGCTTCCAGATCGTTGAATTCTGGGTGGAGCCCGGACGGCAGCGCCGGGGCCTTGGAAGGCTCCTGATGGCCGCCCTGCGCACGCAGCTCTCCCTGCGCGGGATCGTGCGGATCTATCTCATCACCAGTCCCGGCGACGCCACTGCCGGCTTCTACCGCAAAAACGGCTTCCTCCTCCAGGACGGCCTGTGCGTGATGCAATTACAAGAGGCGGGGAGCCCTTGAATTGTATTAATTTTTCCGCAAATCATTGACGAGCCGCGGGAAATGTGGTATAATATTTTGTGTATGCAAAATTTTTGCGGATAAGGGGGTAACCGGATGAACGTTCGACTCATCGCCCATACGGTGATGCCGGAAAAGGTCGTGGCAGCCGCGGCCAAGCTGTGCTATTCGGATACGGGGGCCATGGATCTCATGGAGGACCTGACCGACGAGAAGGCGCAGCGCTTTGTGGAAATGCTCGCAGGCTTCGGACATGAAAGTCCCATCGAGCACGCCAGCTTCACCTTCGCCGTGGAGGGCGTCTCCCGCTCGCTGCTCGCACAGATCACCCGGCACCGCTTAGCCAGCTTTTCCGTGCAGAGCCAGCGCTATGTGAAGCTCTCACAGTTTGAATACATCACGCCCCCGGAGATCGCCTGCGATGAGGAGGCACGCATCCTCTACGACAAGACCGTTGCCGACTGCGTGGAGGCCTACCGGAGGCTCTCGGACATGCTCGAGGAGCGCCATTATCTGGACTTCCTCGCACAGGGCCTGCCCGAAAAGCAGGCCAGAACGCGGGCCGAGAAAAAGGCCATCGAGGATGCACGCTTTGTGCTGCCCAATGCCTCGGAGACCAAGCTCGTGATGACGATGAATGCAAGGGAGCTCCTGCATTTCTTCCGCCTGCGCTGCTGTAACCGGGCGCAGTGGGAGATCCGGGACCTCGCCCGCGCCATGGTGCGGGAGGTCTATCCGGTGTCGCCCGCACTCTTTGCCAAGGCAGGTCCCTCCTGCGTGGCAGGTCCCTGCCCGGAGGGGAAGATGTCCTGCGGCAGAGCGGCACAGGTGCGTGAGGAATATGCAGCGCTCAGGCAGGAGCGTGCAGAAGCACAGAGAGGAACAGAAAGGAAGGAATCTGTATGATCTATGTATTTTTGGCAAACGGCTTTGAAGAGGTCGAGGCACTCGCACCCATCGATCTGCTGCGCCGCTGTGAGCTTGAGGTGGTCACCGTCGGCGTCGGCGGCAGACAGATCACCGGCTCCCATGGGATCACGGTGCTCACGGACATCACCGACAGTGAGATCGTGCTCGGCGGTGATCTGCAGATGATCGTGCTGCCCGGCGGCATGCCCGGCACCCTCAATCTCGAGCACAGCGAGAGCGTGCAGACGGCGGTGGATTTCTGCGCCGAGCGCGGGATCTTCATCGGCGCCATCTGTGCTGCCCCGTCCATCCTCGGCCATAAGGGCCTGCTTGCGGACCGGGAGGCCATCGCCTATCCGGGCTTTGAAACACAGCTTGCCGGCGCAAGGATCAGCACACACTCCGTCGTGCGCGATGACTTCTTCATCACCGCCCAGGGTGCGGGCGTTGCCGTGCCCTTTGGTCTGAAGCTCTGTGAGGCACTGTGCGGGGAGCGGCGGGCTGAAACGCTGGCCGCAGGCATCTGCTATCCCGCGCACTGATGGAGGACAAATCCGCCCTTCGCCGGCGTCTGAAACGAGAGCGTCTGGTGATCCCGGATGCGCAGCGGCGTGTGCTCGACAGCGCCGTGCTGGAGCATCTCACGGCACTCCCGCGCCTGCAAAGCGCCGACACGGTGCTCCTGTACCTGTCCTGCCGGGGGGAGACGGATACCTACGGGCTGTTTGACTGGCTCATCGCACGCGGCATCACCGCCGCCCTGCCCCTGTGCGGGGACAACGGGGCGATGACGTTCGTGCCCGTGCAGTCGCTTTCCCAGCTGCATCCCGGGGCCTACGGGATCCCCGAGCCCGATCCGGGCGCGCCGCCCGTGCTGACCGCACGCTCGGTGTGCATCGTGCCGGGCGTGGCCTTTACCCGGGAGGGCGTGCGGCTCGGACAGGGGGGCGGGTATTATGACCGCTTTCTTTCCGCCCATGAGGGGCTGTATACGATCGGGCTGTGCTATGAAGCACTGCTGCAGCCCGCACTGCCGCAGGAGGCACACGACCGCCCCGTGGATGCGGTCGTCACCGAGGCGGGGAGCTATTTTCGATAACATACTTGCATGGAGGTTACAGCATGGCATCAAATTCTGAGAACGAGCGCCTGATCGACGAGGTGCTCTCCGAAACGGCGCAGGAGCAGCCGGAGGCACCGGAGGCGCCCGTGCAGGAGGAGACCCCTGAGGAGGAAGTCCCGGAAGAGGAAGCCCCCGAGGAGGAGGCACCTGAGGAGAGGACGCCTTCACGGGAGCACCGGAATGCGCCGCCGCGGCGCTCCGGCAGCGGACACAGCGGCAGCAAAAAGAAGAAGCGCCGCAAGCGCAGAAAGCACAAGAGCGCCAAGATCTACGGCACGCTCATCATGCTCACGCTGGTCTTTGTCATCTCCATCTCCCTGTCCGTGGGGATCATCGAGGTGGGCAAGGACATGCTGGGCATTGACGGCTCGGAGACGCTCGTGCTGTTCAATATCCCGGAGGGTGCGACCACGGCGGACATCGCCGAGGACCTGCACGAGCAGGGCATCATCCGCATCCCGCGGGCCTTCATCTACTTCTCCCGCCTGAGCAAGGCCGATGCCAGCTATGTGGCCGGTGACCATACCGTGTCAAGTGCCATGGCCTATGAGACGCTCATCAGTGAGCTGACCGGAACGGCCGCCGTCAACGACGACCGGGAATCCGTGGACATCATGTTCAAGGAGGGCATCACCCTTGTGGAGGCGGCCAACCTCCTGGAGGAAAATGAGGTCTGCGACGGCCAGAAATTCCTGTACTACTTCAATGCAGGCGGCTTCGGGTACAAGTTCGAGGACTACCTGCCCACCACCACCAGCAAGCTGAAGTTCTACAAGATGGAGGGCTATTTCTTCCCGGATACCTATACCTTCTACAAGGGCACCGAGCCCGATGACGTGTGCCGGAAGGTGTACATGAATTTCGATGTCAAGCTGCGCGATGCGGACTATGCAAGGATGGACGAGCTGGGCGTGACGCTCGACGAGATCATCACGCTTGCCTCCATGATCCAGGCCGAGGCCGCCAACGACGCCGAAATGCCCGACATCTCCTCCGTGTTCTGGAACCGTCTGAACGACCCGGCGGAGTTCTCCATGCTCCAGTCCGACCCGACGACCAAGTACGTCAACCAGACCATCAAGCCGAACATCGCCCTCAAGGACGAGAACATCTACGCCGCCTATGACACCTACCAGTGTACGGGTCTGCCGGCCGGCGCCATCGGCAATCCGGGACTTGCCGCCATCCAGGCAGCCCTCTACCCGAACGAGACCGATTACTACTACTTCTATGCGAACATCGACACCCATGTGACCTACTTTGCCCGCACGCTCGAGGAGCACAATGCGAACATCGAGATGGTCAAGCAGCAGCAGGAGGAGGCCGCCGCGGCTGCCGATGCTGCCGCCGAAGGGGAGGGCGAGTGATGTACCGCCCGGAGCTTCTGTGCCCGGCGGGGGACAGGGAACGCCTGGAGGCTGCCATCCGCTTCGGTGCGGATGCGGTCTATCTGGGGGGGACCTCCTTCGGGATGCGGCAGGGGGCGCCGAATTTTGATGCCGCCGCGCTCTGTGAGGCCGTCTCCCTTGCCCACAGCAAGGGCGTGAAGGTCTATCTGACCGTCAATACCCTGCCGCGCACGGATGAAATGGAACGGCTGCCGGCGTTTGTCGCCGAGGCTGTCCGTGCCGGGGTGGATGCGATGATCATCGCGGATCTCGGCGTATTCGATGTCGTGCGGCACCTTGCCCCCGAAATGCCGGTCCATATGTCCACACAGACCGGGATCGTCAATGCCGCCGCTGCCAATTTCCTCTACAAGCTGGGCGTGCGGCGCGTGGTGCTCGCCCGGGAGCTCTCCCTTGAGGAGATCCGGGCGATCCGCCAGAGCATCCCCGAGGATATGGAGATCGAGGTGTTCGTCCACGGAGCCATGTGCGTGTCCTTCTCCGGACGCTGCCTGCTGTCGGCGTATTTCACCGACCGGGATGCCAACCGGGGCGCCTGCGCACAGCCGTGCCGCTGGAAGTACAGCCTGGTCGAGGAGAAGCGTCCGGACACCCCCATGCCCATCCGGGAGACCCCGGAGGGAACGTACATCCTCAATGCACGCGACCTGTGCATGATCGACCATATCAGGGAGCTGCGTGAGGCGGGCGTGAGCTCCTTCAAGATCGAAGGCAGGGCCAAGTCCGCCTACTATGTCGCCACCGTGACGGGTGCGTACCGCATGGCGCTCGACTGGTACCTTGCCCATCCGAAGGGCGAGCCCATGCCGGCATGGATCCGGGAAGAGGTGTTCAAGGTCAGTCACCGGCGCTACTGCACGGGATTTTTCTTTTCCCACCCCAATGCCTGCCAGTACTATGACAATTCCGGCTACATCGCAAGCTGCGATGTCGTCGGCGTGGTGGACCGCTGCGAGGGCGGGAGGGTCTATGCCACCCAGCGCGGCCGGTTTTTTGAAGGGGATACCCTCGAGATCGCCGCTCCCCTGCGCGAGCCCGTCTGTGTGACCGTGCAGGATCTGCAAAACGGCGAGGGGGAGCGCGTGGAAACTGCCAATCATGCCATGATGGCACTGTCCTTTGCCTGTGAGGGGAACTTCCCGGCGGGGAGCCTTCTGCGAAGGCAGAGTGCGGATGACGAGGCAAGGGAGATCGTATGAAAGTACTTTCAAAGCCGCTTGTGACGGCGCTCATCGTATTTCTGGTGCTGTTCTATGCCGCCTGGACGGCGGTGGAATGCCTCCTGTGCCCCATGCTGGCTGTGCGGCTCGGTGAGGATCCCGTCCCTATGTACCTGGTGCGGGACCTTGTGCTTAAGAATCTGCTCTGGACGCTCCCGGCCTTTCTGCTCATCGGGCGCTTTGACAAAACGCTCACCATCCGCCGCCGGGAGATGCTCACGCATCCGGTGCGCGTGGGGGAGACCATAGCGCTCTTTGCGGCCTTCCTCGGCTACATCCTCCTTACTGCATGGCGGGCCGGCGGGGGACTGCATGTCTACGGGGAGCATCTGCCCGAGTGCCTGGCGTTTATCACGGTGGGGCTGACGGAGGAGGCCGTGTTCCGCGGCTGGATCCTCAACGCCCTCCTGCCCCTGGGCAAATGGCAGGCGCTTGCGGTCTCCTCGGTGCTCTTCCTGTTCATCCATTTTCCCATCTGGATCATGCACGGGACCTTCGTTTCCGCCTTTACAGGACTGGGCTTTCTCACCATCCTGGCACTGGGCTTCCTGTTCGGACTTGTGTTCCTCAGGTGGCGCAATCTCTGGATCCCCATTGCCATGCATATGCTGTGGGACATCGGCGTGACGGTGCTGTACCCGTAACTGCGAAGCAGCCCCCTTCCCGCAAGGGGAAGGGGGCTTACTTTTATTACCGGGACTGTGCATTGAGATACGCACAGGGGTCGATATAATGCTCCCCCTGCAGCACCTCGAAATGCAGATGCGTGTCCATGGCGTGCTCGGCATCCGCGGAGTCCCCGAAGGCACCGATGACCGCGCCGCCGGAAACGGCATCGCCCTCACAGACGTTCAGGCCGGGATTCATCCCGCAGTAGCGGCTGTACATCCCGTTCTGATGGTCGATCGTCACGCAGATGCCCCAGAGCGGGTCGTCCCTGACCTCGCTGACGATGCCGTCTGCCATCGCGTACACCGGGTCGCCGAGGGATCCGGCAATGTCAATGCCGTTGTGCGTCTGCCAGACCCCGGTGGTCTGTGAGCGCACGAGCTCCCCGTGGCTGAAGTCCCCGATGATCTCGCCCCCCGCCGGCAGATAGAGCGACGGCGTGGGAACAGTCGGCGGTTCGGTCGCCTCGGCCGCTGTTTCCTCCTGCAATGCAGGGGCAGCCTGCGTCTCCGGGAGCACCTCGACAGTCAGTGCGATCTGTGCGGACTGCTCTGCGGGCGCGGCGGGCCGGGCTGCGGGCGCCTCCGTCGGGAGCGGTACCCGCACCTCGAGATCGGCCGCCGGCATCCCGTCCAGGGCGGAATCGAGCTGGAGCGTGATCTCCTGCGCGGTCTGTGTATAGGCAAACCAGCAGGAGACGCCGATCATGACGGCGCACAGCAGCATCACCAGATAGAAGCTCAGGCGGCCCGTGCGTTTGGAATGGATCTTGTTATGCATGTGTCAACACCTCCGCTGTTATCATGCACCGCAGCGGACGGGATTATACACGGCACTCCAAAAATATTCCGGAGGTTTTTCCATGCAGAAATTGCTGCGCTTTCTCGCGCCCTATAAACGGGAGCTGTTCTTAGGCCCCTTTTTCAAGCTCCTTGAAGCCATCTTTGAGCTCATCGTCCCCGTGGTCATGGCCCGCATCATCGACGGCGGCATCGCCCGGGGGGATGCGGCCTATGTCGGGCGGCTGTCGGGACTCATCGTCCTGCTCGGGGCGTGCGGGCTGTGCTTTGCACTGACCTGTCAGTACCTGGCGGCCAAATGCGCCTTCGGCTACGGCACGGACCTGCGCGAAGCGCTCTACCGCCATATCCACACCCTCTCCCCGGCCGAGCTCGACCGCCTGGGAAGCGCCCGGCTCGTGAGCCTTCTGACCAATGACGTGACCGCCTCGCAGTCGGGCGTGAACATGTTCATCCGTCTGGCCTCCCGTGCGCCGTTTTTAGTAGTGGGCGCGATCGTGATGTCCCTCATCATCGACTGGCAGCTCTCCCTCATCTTCCTGGCCGTCGCCCCCGTCATCGGATGGCTTTTGTGGTTCGTGATGCACAGGACCATCCCCATGTACGGCGAGAACCAGAAGCGCCTGGACCGCATTGCCGCACGCACCGAGGAGGACCTTGACGGCGTGCGCGTCATCCGTGCCTTTTCCCGGCAGAAGCAGGAGACACAGGACTTCGCCGATGCCTGCGCCGACCTGGAAGCGGCGCAGCTGCGCGTGGGCAGGATCTCCGCCGTGCTCAATCCCCTGACCTTCATGATCCTCAACCTCGGCATCGTCGCCGTGCTCTGGTTCGGCGGCATCCATGTGGATACCGGAAGGCTCTCCCAGGGCGACCTGACCGCCTTCACCAATTATATGACCCAGATCCTGCTGGCCATGGTGGCCCTTGCCAATCTCATCGTCATCCTCACCCGCGCACAGGCCTCCTCCCTGCGTGTGGCCGAGGTCTTTGAGGTCACCTCCTCCATGCAGGACGGCACCGCGCAGCCGGATCCGCACAGCGAAGAGGCAGTGTGCTTTTCGCATGTCTCCTTCTCGTATCCCGGTGCGGGCGATGCGGCCCTCACCGACATCAGCTTTACTCTGCACCGCGGCGGGACGCTCGGCATCATCGGCGGTACGGGCTCGGGCAAATCCACCCTTGCCGCCCTCATCACCCGCGCCTATGACGCAGGGGAGGGGACGGTCCGGGTGTTCGGGCAGGATGTGCGCGGTCTGACGCTTTCGGCGCTGCACCGGTGCATCGGCACCGTGCCGCAGAAGGCCGTGCTCATGAGCGGGACGGTCGCCGAGAACCTGCGCTGGGCCGATCCCGACGCCCCGGAGGAGGCGCTGCACTGGGCCGCGGACATCGCACAGGCATCGGAATTCATCGATTCGCTCCCCTTCGGGATGCAGACCCGCCTTGTGCAGGGCGGCCGGAACCTCTCCGGCGGCCAGAAGCAGCGCCTGACCATCGCAAGGGCCCTGGTCGGGCATCCGGCCATGCTCGTGCTCGATGACAGCATGAGCGCACTCGACTATGCGACCGATGCGGCACTTCGCACGGCACTGCGGGCGCAGTGCAGCGGGATGACGCAGGTCATCATCTCACAGCGGGCGACCTCGCTCATGCACGCCGACCTCATTCTCGTGCTCGAGGACGGACGCTGCGTCGGGCAGGGAACGCATGACACGCTCCTGCGCGAATGCGCCGTCTACCGTGAGATCTATGAGTCCCAGATGCATCAGTAAGGAGGGTGTGTGATGAAAGGAACTGTTCTGCGCATCCTGCGCTTTTCCGGACCGTTTACGGGGTATCTGATCCTGGCGGTCGTATCCGCACTCATCGGCGTCTCCCTCTCGCTCATCGTCCCCATCCTCATCGGTAAGGCCGTGGACTGTGCGGCGGCAAGGGGCGGGGTCGATTTCAGGGGCCTTCTGCTGTATGTGCTCGTGCTCTCGGTGTGCGTTCTGGCAAGCACAGTGCTCCAGTGGCTCCAGGGGCTGTTCATCAACCGCCTTGCCTTCGGGACGGTGCGAAGGCTCCGGGAGGCCCTCACCGCCAAGCTCGGCACGGTGCCGGTGTCCTATATCGACGGGAGTGCCAGGGGCGACCTCATGGCAAGGATCATCCCGGATATCGAGACCGTCTCGGACGGCCTGCTCCAGGGCTTTGCACAGCTCTTCACAGGCGCGGTGACGATCCTGGGGACGCTCGTGTTCATGCTGAGCATCAATGTGAAGATCACCGCGGTGGTCGTGGTGATGACACCGCTGTCGCTGCTGCTGGCCTCCCAGCTTGCCAGACGCTGCCACAGCGCCTTTGAGAAGCAGGCAGCCCTGCGCGGGGAGCTCGGCGCACTCACCGAGGAGCTTGTGGGCAGCCAGAAGCTCGTGCGGGAGTTTGCCTATGAAGAGCGCTCGATCGGCCGCTTCTGTGAGATCAATGCCCGGCTCGGGGAGGCAGGCCGCAAAGCGACCTTCCTGTCCTCGCTGAGCAACCCCTCCACCCGCTTTGTCAACGGCCTGATCTATGCCGCCGTCGGGACCTTCGGCGCACTCGGCACCATCGGCGTGCTGCCGTGGGTGGGCGCGATGAGCGTCGGACAGCTTGCAAGCTTTCTGTCCTACTCGAACCAGTACACCAAGCCCTTCAATGAGATCTCCGGGGTCATGGCGGAGCTCCAGAATGCCGTTTCCTGTGCGTCCCGGGTCTTTGAGGTGCTCGATGCGCCCGATGAGCCCGACGACAGCCGGTGCGCTGCGGCAAGCGAATGCAGGGGCGCACTGTCCATCGAGGACGTCAGCTTCTCCTATCTCCCGGAAAAGCCCCTCATCCGGCATTTTTCCATGCAGGTGCAGCCGGGGCAGCGCATTGCCATCGTCGGTCCCACCGGCTGCGGCAAATCCACCGTCATCAATCTGCTCCTGCGCTTCTATGACGTGCAGGAGGGACGCATCCTCCTTGACGGGACGGATACCCGGGAGATGACCCGGGACAGCCTGCGCAGCTGCTTTGGCATGGTGCTCCAGGAGACGTGGATCTTCACCGGCACCGTGGCCGAGAACATCGCCTACGGCTGCCCGGACGCCACCCGCGAGGAGATCGTGCGGGCCGCGAAGAGCGCCCATGCGCACAGCTTCATCGGACGCCTGCCCCAGGGGTACGATACCGTCATCTCCGATGCGTCCGGGCTCTCCCAGGGACAGAAGCAGCTCCTGTGCATCGCCCGCATCATGCTGACCGACCCGCCCATGCTCATCCTCGATGAGGCGACCAGCTCCATTGATCTGCGCACCGAGCAGCGCATCCAGCGGGATTTTGAAAAGCTCATGCAGGGCCGCACGAGCTTCATCATCGCCCACCGCCTGTCCACGATCCGCACCGCCGACCGCATCCTGGTCATGAAAAGCGGTCAGATCGTCGAGCAGGGCGACCATGCCTCGCTCATGGCGCAGGGGGGCTTCTACGCATCGCTCTACAAGAGCCAGTTCGCAGGATAGGGGGACACGGGGATGGACGACAATATCTATTCGATCGTGATGCTCGTGTTCGGCGGCGTGATGCTGCTTTATGCGGGGGATGTGTTCCTCTTTGGCTCCCCGAAGCTCATACAGAGGCACTATGCCGTCAAGATGAGGGACGAAAAAACGCTGTGCAAGGCAGTTTGCCAGGATGACGGCTCTCATAGGTCTCAGCCCCGTCCTGAGCGGACTTGCAGGGCTCACAAGGCTCTGGTACCTTGCCGTGCTCGTGCTGATCGTGACGCTTGCGGCCGCCATCGTGCTGAGCGTGCGCCTTATGCGCGGGGAAGTGGACTTCACGCCGGATCCGCCGCAGGAGACCGGAGATGATACGGAAGGAGAAGAATGATATGGTACAGGAATTTGCACAGCGCCTGCACGGGAGCATCGCGCAGGCCATCGTGGGCAAGGAGGACGTGATCGACCGGGTGATCGCCGCATTGCTTTGCGGGGGACATGTCCTGCTCGATGACATCCCCGGCACCGGCAAGACCACCCTTGCCCGGTCCCTTGCAGCCAGCATCGGCTGTGAGCACAAGCGCATCCAGTTCACGCCGGACCTGCTGCCCTCGGACGTGACGGGCATCAACTATTTCAACCAGAAAACGCAGGATTTCACCTTCCGGCAGGGCGCGGTCTTTACGCACATCCTGCTGGCCGACGAGATCAACCGTACCACCCCCCGCACGCAGTCGGCACTCCTCGAGTGCATGGAGGAGCACCAGGTCACCGTGGACGGCGTGACCTACCCGCTCGATGCGCCCTTCTTTGTCATTGCCACGCAGAACCCCATCGAGACGGCCGGGACCTATCCGCTGCCCGAGGCGCAGCTCGACCGCTTCCTGATGTGCCTGCACCTGGGGTACCCGGCGCATGAGGCGGAAAGGGCCATCCTGCGCGGTGCCTCCGTGCGCGTGGAAGCGCCGGTCTGCACGGCCGCAGAGCTCCTCGCAGCACAGAAGGCCGTTTTGCAGGTGCGCGTGTCCGATGCCATGACCGAGTACCTGCTCGTCATCGCCGACAAGACCCGGAAGGACCCGACCGTGCAGGTGGGACTGTCCACCCGCGGCGTACAGGCCATGCAGCACTGTGCGATGGCATGGGCCGCCATGCATGGGCGGGACTATGTCATCCCGGAGGACATCCTCGATGTGGCCCCCGAGGTCATGACGCACCGCCTGGTGATGAAGGGCGGGGCGCTCCTGCAAAAGATGGATTTCCGGCATGAGGCGGCACTGCGGATGCTCGAGGAGGTCCAGGTGCCGACGGAGCAATGCTGAGATTCCTCCTGTTCGCGTTGCTCCTGGCGGGTGTGTACGCCCTGCAGAGCGCTTTGTGCGTGAGAAGCTTTCGGCAGGTGGCCTATCGGTGCTATTTTGACCGGGAGGAGGCGTATGAGGGGGAATCGGCCGAGCTTATCGAGGAGATCGAGAACCGCAGCTTCATGCCCCTGCCGTGGCTGCGCTCGGAGTATTCCGTCTCCCGCAATCTTGAATTTGCCGATACCCACTCGGTCATCACCGACCGCACCCGCTTTGTCCGCAGCTTCTTCTTCCTGCACGGACGCAGCCGCGTGCAGCGCCGCTGGCGGGTACGCCTCCTGCAAAGGGGGGAGTACCGGGTCGAGCGGGTGCTGCTGGTCACCTCCGACCTGTTCGGGTCGTTCCGGAAGGCACGCTCCGCCGGAGATCTGGGGGGGACCCTGCTCGTGCTGCCCGGCTGCCTGGAGGCACCGGGACTTGCCGATGCCGTGCGCAGCCGCGCTGCCGGGGAGCAGCAGCTCCGGCAGAGCCTCCTCGAGGACCCCTTCACTGCTGCGACCCTGCGGCCCTATACCGGATGGGGGCGTGTGAGCCGCATCGACTGGAAATCCTCTGCAAGGCTCCAGGCGCTCGTGACGCGCACCCCGGAGCCCGCCGTCCACCGCATCCTGTGCATCGCCTTCACCGCGCAGACGGGGGAATACGGCAAGCGCTTTGTCGGGGAAGCGGTCAGCGAGCATACCATACGGGTGTGTGCGACCCTCTTCCGGGACCTCACCTTGCAGGGCGTCCCTTTTTGTGTGCAGAGTCCCTGCACCTGCCGGGGGGAGCTCCTGCAAACGCCGGTGAGCACTTCACAGGAGAGCTGCCTTGCGCTCATGCGCGCACTTGCCGTGCTCGATACCGAGCCGGAGCAGAGCCTGCGGCAGTGCGTGTCCCTGCCCGCGGATGCCCAGCTCGTGCTGGTGGTGCCGTACATCTCCGAGGACGTGCGCAGGCTGTGCGTGCGCCATCCCGATGCCGTGGTGCTCCTGACCGCACCGGGCGAGACGGGGGATGCGGACTTCATCCCCGTGTATGAACATGCACTGGACAGAAAGGAGGTCCCCCATGCCCGACCGTGAGACGATCACTGCCTCGGCGCTCGCCCTGACACTGGGCGTCCCGGTGTGGTGCTGGGTCTGCCTGCCCGCGCCCCGGCCCGTGCAGGTGCTCTGCCTGACCGCACTGTCCATGCTGCTGCTGTTGCCGGCACTGTTGCAGCGATACCTCCTTTTGCGCCTTGGTGTGCGCAATCTCTTCTTGCAGTATCTGGTAAGTGTCGTGCTGTCCGCGGCCGCCGGCATCGGCGTGTGGTGCGCCGTCAGCCGGATGCTCCCGCTCTTCCAGGCCGCAGCCGCTGCCGTCCTTGCGGGACTGACCCTGCGCACCGCCTGCCTGCTCGTGCGTTCGCAGAGCCTTCTCTCCGTGAATTTTATCGCCGCCGCCGGAACGCTCTACTTCCTCTCCTGGGTGCTGTGCCGGCTGCAGGGTCATGTGCTCCCGTCCTGGTGCCTGTGGGTGCTCGGTGTGCAGATGGCGCTGTATGCCGCGATGCGCACGCGGCAGAGCCTCCGGCGCGCCGCGAATGTCGCCCCGTCGGCCGACTGCCGGCTCCACAATGCCGGGATGCTCCTGGCATGCATCGTGCTGTGTACCGCCGTCATGCTGTGCGGGGGCCCCTTCGTGGAAGGCCTGCGCCGCGCTCTGGTGACAGCGGGGAATACCCTCGCGCAGTTCCTGCGGTGGCTTCTTCTTCTGCTGTTCGGCAAGGCGCTGCTGTCCCCGGAGGATGAGACGCTCGAGCAGAACACCGCCCCGGAGACCGGGGAGGTCATGGCCTGGGTGGGGATGCTCACCACGGTCCTGACCGTGGGGGCAGCGTGCGTGCTTGTGTGGAAATTCCGGCATGAGCTGCTCGATTTTCTCTCCTCCGTGCGCTACCATCTGTTCCTCACGATCCGGGCGCTTTTGCGGCGAAGGGAGCCGGAGCAGACGGCACTGCGCGGCGGGGAGTACACCGACAGCGTGGAGCTGCTCACCTCGCAGACGGCAGCGCGTCCGCAGAAGGGGGAGGAGAGCTTCCGGAAACGGCTGCGGCGCTTCCGTCGGGAGAAGGACCCGTGCGTGCAGTACCGGATGGGCTATGCCCTGTGGCTGTGGGCGCTCGGGCAGTGGGAGCTGTCCTATGCGCCGAGCGATCCGCCCGAGGCCATCCGTGAGAAGGTGCAGGGCGCACCGGACCCGGAGCTGACCGAGCAGGTGACGCGGGATTACTACCTCGTGCGCTACGCAGAGCTTCCCCCCACACCGGAGATGCTCGAGCGGATGAAGGCGCTTGTCGAGCGCACGGCAAAGGGGATGTAGGCACTGCCTCCCCCACAAAAAAGCCCCCTCCCATACCTGGGAGGGGGCATTGTGGTTATAACCGCCTTGCCGTCATATAGTGAAATAAAACCAAGCGTCTCACGCAAGGTGGGTATCCGCCTGAAGGTCTCTCGCTCCCAACGTCCGGATCCGCAAAGCGCACGATGCGTGCGGAAACGGGAGGTCTGCAATCCTCGGTCAGAGCATGGGATTCCCGAAAAATAGGTGTTGGATTATAAAAACTATACTTACCCGAACAAGGCAGTAGGGGTAACGTTATTCGCTCTCCTCCTCGTCCTCGAGCTCCTCCTCCAGGGCGCGGGAGATGCGGTCGATGAAGATGTTGCCGATGCGCTCGTACTCCTCATCATTGTCAATGGTCGCCAGGAATTCCTCACCGTTCTCCTCGCCGACCTTGAGGATCACAAGCTCCGTGTCCTCCTCGATCATGGCATCCGGATCCTCGGTGTAGGGGACAAGTGCATAATACACGGTCCCGTCCTGCTCCATAATATCCATCAGTTCAAATTCATGCTCATTGCCCTCTTCATCCGTCAGGGTAAAAATCTCGGGCGTATATTCTTCTGCCATAGCTGCCTCCTGTTCCGGCCGCCGGACGGTGGCCGTGTTCTTATTCAATATTATATACGATTTTGTGAAAATTGTCAAGTCCCCCACGAAAAAACCTGCCGGAAAATGTTAGATTTATTCAAAGTGCTTGGCATCGCGGAAGAAAACCGCGCCCGAAAACGGGTCAAACCCGATGTCCCGATTGTTCCCGGTGTACAGAAGATAGCTGTTTTTGTAGAACAGCGGCACGAAGCAGCCGGTGTGCAGGACGGTCTCCTCCGTACTGCCGCACAGCTCCACGGTGTCCGCAAGTGCATCCGCCTGTGTGAGCGCCGTCACATTCGTCTCGAGTGCCGCCGGATCCATCCCCCACAGCGCGGCCTCATCGGCGGCAGCACGGAAGAAGGATGTGCAGGTGCCCTCCTGTGAGGAGAGCGTGTACAGCGCGATGCTGTACTCGCCCGCGGCGATGCGGCGGTCAAAATCCGCAGGCGTGACAGTCTCGATGCCGATATAGTACCCGAAGAGGTTCTGCCAGTTCTGGCAGATCTCGAGCAGCGCATCCGTGTCGGTGATGTCCGTGGACACCAGGATCTGCACCGTGTTCATCGAGCCGAGCTGCACCTGGGAGGCAGCCGCGTCAAAGCTCCGGGACGCCCCGATCGGATCGTAGGGCGAGAGGGGCTCATCCGCATACAGCTCCCGGTAGGAACGCCCGAGGAGCGTCACCGCGGGCGGGATGATCCCGTAGGCGACTGTCAGGTCGTCGCTGAGCAGGGGGGCGAGGGCGCTGCGGTCGATGCCGCTGATGAGCGCCTGCCGCAGATGGACGTTCTGCAAAAGCTCGTTGTCCGGATTGAAGATCAGCCCGAGCGTGGAGGCCGCCCTGCCCTCGATGGCTGCATCCCCGGAGCGGATGAAGGCGTCCGGCGCCGTCTGCGTGAGCAGGACATCCGCCTCCCCCTCGGCAAAGCTCTGGTTGGCCTCTGCAGCGCTGTGTGCAATGTACAGAAGCAGGCTCGAGGGATAGATGCTGTCGGGGTCGTAGTAGGCGGCATTGCGCTTGAGGGAGATGAAGTTCCCGCTGCCGTAGTCGTCATAATTCCACTGCGCCGGATAGAACGGCCCGTTCGAGAGCGTGTTCTCCGGATCGAGCCCGTAGCGGCCCTTGGTGGACAAAAAGAAGCGCTCGCTGCACGGCACGGCACAGCTCTGGGTGAGCAGGGTCAGAAACTGCGCATCGGGCGACTCGAGCTCAAAGAGCACCGTATGATCGTCCGGCGCGGAAACACCGAGCTCCTCGGGCTTTTTTACCCCCGCAAGGACACCGGCGGCATTCTTGATCGACAGAAAGTCCTGCGCATGGGGAGCGCGTGTCTCCGGCTTGAGCAGCCGCCGGAAGGCGTAGACATAGTCCTGCGCTGTCACGGGCGGGGCCGTCTCGGCCTTGATGCCGATGCCGTACCACTTGCAGTCGCGCAGCGTGAACAGGTAGCTCCTGCCGTCCTCGGATACGGTCCATTCCTCGGCGCCCGCCGGAAGGATGCTCCCGCCCTCGCCAGCGCGGACGAGTCCCTCCATGGTGTTGGCAAGCACGGCCTGTGCATTGCGGTTATCGGTGTATTGCGGATCCAGACACGCAGGATCCCCCGGCAGCACGGCCGTAAAGAGATACCCTGCTCCCGTGCTCTCCTGATGCCGGCTGCACCCGTACAGGGGCAGGAGCAGCAGCACAAGGCACAGGGCAAGGAATTGCAGTGATCGTCTTTTCATGAGCAGTCTCCGTCGTTCTTTTGTTCTCATATTTTCCCGCAGCTCCCGCGGGGAACTCATTCTTATTATACCACCGCGCGGCCGGATCTGCAACCGTTTTTTATGGGATTGTTTGATTTTTCTTTAAAAAAACTATTGACAAATTATGAACTGCGTGCTATAATAGAAAATGTAAGGATATCGCCTGCGTCCGTGCTGTGCCCCGTGTGCGGCACCGGACAACAGAGAGAGCCGCATCCGAAGCGGCCGGAAAGAGGGGATCCGTAATGAGGAGAAGAGGATTTAAGGGATTTACACTCGTCGAGCTGATCGTGGTCATCGCGGTCATCGGCGTACTGGCAGGCATTCTGGTGCCGACCATGATGGGATATGTCAAGAAGGCCAAGATCGCCAATGCCAATTCGGCGGCCAAGAGCCTGTACAATGCAACGATGTCGGCGCTGCGTGAGGCGGATGTGTCCCGCCCCGTGCCGGACGGCATCTTTGCCGATTCTGAAGCGGAGAGCAATTATCCGTCCACCTACGACGGCGATACGCTGCGCGATGCGGTGTACCGCTATGCCAAGGACCTTCGCGGGACGCGCTGGGCGATCCTGGTGGAGGAGGACTGCGTGTCGTCCACGATGTATATGAAGACGGCAAGCGAGAATTTCCTGGGGACGTTCCCGACGCAGATGAAGGACTCGATCTCCGGAACGACCGGTGCTTCGTCGGATGTGTCGGATGCACTGAATTATGCCAAGAACGGCACCTGGTAAAATCGCCAAAAAAACGCGCACGCATTTGTGCATCCTGCGCTGTGTGAAAATGTACAAATCCTGTTGACTTTTTCCGGAAACAGTGCTATAATTTTAATGGAATGTTATGCGCGTGTGAGCGCTTTATGAATGAACCAATGCAGAGAGGTGTGGTCATGATGAAGGGTAAATTCAAGGGCTTTACGATCGTGGAACTGGTCGTTGTTATTGCGATCATCGGTATTCTGGCCGGTGTGCTGACACTGAACATGTCTGCCTATTATCGGCAGTCCCGTATCAAGGAGGCCAATTCTGACGCCAAGCTTGTGTATAATGCGGCACAGACGGAGGTGCAGCGGTACATCAGTGTGGACCGTGCAGCGACCTCGCCGAGTGTGTTCGCCGGCAAGCTGGTCATCAGCTACACCCCCGACGGCACTATTCAGTGCGCCGGTGTGGACGGCACAACGGCCGACAATCTGAAGAATGTCACCGCGCTCGATACTGCCTATGCAGCACAGGGCACACAGGTGAGTGACCTTGTGGCATCGGTGAACCGCGCTGTTTCCGGTGCGCAGGACGAGTGCTGGTCCGTCTATGTGGACAACTACATCGTCAAGTCCGCTGCAAGCGCCGACCAGGCAACGACCAACTGCATCGGCACCTACTCCCGCAATGCCGTAACGCGCTCGGGTGCGACGGAGTATGCAAGCCAGGCCTACTCGGCTTATATGACAACGGGCAGCAATCTGGTGTCCCTGGCCACAAACTGCTATGATGCGACCGCATCGACCTGATGCTTTGTAAGCACATTGAATGAACCAATAAGAAAAGCCGGTATCCGCCGGCTTTTTCTGTGTCTGTAGAGAGAAAAGAGAGGGAGAGACCGTATGAAGAGAAGCCTTGCCGTGCTCACCGCCGTGAGCCTCATTCTGTGCATGACCGGCTGCGGCGGCCGGATCGAGCAGCCCGAGGAGGAGACACAGGCCGCAACGCAGCCGCTGCCGGTCACCCAGACCGAGCCGCCCACCCCCCCCCCCACGCAGCCGCCCACCAAGGA
>JAFTZY010000064.1 GCA_017460955.1 Oscillospiraceae bacterium
AGCCCCCTCCCCTCCCGCGTCAGCGGGAGAAGGGAGGGGGTTGGGGGTGGGCCCCAGAAAGCAAGCCCATCCTTTTAAGCAGTCCCCGAAAGCAGGGGTGGCGCGGAGGGGTCCCGCCCTCCGTATAAAATCCCCCCTTTCCGTGCATACTGTACCAGAGGAAAGGGGGCATTTTATGGCCTATCAGAAGGTAGTGATCTCAGGTATCAACACCTCGCAGCTGCGGGTGATGCCGGAGGAGGAAAAAATGGCGCTGTTGCGGGAATTCAAGGAAACGGGCAGCAAGGCCGTCCGGGACAAGCTCATCGCGGGGAACCTCCGGCTGGTGCTCAGCGTGATCCAGCGCTTTGCCGGACGCGGGGAGGATGTGGATGACCTGTTCCAGATCGGTGTGGTGGGACTCATCAAAGCCATCAACAATTTCGACCTGTCCAAGGAGGTGCGGTTTTCCACCTACTGCGTCCCGATGATCAGCGGGGAGCTGCGCCGGTATCTGCGCGACCACAGCCAGATCCGGGTGAGCCGCTCACTGCGGGACCTGGCCTACAAGGCCATCAGTGCCCGTGAGCAGCTGACAGCCTCCCTCCAGCGCGAGCCGACCATGGAGGAGATCGCGGATGCGCTGGGGGAGAAGCGTGCGGATGTGGTGATCGCCCTTGAGAGCATCAGCGACCCCATCTCCCTGTATGAGCCGGTGTATTCGGACACGGGGGATACGCTGTATGTGATGGACCAGCTCAGTGACCGCGAGAGCGCGGACAGCTGGATCGCACGGTTTTCCATGCGCGATGCAATGCACGCCCTGAGCGACCGGGAAAAGAACATCCTGTACCTTCGCTTCCTCTGCGGCAGGACCCAAGTGGAGGTGGCCAAGGAGATCGGCATCTCCCAGGCACAGGTGTCCAGACTCGAGAAGGGCGCGATCGCAAGGATCAAGGAGGCGATATGAGGGGTTTCCCCAAAGCACATTCCGGGTGTGAAGCATCCCCTGCTTTTCCCCGGCCCCCTGCGCATGCGCACCTTGTTCGCCCGGCACTGCGGCAGCAAGTTCAGTATGCATCCCACCGGAGAACGCGCCAAGGTCTTATTGAGGTACGAAATCTGGTCGAATGGAAATCTATCACCGAAGAACTGTTTCGCCCCACTCGCTTAAAAGCAGGTGCAGGGCGGCAGCCATGCTGTCCGGAGTCCAGAGGGGGTGACAAGACCCCCTCTGGCGGGGGTGAAGTTAAATTTACAGATAAAGAGAAACCAGCAGGGGGCGGAGCCCCCCAGAGAGGAACTATCAAGTCTAAGGTCCCAGCTCCCTCCATTTTAGTGAATAGTGAAGAATGAATAGTGAATAATGAAAAATACAAAGCCCTTTGGGGGGCTTTGGGGGACTTGACAACCCTGCGTTTTTGTGCTATAATATCCACAGCAAATGCAATGACGGAGAAAAGTACACCCGGAAGGCACTCCCAGTGAGTGCGGGACAGTGCGAACCGCGCAGGAAGCGCCGGGATGGAAGAACCCTCCACGAGCAGCACCCCGAACAGGGCCAGGCCCCTTAGTAGACGGTGACGTCCCGCCGTGCGTTAAACGGCTGCGCTCATGCTCTGTGAGCGGCCAAGTGACTGCCCCCTTGTAAGGGACAGTAATTCAGGTGGCACCACGGGAAGCTCTCCTCCCCCGTCCTGATGTACAGGATGGGGGAGTTTCACATTTTTTCATAAAGGCAACACCGCCCAAAGACCGCCTTCGGCTCAGTACGTCATCTGTGCCCCATCTTTTCCGTCATCCTGCACAGTTCCTCCTTGCGATACATACAGTATCGCGTCGTCGTCACTGTACAATCTGACGAAAGATCTGTGCCGCATCTGACGCACTGTCCTTTGTGCGGTATTGCCTAAACAGAAAGGAAGATCACAATGAAGCACACCGATATCCGCGACATTTTCAGCGACGCCGCACTCGTCGGACAGGAGGTCACCGTCTGCGGCTGGGTCCGCACCGCACGCAATTCCAAGACCATGGCCTTCCTGGCCCTCAATGACGGCACCACCCTGCCCCACCTCCAGATCGTCATCGACAAGTCCACCGGCATCGCGTTCGAGGACGCCATGCACCTGGGTGCCTCCGTCAAGGTCACCGGCACGCTCGTTGCGGGACAGAACGGGGGCGTGGAGGTAAACGCCGCCTCCATCACGGTGCTGGGCAGCTGCCCTGCCGAGTACCCGCTCCAGAAAAAGCGCCATACCCTTGAATTCCTGCGCACCATGCCCCACCTGCGCGGCCGCACGAATACCTTCAATGCCGTGCTGCGCGTGCGCTCCGTGCTCGCCTCGGCCATCCACCAGTACTTCCAGAGCAAGGGCTATGTCTATGTGAACACCCCCCTCATCACCGGCTCCGACTGCGAGGGTGCGGGCGAGATGTTCCAGGTGACCACACAGGGCTTTGCTCCCGACTGCAAGAGCGCCGAGGACTACTACGCCGGCGATTTCTTCGGCCAGCGTGCGGGCCTGTCCGTCTCCGGGCAGCTCGAGGGCGAAATGGCCGCTATGGCACTGGGCAAGATCTACACCTTCGGCCCGTCCTTCCGTGCGGAGAATTCCAACACCCCCAAGCATTTGGCGGAGTTCTGGCACATCGAGCCGGAGGTCGCCTTCATGGAGCTCCCCGATGTCATCGAGCTTGCCGAGGACATGGTCAAGTATGTCATCCGCACCGTGCTCGACACCTGCAAGGAGGAGATGGCCTTCTTTGATGCGCATTTCGAGAAGGGGCTCATTGACCGCCTGGAGGAGCTCATTTCCCATGATTTCGCAGTTTGTGAATACACCGAGGCCATTCGTCTTCTGAAGGGATCCGGTGAGGACTTCCAGTATCCGGTGGAATGGGGCTGCGATCTCCAGACCGAGCATGAACGCTACATTGCCGAGAAGGTATTCAAGAAGGCCGTCTTTGTGACGAATTATCCCAAGGAGATCAAGTCCTTCTACATGAAGCAGAATGCCGACGGTAAGACCGTGGCCGCAGTCGATCTGCTGGTACCGGGCGTGGGCGAGATCATCGGCGGCTCCGAGCGTGAGGCGGATTATGACAAGCTTGTCGCAGCGATGCACGAGCGCGGCATGGCCCTGGAGCCCTATGCGGATTATCTGGATCTGCGCCGCTACGGCTCCGTTCCGCACGGCGGCTTCGGCCTGGGCTTTGAGCGCCTCATCATGTATGTGACCGGCGTCCAGAACATCCGCGACGTGACCCTCTTCCCGCGCACTGTAGGCTCCATCCGCTAAGCAGCGGGGAGCCCCCGCGGGCAGGCGCCTCCCAATGCCCGCTGCAGCGGGCAAAGGTCGGCGGCGCTCTTTGCTAATTCAGCGTAGAGGAGAAAGCTTTCCCCGAAAAAGCAGGGGGGCTCGGGGGGACGCAGTCCCCCCCGCAAGAAAAAGAAAAAAGCCCCCTCCCCTCCCGCGCAGCGGGAGAAGGGAGGGGGTTTGGGGGTGGGCTGCCCCTCCCCAGAAAGGCCGCCCATCCTCCAAGGAGGCCTTCTAACCTCTTACCTCTCACCTCTAACTTCTAAAAGGGGAGGGGGTTGGGGGTGGGCCCTCCCCCGTTTCTTAATTTTTGAAAACATCCGCCCCGGTCATCTTAAAAAAATAAGGTTATGGCCGGGAGCTATTGACAATCCGGCGCAGATATGCTATGCTAAAGTATGTAATGAGTGGAACAAGGATGTTCCGGCCTGTATGTACATACTCGCCGGGACATCTTTGTTTTTTTGGAAAGGAAGGAAGATCATGTCGAAATCTCTGTACCTGCCGGAGGGCTATGCTTCGGCACTGACGCTGCGGGAGACGCAGCATGCGATCAAATACATCAAGGACCTGTTCCAGCAGACACTGAGCTTTGCCCTGACGCTCGACCGTGTGACGGCACCGCTCATCGTGCGCGCCGGGAGCGGCATCAATGACGACCTCAACGGCGTGGAGCGCAAGGTCGATTTCTCCATCAAGGAGATCAACGACAATGCCGAGGTCGTGCAGTCCCTGGCCAAGTGGAAGCGCATGGCGCTCTACCGCTACGGCTACAACCCCGGCGAGGGCATCTACACGGATATGAACGCCATCCGCCGCGATGACGATACGGACAATCTCCACTCGATCTTTGTGGACCAGTGGGACTGGGAGAAGGTCATCACCCGCGACCAGCGGAATGTGGAATTCTTGGAGGACACCGTGCGCTCGATCGTCAAGGCGATCGTCTACACCAGCCGCAAGGTGGACCTGCGGTATCCGCAGCTTGGCGTGAAGCTGTGTGATACGCCGTATTTTGTGACCACGCAGGAGCTGGAGGACCGCTATCCGGACAAGACGCCCAAGGAGCGCGAGGACCTGATCGCCCGCGAGCACGGGACGGTCTTTATCCGGCAGATCGGCGGGAAGCTGCAAAGCGGCATCCGCCATGACGGGCGTGCGCCGGACTATGACGACTGGGCGCTCAACGGCGACCTGTTCTTCTGGAACGAGGTCCTCGGCCGCGCCATTGAGATCTCGTCGATGGGCATCCGTGTGGATGCGGATTCCCTGCGATCGCAGCTTGCCGAGCTGGGTGCAGAAGACCGGATGCAGTACGAATTCCATCAGAAGGTCGCAGACGGCACGCTCCCGCTGACCATCGGCGGCGGCATCGGCCAGTCCAGACTGTGCATGCTGCTGCTGGGCAAGGCCCATATCGGGGAGGTACAGTGCTCCGTATGGCCCTCGGAGATGGTGGAGACCTGCAAAAAGAATGGGATCACGCTGCTGTGACCCCCAAAGCCCCCGCAAGGGGGCTTTGTATTATTCACTATTCATTCTTCACTATTCACTAAAATGCAGGGAATTGGGACTTAAACTTGACAGACCTCTTGTGGGGGCCTTCGGCCCCCGGACAGGCTCTGATG
>JAFTZY010000014.1 GCA_017460955.1 Oscillospiraceae bacterium
CTAACAAAATCATTCAGGATGCCATGACGGAATTTTTCCGCGCACAGCTTGAGGTATACTTCATAGAGCATAAGACCGAGGCGGACAAGATCGCGGAGCAGGTGCTCATCAACAAGCGAAGCCGTGAGACTGCGGAGCGGACGAGGCTGAATATAAAAAAGAAGCTGTCCGGCAATCTTGACATCGGCAATCGAGTACAGAAATTCGTGGACTGCCGTACCAAGGATGTGGAGAGGCGAGAGCTGTACATCGTGGAGGGCGACTCCGCACTCGGCGCCGTCAAGCTTGCGAGGGACGCCGAGTTCCAGGCCGTGATCCCGGTGCGCGGCAAGATCCTCAACTGCCTTAAGGCGGATTATCCGCGCATTTTCAAGAGCGACATCATCACGGACCTGCTCAAGGTCCTCGGCTGCGGGGTCGAAGTGAAGATGAAGAACACATCGAACATCGCCCAGTTCAGCATGGATAACCTTCGGTGGAACAAGATCATCATCTGCACCGATGCCGACGTGGACGGCTTCCAGATCCGCACGCTGATCCTGACCATGCTCTACCGCCTCACGCCCACGCTCATCCGGGAAGGCTATGTCTACATCGCCGAATCCCCCCTGTATGAGATCACCACGAAGGTCAAGACCTATTTTGCCTATTCCGAGAAGGAGCGTGCGGACATCCTGCGCAAGATCGACGGCTCGAAGTACACCATCCAGCGCTCGAAGGGTCTGGGTGAGAACGAGCCGGAGATGATGAGCCTGACGACCATGAACCCCGAGACCAGACGTCTCATCAAGATCCTGCCGTCGGATGCCGAGCGCATGACCTATATGTTCAACCTCCTGCTCGGCGACGACCTCCAGGGCAGAAAGGACTATGTGGCACAGTACGGCGGCGATTATATCGAGCTTGTGGATGTGTCCTGATACAAAGCCTTATGGGCAGATGCTCGTGTCAAACGATGCATCTGCCTGTTTTTTATAGAAAAAATTGACCGGCGGGGCCCTTACGGTGTATTATAGATGAAAGGAGCTGATGCAGATGGACGAGATGGATGCGCAGCGGCTCGTGGAGCAGTACGGCGATATGCTCTACCGGATCTGCGCCGCAGCACTGCGCTCCCATGCGGATGCGCAGGACGCCGTGCAGGATGTGTTCCTGAAATATCTGACCAAGGCACCGGCGTTCGGGAGTGAGGCGCACCGCAAGGCATGGCTCATCACCGTGGCGGTCAACCACTGCAAGAACGTCCGGCGCAATGCCCGCAGCATCCCGACGGATCCGGCACTGCTGCAGCCGGGGGAGACCCGGCGGGAGGAGGACGGGCGTATCCTTGCCGCCCTCATGGAGGTGCCGGAGAAATTCCGGATCGTGCTGGTGCTGCATTATGCGGAAGGCTACAAGGTCGCCGAGATCGCCCCGATGCTGGGACTGAGCGCCTCCGCCGTGAAGATGCGCCTTGCCAAGGGCCGCCGCCTGCTAGAAGAGATCTACAGAAAGGAGTACCTATGATGGATGACAGACAGCTTACCGCCGCCATGCGCTCGCTGTGCCTTGACAGCACAGAAAAGCGCCGCCTGGCAGAGCAATTGCAGCACCTGTACCGTGAGGGCGCACTTCCCGCAGCACGGGCGCCGCGCATGCCGTTTCTGCGCTATGCCGCACTGAGCCTTGCCGCCTGTGCCGTGCTGTGCGTGGGGATCCTCGGCATTATCCGGCTGCAAAGGCCGCCCGCTGCCGCACCGGAGCCCGGTACCGCCGCATGCTTTGCCCACCCCTTCTTCCCGGATCTGGAAGCCTCTGCGCTCTATGTCGCGACCGAAAGCTGCGGTGCGAAGTTTTACACCGTCTCCCCGGAGGACAAGGCGGCACTTGCGGAGGTACTGCGTGACGCACAGCAGAGCTTTTACCCCGCGGGGGATGAAGTGTGGGGCGGTGCGGAGCCCATCCTTCTGTATTTTCAGTACGAAGGCCAGGGAGCCTGCGCCGCCTTCTGGAGCGAGGCACAGATCATCCGGTGGCAGTGCGGTGAGGAGGTCTCCGTGATCCGGGCGGATGCACCGCTCTTTGAGAGCGTGGCCGCACTCACAGCACAGCCGGCATCGCTTGGAAAAGCACCCTACAACACCTACGATGCGATCCGCTCCCACCCGCAGGAGATGCTGGACTTTCTCTTCGGGGACGGCGGGCGGCAGGCATTGCTCGAAGCCCACGATCTTGCAGCCTCCCTCCCCGAGCTGCACATGGTCTGGGCTGCACGCTCGGACAATTTCTGGGTGACGCACGATTTCTCGGAGGCCTATATCGGCACGCCGCTGCGGGGGGCGTTCTTTGCGGATGACGGGACGGTCGTCCGGGATGATGCCGTCTGGTACGTCCCCGTGCTGTGTGACGGCACGGTGCAGGCGCTGTTGTATGTGACGGACGATCGCTGCATGCCGATCGACACCTTCGGCAGCAGTGTGCAGAGCGTGCTCGACAGGAACGGCAGTGCCGTGCTGGTGCGGCGTGTCTATGAGGATATGGAGGCGGTCTACCTTGTGGACGATGTGGGCGGCAGCAAGATCGTATCCCGATGGGGCGGCGACCTGTACGTTCCCGATTCGCTCGAAAAATATGCGCCTCCGGCGGACCCCCCGCTGTATACGGGCATTGCCGATGCGGTCACATGCGACATTTTCAGCATATCGCCCGAGGAGCAGCGGACACGGGAGGATGCATCCGCTGCGCCGCCCTTCGGGGATGCATCCGCCACGGAGATGCGCGTGATCACGACCGCCTATGCGCCCCTGTACATCATCCCGGATGATGCACAAAAGGCGTCCATCGCGAAGTGCCTTGCCGGCTGCGACTGGCAGGACACGCAGGGGTATGACCCGGACGGGGAGTTCCTGCTTTTGTATCTTGATGCAGGAACGGCGCTGTACGAGGTGCATATCGCCGCTGCCGGCTATTTGCAGTATGCGCTCCTCACCGATTCGACCTTTGAGAACAGCGAGATCCACACCTGCGAATGCGGGTCGCTTGCCGGTGATATCCGGGCCGTCCTTGGCGTACCGGATGTCGTTTACGAGCCGCAGAGCGATGCCGTCATCGATTTTGCCACATATGCCGATGCAGTCCTCTACCGGTATTACACCGAGCCCGCCGCTGTTATCCCTCTGTCTGAAAAGGACGGGCAGGAATAAGAAGAGCGTTCATCCGTTTTTGGCGGATGAACGCTTTTCTTCGTATTTCTCCCGCAGGGAATCGAGGATCTCCACGCACCGGAAGCGCACCTCAAACTGCTCCGGCTCCTCGAGCAGGAGCGCCGTTTCCGGGTCGAAGTAGGTCTCTGCCGGGTCCTCCGCCGCCGGCAGGCACAGCGGCGGATACATCACACACCACCAGTTGTGGCCCTTGGCTTCCCCGATGAGGATGCGCAGCGCATCGTAGCACCCCGCCGGCATGGTCAGCGTGTCGTACTCCCGTGCCTCAAATGCCATCCGGACAAGCTCGACCTGCACGCTGTCCCCGCACCCCTGTGCGCGGAGCGTCTCCTCGGCGATCGTGCGGATGTCCCCGGTGCGTGCAAGCACCCTTGCCTTACAGTCCTCCAGGGTCTCACAGCCCGCAAAGAGCTCGCCGGAGGCATCGAGCAGCGCATCCCGGACCGAGAGCTTGAGCGCCTGATCCTCGGGCATATCAGAATTGGCCAGGATGTGCAGGCGCAGGACACTGTGCTGCACCTGCGTCAGATCCTGACGGAATTCCGAAAAGCTCCCGAGCAGGATCGTCAGGAGCAGTGCGAGTGCAGCGGCAATTTCTAAATTTTTCATACAGATCACCTCGATGACATTGTGCGACAACGGGTGGCAGTTTATGCAGCACAGAAGGATTTTTTTAAAAAACACTTGCAATGGAGCAAAAAATCCTGTATGATTAAGAGTAGAGAAACACCGGACCGATCAATGTAAGGAGGGATCATTATGCAGATGTATGACCTGATCGCCCGTACCAGGCATGGAGAAGCACTGTGCGATGCGGACATCCGCAGTATCGTGGAGGGCTTTACCGCCGGGGAGATCCCGGAGTACATGATGGCCGCCTGGCTCATGGCGGTGTGCTGCAACGGACTGACCGCGCAGGAGACGACCGCACTGACCCTGGCCATGCGCGATTCCGGGGACTGTCTGGACCTGTCGGCGATCGGCGGCGTGACGGTGGACAAGCACAGCACGGGCGGCATCGGGGACAAGACCACACTCGTGATCGCGCCCCTCGTCGCAGCCTGCGGCGGGTATGTCCCGAAGATGTCCGGCAGGGGACTGGGCTTCACGGGCGGCACGATCGACAAGCTTGAGAGCATCCCGGGCTTTTCCACGAGCCTTGCGCCCGACCGCTTCCTCACCCAGGTGCGCAGCATCGGGTGCAGTGTCATCGCCCAGAGCGGGGACCTTGCCCCGGCGGACAAGAAAATGTATGCCCTGCGCAACCTCACGGCCACCGTGGACAGCATCCCGCTGATCTGCTCGAGCATCATGAGCAAGAAGCTGGCGCTCGGTGCGGACTGCATCCTGCTCGATGTCAAGTACGGTACGGGTGCCTTTATGAAAACGCCGCAGGAGGCAGCGGAGCTTGCCCGTGCGATGACACAGGTCGGGCAGCTTGCCGGAAAGCGCTGCCGGGCGCTCGTCACGGATATGAATGCCCCCCTGGGCACCTGCGTCGGCAATGCCCTTGAGGTGGAGGAGGCCATCCGCATCCTGCGCGGGGAGTCGGATTTGCCGCTCACAGAGCTTTGCCTGACGCTCGCGGCGCATATGCTCTCACTCTCGGACCACGGCACACCGGAGGAATGCCGCAGCAAGGCCGGGCGTGTGCTCACCTCGGGCGAGGCGCTCGAGCGCTTCTCACGCATGATCGCGGCTCAGGGCGGCGATGCGGGCGTTACCGAGCACCCCGAGCGCCTGCCCAGGGCACAGTACACACTCGATGTCAGGGCGGCATCGGACGGCTTTTTGCAAAGCGTGCGCAGTGAGGAGATCGGGCTTGCGTGCCTCGGACTCGGTGCCGGCCGCACGGCAGACCATGCCGGGATCGATCCCGGTGCCGGCGTGATCCTCCGGCGCTTTGTCGGGGATGCGGTCCGCACGGGCGATGTGCTGTGTACGGTCTGCGGCAGTACGCAGACGCTGTGCGAAACGGCCGCCGTCCGGGTGCAGAATGCCGTCCGCATCGGGGAGGAGCAGCCGGAGGCCGTCCCGCTGGTGAGCGGGATCATCGGCTGATCCGGAAATCCATCCTGAACACAAGGCGGTGAGACCATGGAGAAGGTATATGTAGCCATCGACCTCAAGAGCTTTTATGCAAGCGTGGAGTGCGTGGAGCGCGGACTGGACCCGCTGCTCACCAATCTGGTGGTCGCCGATGCGGGCCGTACCGAAAAGACGATCTGCCTTGCCGTTTCCCCCACACTCAAGCAATACGGGATCCCGGGCAGGGCAAGGCTCTTCGAGGTCCTCGAGCGCGTGGAGGAGATCAACCGGGAGCGGCTGCAGCGGGCACCCCGCCGGCAGTTCACCGGAAAGAGCTGCATGGCGCCGGAGCTTGCACACGATCCCTCCCTTGCCCTGGACTTCCACATCGCACCGCCCCATATGGCGCATTATATGAAGGTCAGCACGCAGATCTACGGCATATACCTCAAATACGTTGCGCCCGAGGATATCTTTGCCTACTCCGTCGATGAGGTGTTCATCGACGCCACCGCCTACCTTGGCACCTACCATACGGACGGCCACGGCTTTGCACGGATGCTGATCCGGGATGTGCTGGATACGACCGGCATCACGGCAACGGCGGGCGTCGGGACGAATCTGTTCCTGTGCAAGGTCGCCATGGACATCGTGGCAAAGCACATCCCCGCCGGCAGGGACGGCGTGCGCATCGCGCAGCTCGACGAGGAACGCTTCAAGGAGACCCTGTGGTCGCATACGCCCATCACGGATTTCTGGAGAGTGGGCGCGGGTACGGCAAGAAGGCTCGAAACGCTCGGACTGTACACGATGGGGGACATTGCGGACTACTCCCTGGACCGCCGCGGCATGGGGAAGCTCTACAAGCTCCTTGGCAAGAATGCGGAGCTTCTGATCGACCATGCCTGGGGCATCGAGCCGACGGACATCGCCGCCGTGAAGGCCTATCGTCCGGAGAACCAGAGCATCACATCGGGGCAGGTCCTGCAATGTGCCACGGACTATGCGCACACGCGGCTCATCGTGTGGGAGATGGCGGATATGCTGTCGCTCGACTTAGTGGACCAGGGACTTGTGACGGACCAGCTCGTCCTGACTGTCGGCTATGACCGTGCAAGTCTGGCGGACGGCCGGTACGGAGGCGAGGTCACGGTCGATCACTACGGCAGGAAGGTCCCCCGGCATGCACACGGCACGATCCGTCTTGACGGACACACCTCGTCCACACACAGGCTGTGTGATGCAGTGATGACGCTGTTTGACCGGATCATTGACAGGGATCTGCTGTCCAGGCGGCTGAACCTTGTCGCCTGCAATGTAGTCCGTGAGGAGGCAGTGCCGGAGAGTGAGCACTATGAGCAGCTGTCCCTCTTTGATACGGAGGAGACGCTGCAGGAGCGCAGGGCACAGGCGCAGGCACTGGAAAAGGAACGGGCCCTGCAGGAGGCGCTGCTGACGATCCGGCACCGGTTCGGCAAAAATGCCGTGTTAAAGGCGAAGAACTACACGGAGGGCGCCACGGCAAGGGACCGCAACCGGCAGATCGGAGGGCACAGGGCCTGATACCATGCACAGGAAGGGGGAGTACCGTATGTCCGGCAGCTATGATACCATCCGACACCTCAAACGTCCCCGGTACGCCGATCTGCCCCCGATGCCGATGCACGACCGGGCAGCGCAGTTCTGTCCCTTTGCAGCGCTCGTCGGCTATGGTGATGCCGTCACCGAGACGGCACGGCTTGTGGGGACGAGGATCACACTGACGGAGGACGAGGCACAGGACCTCAATGCAGCGCTTCTGCGCCTGCTTGACAGACTGGAGGAGCGCCCGGAGGTCTGCGTGACCTACTTTGTCCCCGATGCACGCAAGGCGGGCGGATGCTATGTCACAAGGGTCGGGACCGTGCGGATCTATGACAGCTATGCAAACGAGCTGGTATTCACGGACGGGGCCAGGATACGCATCCCGGACATCCTCTCTGTAGGAGACGCGGATGCAGCATAATACAACACGCCTTCGGCTGCAACACCGAAGGCGTGTTTTTTTCAGATAAAGTCCGTCAGCTCCACCTGCCGCTTGGCACCAATGGCAGCCGCATAGCGCAGGACGATGGACGCATCGATCGCATTGACTGCCGCATCCCCGTTGACGTTCGCCGCCAGGAACTGTGCCTCGGTGAGGCCGGAATCGCGCTTGGCGCCGATCCTTGCCGCAGCGACCAGGATGCGGGCGGCATCGTTGGCGTTGACGGTGCCGTCCTCGGTCACATCCCCGAGCGTGAACTCGATCGCATTATATACGGTGTACCCCGTTGTGAGCTCGCCCATATAGTCCCCGATGCCGGTGATGGTCAGAAGGTAGTGCCCGGGCTTTGCGGCCTCGACATCGCCGGAGAGCGCATAGTCCACACCCTCCGTCAAAAGCCTTCCCTCGCAGTACACGGACGGTGCGGGGTGTACGGGATCGCCCGTGTAGGGCAGATCCTCAAGCGCGGCGGACAGGCTGTACAGTGTGCGCTGCGCCGGAACAAGGAGCACCTCCCCGTCAGCGGGTGCGTAGGAGACCGCCGCACTGCCGGTGTCATCGGTCACAAACTGCGACAGATACAGGAGATTGCCGGGAGCGAGGGGATAGTAGGTCTCCTGCGTGCGCAGGATGTAGAGATTGTAGAGCGTGTCGGGCAGGAGGTCCGTGAAGGACGAAGGGGTCTCCTCGGCTGCGAGAGCATGCGGGAGGGACTGTGTCTGCACCGTCTCTGGGATCTCAATGGGGGCCGGGATGTCGTTGTCCTCCTGCGTCCCGTTGCCAAGCTCGCCCTTATTGTTGGAGCCCCAGGTCCACAGCCGCCCGTCCTTGGTAAGCGCGGCATAATGTTCGCCGCTGGAGGCCACATCGACCACATCCTTCATAAGAAGGTCGGCATAAATATAACCATTGAAGATGTGCTCGCCCTCCAGCGTAAAGACCTCCTCCATGGCCTGATGGGTTGCAGGCTCGTAGGAGACCCGGTACAGATCCCCGGTATCCGTAATGACCAGAACAGTCGCGTTGATCAGCGGCTGCAAACAGAACTTTGCGATGTGATCGAGGATCCTGCGCGGCTCTGTACCGACTCTTTTGCCGTCCTTGAACGTAGGCTCCCATCCGTACAGGACGCCGTCCGTTGTCAGCGCGGCAGTGCTGGACCAGGAAAAATCAACGGATGCCACATTGTCCATGATCTTGACGGGCCTGGAACGGCTCTCGAGCGTTCCGTCGCCAAGCTGCCCCATCCGGTTGTCGCCGCAGACATAGAGCGAGCCGTCCTCCGTGATGATCCCGGTCCGGTAGTCGCCAAGGGATACGGAGCGCACGTGCTCCATGACCTTGACGGGTTCCTTCTTCATCTCCGTTGTGCCGTCTCCGAGCTGACCGAATTTGTTATAGCCCCAGGTGTACAGACTGCCGTCCGCTGTGACAGCGGCGTAGTGATAACTGCCCAGGTCCATATCGACCACATTCTCCAGGACCTTATGCGGCCCCTCGTAGCTGCCCAGACCGATCCAGTCATCTCCGCATGTATCAAAGTAGGTACCAAACTGATACATGGTGCCGTCCAGGGTGAGCACGGTACCGGACTGCTCGACAAGCTGCACGGCCGCCACATCCTCCAGATACCGGAACGGGACATCGCTCTGGCATTGCCACTCCTGTCCGAGGGCGGAGACGAGATTTTCTCCCCACAGATACAGCGCGTGGTCCTCCGTGACAAATGCACTGCAATCCCAGCCGAGGGACAGGCGATGCTCCTGCACAGCCGCCTGTGCCGCAGCCGGGACCGCCGGGGGCGTGAGGACCTCCCACTCGGTTTTCAGACCGAGCAGATGCCGGACAGTGCGGTCCTCCCCGCCGTTTACCCGGTAGCCGTCCTTGAGCGCTTCCACTTGGACCGTGCAGGATTCCGCCGTGTCCCCGCTGGTAAGGTAGCACTTCGTCCTTCCCGGCGGTACGAAAATGGAGGCGGTGCCGGTCCCGTCCGTGCGGATGCTGGTGATGCTCCACGGCCGGTCGTCGTAGCCGTTATAGGCCTTGATATTGCACGGGTAGTCGAATGTCACAAGGACATCCGGCGCGGGCGTGTAGACATCGGACTGCACCAGCAGATCCACCCGGTAGAGCTTGTACGGGCACTCGCCGAAGCCGAATTCCCGGTGGTCGGAGGAGTAGTAGAAATCCCCGAGCTTCACCGTCTGCTCGTACAGTGTGAGCTTGCATTCATCGAAGAAGATGAGATCCGCCTTGAAATCGAGGCTGAACTTGAAATTGAGATCCCCGTCGATGCACTCCGTACAGTCGTGGATGCTGGTAACATCACTGTTGTCGGCAAGCTCGGAGCTGATGTTCACTGTTCCCACGATCTCAAGTCCGCCCTGCGCGGAAAAACCGACGCTTGCGACCTCCTCGGTGATGAGATCCACAACGGGGTCGAGCTTGACGCCGAGGAAGATCTTGCCCTGCGCTTCAAAATGCGCATCGGCCTTGGGGATCTCCGAAATATTGCTGATGCCGTTCTGGTCGGCCCGGAAGCCGAAGGAGCCGGAAATGCCCGTGGCGATCTCGAGCTTTCCGCTGAATCTGGCCACAAGCGCGGGCTTGAGCTCAACATTCAGGCAGGGCAGTGGCTCGAACAGGATCGTACCGAGCGGGAACTCGAGCTCGAGCTCGCCGCTCACGCCCATGCTGACCGTCAGCTCATACGGGATCTTGAACTCGAGGTAGGTCCGAGACCAGTCCAGATAGAGCTTGGCGGAAATGCTGAATTTTGCCTCCACGGAGCCAGAGACCTTGACGGTCAGCTTGGTATGGGAGCCCTTCTGCTCGTACTTGAATTCCTCACCGCCAAAGTCGTGCGAGAGCGATTTTTCCAGGGTCACGCCGCTGTCGGGCGCACCGGCGAGCACAGTGCCTTCCCCGGCTGCGACCGACGTTTCAGTGACCGAGCGCTCCGTGACCTCCACATCCTGCGCAGGTGTGATGACGGCATCCTCCATGCCCTGCTGCGCTTCGATGCGCACGAAGGAGAAGATCTCCTCCATCGAGGAGGGCGCCCCGGTGATCGTCACGGCCGTGCCGTTGACGGCAAGCGTCCCGACCTTCAGGATGAGGACATCCTCCTCCCCGTAGGCATAGGCAAGCAGGTCCCCGGGCTGGAGGTCCAGCACGGTCTCGTCCGCATGCTCGATGACGTAAACGCCGCTGTCGGCATCCGCAGCCGTGACAATGTCATACCCATCCTGCGGATCGAGGACAATGACCTCATCGCGGTATACTGCGAAATTGTTCCCCGGGTCCTCATCGAGATTGAGCACACGCTCTGCCGGGAAGTCATCGACCGTTTTCCGGAAAAAGGCTTGCATCTCCTGGGTGTAATTCGGATTCTCGTACTCGACCGACAGGGGTGCAAGCCCGAGCGGGTCGATGAGGTATGCCTTGATGTCGTAGTATTCCGGCAGGTCAGCGTCGATCGTGACCGCCATTTCCCGGTCATCGGCAGTGACATCCGCACAGCCGGACGCGATCAGCTGCGTCCCATCCTCGTCATAGATCCCGACCACAAGTGCGGCATCACAGCGCGTCTGGAATTCGACATTGGCCGTATTTCCGTCCATCGTGACGGAAAAGACCGTGCAGCCGCTGCCCTGGAGCTGCTCATGCTGCTTTTCGGTCAGCTCCTGTGCAAAGAGCTTGCCGAAGGCGTTCTCGGACCGGATGTCCATGTCCCCGGCGATGGCGCTGTCCTCCAGGACGGCGGCCCCCTCCGGATCAGGAGTCTCCACTGCATGTGCATAGCAGGGGAGGAGCGTGCCTGCCGTCATCACGGCACAGAGCAGTGCGGACAGAATGTGTTTTACATGCATACAGTTCACCTCGTAGTAAAAATTGTGGATCGGACCGGCAGTGTCGGCTCCGCTGTTTTAGCGCCGACCGGATGCGGTTTCCGCCGGACGGATCGGATGCCGGATCATCGTCCTGCGCTTCTCCGGCGGCACCCTGCGGGCATCGCTCAGGTAGATCTCATGATGGAGCCTGTGCTCCGTAATGTCCAGCAGGAATCCCTCCTGTGCCATGTAGGCATGCATCCGCCCGACCGTCGCGGGCTCATCGTCATACGCGCCGACGTGCAGGCACTGCACACAAAGTCCCTCATTGACGCTGAGATATTCCACCCTGGAAAAGTCCCCGGGCTTTTTCTTCGCAGCCTCCTGCACCGCCCAGGCCAGATCCTCCTGTGTGACAAAGTCGGGCAGGCGGATCACGGAGATCCACCGGAAGCTCTCCTTGTGCGCGGGATCCACGCCGAAAACGGCGTCCTGCTGCCAGAAGCCCTCAAGCGGCGGCACCACATAATCAAAATAGCCCTCCATGCGCCGATCGCTCTTTTTGCTCATTTTGATCGTGTATGCGACCGCATAGAGCAGCCCGATCGCCTCCTGATAGGACCCATCCTGCACATTCGGATCCCCCTGCCCGCGCACAGCGATGTAGTGCATGGGCGGGACCGTTACAATGGTCGGCGTTCTGGGCGGCAAATAGAATTCCTTGTACTCCTTTTTGAAATCAAACGCCATAGCGTCACCTGCTTTCTTGTTTTCTAAATCATAGCATATTTTGAGGCTTTTTGCAAGAGAAAAAGCAAAGTTTCTCCAAAACAGAAGGTGCGGTGCCCGAGAAGTCATTCTGCCGGAAAACGGTTGACAAGAGCGGGAATATATGGTATAATATTATATGCCCTTGCAGATCCGTGCCATAAATGGCACTCCCTGCAGATCGGGCGATTATACCATAACGCTACGCTTTTATGGTATAATGAATGCAAGGACGTGCTTGCGGTCGCACCGGATTTCGTCATCAATGTCAATCTGTCGTACTCGCAGCCTGAGAAGGCGGATTTTGTGGATATGGGCATCCTCGAAGAGACGGACTATCCGCCGGAGCATCTGTGCCTGGAGATCACGGAGCGGTGCAGACTGCTGGATCTGAATCTCCTGCGGAACATCAGCCTGCGCGGCAGGGGCGTCCGGATCGCCCTGGACGACTTCGGCACGGGCTTTTCGTCCATCGGCTTCGTCAAGAATCTGCCGTTCGACTGAGGATTTCATCCGATGGTCAGGGTGCTGCATGCCGGAAAAGGAGGGACGGACACTGTGTCCGGGGAAACGATATGATCAAACGACGCATCAGCGAATATGTCCTGTTCTTCTGGGTGTATGCCGTGATCGGCTGGATCTATGAGGTCGTCCTGGAGGTATTCATCTATCACTGGGGGTTCAGCAACAGGGGTGTGCTGTTCGGGCCATGGCTTCCCGTGTACGGCTTTGGCGCCACGGTCTTCCTGCTGCTGTGGTACCGCCTCATCAAGGGAAAGAAGGCCTCGCACAAGCTCCTGATGCTGCCTGCGGTGTTCCTGCTGACAATGGCCACCGCCACACTCATTGAGCTTGCCACAAGCTATCTGTGCGAATGGATCATGGGCTCATGGCCGTGGCAGACCTACGCGGATTATGCGATCAACTTCCAGGCCCGTATCGCACTCAGCCCGAGCATCCGCTTCGGCATCGGGGGCGTAGTGTTCCTGTATGTGATCCAGCCGGTCCTGGACCTTCTGGTCTCGAAAATGAAGGACCGGACCGTGATGGTCACTGCCGCCGTGATCGTGACCGTTCTGGCACTGGACCTGGCTTATACGGCGTTCATCCGATAGTATATAAAAAATCAGAGCCGCATCACTGCGGCTCTTTGCTATCTACAGATCTGGCGGATCTCCGCCTCCTGCGCCTCCGGATAGAGTGCGTGCATATGCGAAACGATCCGCTGCCAGGATGCTTCGGGCTCCTCCCCGTAGCAGGAGGTCACGAGCTCTGCGCCAAACAGCGCCTCCGGCGTTGCATACACGGCCACTGCCATGCCGTAGGGAGCCCCCTTTTTATTGAGACGGCGGCGGAAGTCCTTGATCGCAAGGTAGGTCTGCATCTGCAGGTCCGTGATGATGCCGCTGAAATTGCGCTCGCCGTTCTTCCCGAAGCCCGCCATCTGCTTGATCTCATAGGAGGGAAGCTCGTCATGGTCCTCAAACAGCTGCATGATGAGCTGCTCACGGTGCTTGGCAAGCCCCTCTTCATAGCGGCTGTCAAAATCATAGCCGTCCCTGCGCAGGTTGGCGAACACGGGCAGCCATTCGGGTGAGAGGAAGCCCGCCTTCTTTCCGAAAAATTTCCCGTAGGCGACCCTGCCGCTCCTGGCTGCCAGGCACCGCCACTCCCACGGATCGGTTTCCGGGTCCTCCGTCCACCAGTCCGAGGGGCAGACCCGGTCCTCGAGTGAAAATCCGTCGATCTCATTCCCGAACAGCGGCAGGAAGCCGACCTCCCCGACATACGCGATCAGCGCCTCCACTGTCCGGATCCTGTCCGGATGATTCCTCGGCAGGCCCTGCATATACCACTGTCCGTCCTCATATTTCATACCTGTTCGCTCCGTTTCCGATATTGTTGTGTGATCTATTATACCACAATGCCGGCCAAAATGCAAGCCCTGCGCCACACATGCAGCAGCAATTTCCAGACCGGATCCGAGCGCTTGGCATTGACAAAGCATCGTGCGCCGTGATATAATAAGAAAAAGGGGACGCCCTGCGAAGGCAGGATCCCGGAAACCCTACACAGAATCACCCCATAAGGAGGCCCATTCCTATGAACGCAAAGATCCTAACAAGCCTGGCAGCACTCGGCAGCTGTGCCGCAATGCTGGCAGGGACATTCCCGGTATCGGCAGCCTATGCCGGCCCCGAGGAGATCGCCCTGAACCTGCGTCCGATGACGGAGGACACACAGATCCACAGTGCGGATGACAGCCGGATGCTGGTCGGACACGATGCAGCACAGGAGGGGGCGCTGCTCCATTTTGCCGTCTACATCGAGGCTGACTATGCCGACCTTGCCTATATTTCCATGAAGCTTGGCTCCGACAGCGAGTACCTGACCTTCTCGGAGGAGGGGTACCAGAATCCGACCCTGCGCACGGGGGAGACCAGGACCTACACCCTCCCGGACGGGACGAGCTTTACCACGGATTTTCAGCCCTACTGCCTGGGAAAGCTCAACAGCCAGGGCGACTACCTCCCCGACAGTCTGGGCGTGAGCGCTACCTTCAAGCCGGATACGCTGAGCATCAACTGGAACTACAGCTACAGCGATACCGACGCTTTGTCCCCGCAGTTCTTCGGCGGGATCTCCGATTACTATTCCCTCGTGGAGTTCAACGTGCAGCTTGCCCCCGGCACCCCGCCGGGTGAGTACCATCTGTCTTTTATTCCCGCAGAGCCGGGCATCACCGGCCAGATGGTGCAGCGGACCTACATCTCCAGCGACGACAGCGTGGGAAAGGAGACGAATCTCGTGCGCACGATCCCGCAGATGAAGGACGTGACGGTCGTGGTGCTCCCGGAATATGAGATCCTGGACCGGACGCAGATCTGGCGGATGCACTTCACTGATGAGGAGGGCACGCTCACACAGTCGGACTTCCCGGAAACGATCCGCATCGCCCGGCCAAGCGCCGACGGCAGCTATGAGATGCTCGACGTGCCGTTCTCGTCCCTGGGGATCGAGGTCCCCGGTACAACACCGGCGGAGCTTGGCAAAACACTGACCGGGATCCGGACGCTCGGCGCCCTGACCTATGAGGGCAGTCCGGTCTATGACACCGACTACCGGGAGTCGATGCTCGTGCAGATGGCGGGCGTGAAGGGGGACGTGAATTTTGACGGCAAGTGCAATGCGAACGACGCCTCCCAGGCGCTGTTCTATGCCGCCAAGGTGGGCGCCAAGCAGAAGAATGTCCGGCTGGCGGACGGCACCCCGGAGAAGGAAACGCTGGCTTATTTCCTTGCGGATGTGGACGGTGCCTCCCGTACAAGGGGCGCGGACGGCTCGGCGATCAATGCCAAGGATGCTTCCTATATGCTGGTGTATGCCGCCAGAAACGGCGCGGGTCTCGATCCCAGGTGGGAGGATATCATCGGATAGAGCAAAAAAGCGCACCACTACGGTGCGCTTTTTTGCAGCGTTTGTACCGGATCAGAGCTGATCGGCAATGCGCAGGATGAGCTCCTCCGTCTTATCCCAGCCAAGACAGGGATCGGTGATGGACTTGCCGAAAACGCCCTCGCCGACCTTCTGTGCGCCGTCCACGAGGTAGCTCTCGATCATGA
>JAFTZY010000015.1 GCA_017460955.1 Oscillospiraceae bacterium
GCGTACAGGCAAGCCCCTTGCACCCAAAACCATAAGGCATAACCTCAGTTTCGTGTCCGATGTGTTCGCCTATGCCGTGAAAATGGGGGTGGTCAGCGACAATCCCTGTGCAAAGGTCACGCTCCCCAAGAATGAGCAGACCGAGAAGAAAATCTATACTCCCGAACAGGTACAGAGATTTCTTACTCTGCTGAATGATGAGCCTTTGAAGTACCGCACATTCTTCAACCTGATGATCTACAGCGGTTTCCGCCGTGGTGAAATGCTGGGACTTGAATGGAAAGATGTGGACTTCGAGAACAACATCATCAGCATCCGCAGAACGTCTAACTACACTGCGAAGAAAGGCGTTTATACCGACACCACCAAAACGAGGAAGTCGCAGAGGACGCTCAAATTTCCTCAGCCGATCATGGATATGCTGAAAGAGTACAAGGCAGAACAGGACGAGCAGGCTCTCAAATGCGGTGACAAGTGGGTGGAGACCGATAGGCTCTACACCAAATGGAACGGTGAGCCGATGCAGAATGGCACACCTTACTTCTGGCTCGGTGAGTTTTGCGAGAAACATGATCTTCCATTCTATGGCTTGCACAGCTTCCGACACTTGTTCGCATCGCTCCTCGTCAATCAGGGCGTGGATATCGTGACGGTTTCGGGAGCGTTAGGACATTCGACAGTTTCTACAACAAGTAATATCTACTGTCATATGTTGGAAGAATCCAGAGCGAAAGTTTCCGATGCTGTCAGCTCGGCACTTGATTTCTCAGGCAAGAAAAACGAGCCGAAAGGTGCTTGACCTACGGCTCACAACCTCCGCATTTTCAAAATAAAGAACAGATAAAGAACAAAGCGGATTTTCAGTATAAAAGAAAAACTCGGAAACAACGTAAATACGCTGTTTCCGAGCCTTAACTGTGGTGACCCGTACGGGAATTGAACCCATGATTCCGCCGTGAAAGGGCGGTGTCTTAACCTCTTGACCAACGGGCCAAAAAAAATGGTAGCGGCAGCAGGATTTGAACCAGCGACCCCCTGGGTATGAACCAAGTGCTCTAGCCAACTGAGCTATACCGCCATCATTTTTGCTGTGTAAACCAGCTTTTATATTATATCACATTTCCCCCTTCTTGTCAAGCTTTTCTTTTGATTTTTTTATATTATCTATACATAAATCCATTTTATAAAACGCTTTTACCCCGCTTTCCTGCATGAAGGCGCCCCGGTCCGGGCATACTGATACCGGACGCCTGCGCTGCGGCAGAATGCCCATGGAATGGGCTTGGCCGCGCATCACGGCGCAAACTGCGCAGGACATGCAGAGGGGAGGTGGGACGATTGAAGAAGCTTCTGACACTCGGGGTGATCGGCGTGCTCGCGGCGGCCGGAACGGGCCTGCTTGCCGGGCAGCCGGGGCGCTGCTACGAGATCACGCTCCCGTCCGCGCAGGGCTGGGAGGCCATCGCCGATTCCCTGCGCGAGTGCTTTGCACTGCTCACCGACGGCGTTTCCGTCACACCGCTCCCGGATGACGAGGGACCGCGGATCATCATCCGCTTAGCGTAACACACTGCCGCTCCCCGCGCCGGGAGCGGTTTTTTGCTGCATGCTCTATTGACAAGCTCTCATGAAAAATGGTATAATATGTACGGACATCCGTTCCCGTCCTGCGGACAGTGTGCGGATGCCACGCGAGGCTTTGCTGCTAAGCAGAGCACAAGGAGTGAAACGATGCATAAGGAATTTTTAATGGGAAATGCGGCGATCGCACGGGGTGCCATGGCCGCTGGCCTCAACCGGGTGGCAGGCTATACCGGCACCCCCTCCACGGAGGTGCTCGAAACAGCTGCCAGATGCCGTCAGGACGCGCTCTATGTGGAGTGGTCCGTCAACGAAAAGGCTGCCCTAGAGCTGGGTGCCGGCGCTGCGTACTGCGCGGCGCGGACCATGGTCACGATGAAACAGGTCGGCCTCAATGTCGCCTCCGACCCGCTCATGAGCCTTGCCTACATCGGCGTGAAGGGCGGCATGGTCATCCTGGTGGCCGACGATCCCGGCCCCATCTCCTCCCAGACCGAGCAGGATACAAGGCACTTTGCCAGCTTCTCCAAGCTTCCCTGCTTTGACCCGTCCTCCGTTCAGGAGGCGTATGACATGATCCAGGATGCGTTTGCCTACTCCGAGCAGTACCGCACCCCCGTGCTGTTCCGGCCGACCACCCGCGTCTGTCACGGCTATGCCTCGATCGAGGTGAAGGACCCGGAGGAATGTGAGGTGCATGCACCCGAGGGCTTCGTGCGCGACCCCTCCAAATGGGTCATCTTCCCCCGCCTGTCGTATCAGGCACACCTGTCCATCGAAAAGCGCAATACCGAGCTTTCCGGCGTTTTCTCGGAATATGCACATAACCTCGTGATCCCGGAGACGGCACCGGACTGCCGCCGAGGCATCGCCACCCACGGCATCAGCTATACCTATACGATGGAGGCGCTCTCCGGCAGACAGGCCCCCCGTGTCATGAAGGTCTCCACCCCCTTCCCCTTCCCGGAGCAGGCGGCGCTGCGCTTTCTGGAGGGACTCGATGAGGTGCTGTGCATCGAGGAGCTCGATCCGGTGATCGAACGGGAGCTCACCTATCTTTGCGGCAAGCACCATCTGCCCACGCGGATCCTCGGCAAGCTCACGGGACATGTGCGGGCTGCCGGTGAGAATTCCTGCGCGAGTGCTGCCGCCGACATCGCAGCCTTCATGGGCTGGGAGGCACCGGCCGGGACCGAAACGGCGCCGCCCCCTCCCCTGCCCGTGCGGCCGCCGGTGCTGTGTGCGGGGTGTCCGCACAGAGCGTCCTTCTTTGCGGTGAAGGAAGCGATGAAGGGCAAGAAAAGCGTATTCTGCGGGGACATCGGCTGCTACACCCTCGGCAATGCCATGCCGCTTGACATGGTGGACACCTGCCTTTGCATGGGGGCGGGCGTGAACATCACGCAGGGCATCGGCCGGATCGAGCCGGATACGCACTGCTTTGCCTTTGTGGGCGACTCGACGTTCTTTGCCTCCGCTATCACGGGTGCGGTCAATGCCGTTTACAACCAGGCGGACATGACCCTGGTGGTGTTCGACAACTCCACCACTGCCATGACCGGCCACCAGCCCCATCCCGGCACGGGCCGCACGATGATGGGCGAGGTCGTCGAAAAGGTCAGCATCGAGGCAGTGCTGCGGGGCGTGGGTGTCACGGCCGTGGAGACGGCCGATCCCCTGCAATTGCAGGAGGCTGTCGAATGCGTCCGGCGCGTGGATGCGCAGCCCGGCGTAAAGGCGATCATCTTCAAGTCCCCGTGCGCGGTGCTCATCAAGAGCGGCAAGCCCGTTTCCATTGATCCTGCAAAATGTACGCAGTGCAAGCGGTGTATCCGCTCGCTCGGCTGTCCGGGCCTTGTGCTCCGGGACGGCAGGGTCGCCATCGAGCAGTCCCTGTGTACGGGCTGCGGACTGTGTGCGCAGGTATGCCCGTTTACAGCGATCGGAGGTGACGATCATGCAGAATAATCTTCTGATCTGCGGCGTGGGCGGTCAGGGCATCGTCCTGACCTCGAAGCTCATCGCCGGCACCGCCATGCACCGGGACATCCCCGTCATGAGCGCCGAGACGATCGGCATGGCACAGAAGGGCGGCAGCGTGTTCAGCTTCCTGCGCCTGGGCGAGGGCATGTACTGCCCGATGTTCCCCGAGGGCAGTGCCGACCTCATCATCGGCTTTGAGCCGGCCGAGGCCGTGCGGATGCTCCCGTACTTAAAGAAGGGCGGCAAGGTCGTGGTCAACACGCACCCGATCATGCCGGTGACGGCAACGCTCAAGGGCTCGGATTACACGGGGCGTGAGATGCTCTCGTATCTCACAGAGCATGTGCCGGATGCGGTGCTCCTTGACGGGGATGCCGCCTGTCGGGAGATCGGCTCGCCCAAGGTGCTCAACATGATCATGCTCGGGGCGGCCGTGCGCTGCGGCGTTCTGCCGTTCTCCGTGGAGGAGATCGAGGAAACCATGCGCCGGACGGTGAAGGAGCAGTTCCATGCCCTCAACAGCCGTGCGCTCCATTATGAGAAAAGAGGTTGATAGCTATGCAGATCACAGAAAAACAGCTCGCGCAGGTCAATGACCGCATCCGTGCGCTCGTGGCGTCGGGGAGCTTCTACGGCAAAAAGCTCGAGGAGGCGGGCATTGAGAGCGTCTCCACCCCCGAGGAGTTCCTAAAGCTCCCCTTCTCGGAGAAAAAGGATCTGCGCGATGCCTACCCGCTCGGTCTGATGACCGCGCCCGAGGAGGAGATCGTGCGCATCCATTCCTCCTCCGGCACGACCGGCACCCCCGTCATCATCCCCTACACCGCCAAGGATGTGGAGGACTGGGCGATCATGTTCGCCAGATGCTACGAGACAGCCGGCATCACCAACCGTGACCGCATCCAGATCACACCCGGCTACGGCCTGTGGACGGCCGGCATCGGCTTCCAGAACGGTGCCGAAAAGCTCGGCGCGATGGTCATCCCGATGGGACCGGGCAACACGGACAAGCAGCTGGAAATGATGCAGTCACTCGAGAGCACGGTGCTCTGCTCGACCTCGAGCTATGCGCTGCTGCTGACCGAGGAGATCGAGAAGCGCGGCATCCGCGACAAGATCCACCTCAAGAAGGGCGTCATCGGCTCGGAGCGCTGGAGCGACAAGATGCGCCAGCGCATTTCCGAGGGCCTGGGCATCGAGCTGTACGACATCTATGGCCTGACGGAGATCTACGGACCCGGCATCGGCATCAACTGCGAGCACAACACGGGCATGCACTACTGGGACGACTATCTGTACCTCGAGATCATCGACCCGCAGACCGGGCAGCCCGTCCCGGACGGTGAGATGGGCGAGATCGTCATCACAACGCTGGTCAAGGAGGGCGCGCCCCTCATCCGCTACCGCACGCACGACCTGTCCCGGATCATCCCCGGCACCTGCCCGTGCGGCAGAAGCTATCCGCGCCTTGACGTCATCATGGGCAGAACGGATGACATGATGAAGATCAAGGGCGTGAATGTGTTCCCGAGCCAGATCGAGGAGATCCTGGGGACCTTCCCGGAGATCTCGAGCGAGTACCAGATCCGTATTTCCCACCTCGACGGCAAGGACACCATGCGCATCTATGTGGAAACCACCGGGGACGTGGATTTCAACGGACTCGCACTGCGCATTGCCGAGCGCGTCAAGAGCCGCATCGGCTTTACCCCCATCGTCAAGGTCGTGGAGGTCGGCGTGCTGCCGCGCAGCATGAAAAAGACCGCCCGCGTGATCGACGAGCGGTTCGATTAAAGCCCCACAAGCGCCGTGGAACGTGCAGCAACGCTCCGCGGCGTTTTCTTTCTGCCTTTTTCACAAAAACTGTTGACACGACAAGGCGGATACTGTATAATAGGAATAACCGGTACCCCGGTACATTTTCAGGAAATGAGGGATCCATCATGACGGAAACTGCCATTCACAAGCTCAGCTATGGACTGTTCATCGTGACCGCCCTGCAGGACGGGCGGGACAACGGCTGCATCACCAATACGGTCAGCCAGGTCACAAGCGACCCCAACCGCATCAGCCTGACCGTTGCCAAGGCCAATCTCACCCATGACATGATCATGGCGACCGGACGCTTCACCGCCTCCGTCATCAGCGAAGCGGCGGATTTTGAACTGTTCCGGCACTTCGGCTTTCAGTCGGGGCGGGATACGGACAAATTTGCCGATTTCCCCGACGCTGCCCGCAATGCGGACGGGCTGTACTACATCACGAAGGGGACCAATGCATGGATCTCGGCGCGGGTCTTTCACAGTGTGGACCTCGGCACGCACACGCTCTTCATCGCCGATGTGACGGGCTCTGCGGTGCTCGACGATGCCCCCTCCGCGACCTATGCGTACTACCATGCAAGCATCAAGCCAAAGCCCCAAGCAGTCGGCACGACACCGGACGGACAGACCATCTGGCGCTGCACGATCTGCGGCTATGAATATGTCGGTGAGGCGCTGCCGGAGGACTTTGTATGTCCACTGTGCAAGCATCCCGCCTCCGATTTTGAGAAGGTCGTGACGGCACCGCCCAAGCGTAATCCCTATGCCGGGACCCGCACGGAGAAGAACCTCCGGGAGGCCTTTGCCGGGGAATCCCAGGCACGCAACAAATACACCTATTTCGCCTCCGTTGCCCGGAAAAACGGCTACGAGCAGATCGCTGCGCTCTTCCTGTAAACGGCGGAGAACGAGAAGGAGCATGCCAAGCTCTGGTTCAAGGCACTCGGCGGTCTGGGCGATACGGCGCAGAACCTCCAGAGTGCGGCGGACGGCGAGCTCCTTGAATGGACCGACATGTATGAGCGCATGGCCCGTGAGGCACTCGAGGACGGCTTCCCGGAGCTGGCCGCGCAGTTTAGGGCTGTGGGTGCCATCGAGCAGCAGCATGAAAAGCGCTTCCGGAAGCTTTTGGAGAACATCGAGACCCGGCAGGTCTTTGAAAAGGCCGGCATCACCATCTGGGAGTGCCGCAACTGCGGACACATCGCCATTGCGACCACAGCGCCCGAGGTCTGCCCGGTGTGTCATCATCCGCAGAGCTTCTTTGAAGTGCATGCGGACAACTATTGAGCATGGTAAGGCGCCTGCTTCCGGCGCTCATGCTGCTCTATGATACGGGCGATGAGGTCGTCAAGGGCTGCGGCGGGTACATGCCGGGGGACGAGCAGTTCCGGGAAATGTACCATGCCGTGCAGGACGATCTCCCGCAGACACAGCTGGGTGCCATCCGGGAGGGACTGGATCGAGAAGCAGAGAAGCCACTAACCAAAACAGCAGCAAGGTTTTCCGCCTTGCTGCTGTTTTCTTCTCACTTCTCGGTGCCGTCCATGGTGTAGATGAACTTCACGCTGCCGTCCATCTCCTCCGCCGTGCCGGTGAAGGACTTGTAGCCGCGGGAGACATCCCCCACTGCCTGGAGGCGGTCAAGAAGGCCGGAGACCTCGTCATTGTACAGGTTCATGATCTCGTCGATGCCTTCCTCCCTGAACCGGTGCATGCCATCGTCAAGCTCCTCGGAGCCGTCGAGCAGCTGTGCCACGCCGTCCGAGAGCGTCCCCGCACCGTCATGCAGGCGGGATACCCCGTCATAGAGCGTGCTGCCGCCCTTGGCCAGTGTCCCGGCACCGTCGGCAAGCTGCTTCGAGGAGGTATACAGCGTATCCGTTCCCTGCCGCAGCTGCACACTGCCGTCGGAGAGCTGTGTCATGCCGCCCGTGAGCGCATCGGCGCCGTCATGGAGCTGACGGATGCCGTCAAGGAGCGACCGGCTCCCGTCAAACAGCGTCCCCATACCGATTTGCAGACTGCCGGCGCCGCCCTGAAGCGCGGTCATGCCGTCATCGAGTGCGACCGTCCCGTCGGCAAGCTGCGTGATACCGCTGCCAAGCGCCCCGCTGCCCTCGTGCAGCGTTCCAAGGCCGTCATAGAGCGCATCCGCACCGTCCGAGAGCTGTGCCATACCATCCGAGAGCGTCCCGGCACCGCCGGAGAGCTGCTCGATGCCGCTTTGCAGGGCACTGCCGCCGCTTTGCAGCTGTGCCATGCCGCCCGTGAGCGCATTGCCGCCGCTTTGCAGCTTTGCAAGGCCGTCATCGAGCGATGCCGCACCGCCGCTCACCTGGGACAGGCCGGCTGTCAGGGAGCCGCTGCCCGCCTGGAGCTGTGCCATGCCGCCCGAAAGCGACGTGCTGCCGGTCACAAGTGCCGTCATGCCGTCATCGAGTGCCTGCGCACCGCCGGAGAGCTGGCGGATGCCGTCCACCAGGGAATCGAGTCCCCCGATGAGCGCACCGGAGCCCTGCGACAGACTTCCGATCCCCGTATCAAGGGCAGCGGCGCCGTCGGAAACCTCCTGCGCACCGGCCTTGAGTGTGCCGGCAGCCGTATCGAGCTGTGCCATGCCCTGCGACAGTGCCTGACCGCCCTGTGCGGCGCTGTCAAGGCCCGTTTTCAGTGCATCGGCACCGCTTGCGGCATTGTCCAGACCTGCGGACAGGTCCTCCAGACCCGTCCCCAGCGCCCCGGCACCGGTCTGCAGGGAGGCCACGCCCCCGCCGATGGCACCGTCCGTTTTCAGGGAATCCGCTACCTGACGCTGGCCTGCGATGGTCTGCTCGAGCGTTGCCACGGCCGTACCGAGTGCCTCGGAGGGCGCAGCGGCATACGCTGCCTGCAGGGCGGCAAGCACCTGTTCATTGGCAGCAATGGTGGTATCGAGCGAGGTCCCGGCCTGGTCCAGACCGCCTGCGACCTGGGTCAGGCCGCTTTGCAGTGCATCGGCACCGTCCTTGAGGGAATCCGCGCCCTGTGCTGCCGAGGCGATCCCGGTATCGAGTGCAGCGGCCCCCGTTTGCAGGGACCCCAGTCCCTCGGAGAGGGTCCCGGCGGAGGTGTGTGCCTGCGTGATCCCGTCGGACAGGCTCCCGGCACCCTCGGAGAGTGCTGCGGCGCCGTCCCGGAGCGCACTGCTGCCCTCGGTGAGGGAGGTCATGCCGTCTGTCAGGCTGCCGGTGCCGTCGCCAAGCTGTGCGGCACCCTCGGTGACCTTGGCAAAGCCCTCCACAAGCTGGGCACTGCCGTCCTTGGCGGAGGCGATGCCGGCGGTGAGCGCATCGGCGCCCTCCTTGGCGGAACCAATACCCGCATCAAGGGCTGCGGCACCGTCCTGCACCTGTGCGGCGCCGTCCTTCAGAGCGGCACTGCCGTCCTTGGCAGTGGCAATGCCGGCAGCGAGTGCATCGGCACCGTCCTTCGCGGAGCCGATCCCCTCACAGAGGGAAGCGGCACCGCTTTGCACCTGTGTCAGGCCGCCGATGAGCGCACTGCCGCCGTCCTTGGCGTCATGCAGGCCGCCGGCAAGCGTTCCGGCACCTGCCCACGCAGAGCCGATGCCCTCATCGAGGGCTGCCGCGCCGTCCTGCACCTGTGCGGCACCGTCCCGGAGCTTCGCACTGCCGTCCTTTGCAGAGGCAATGCCGTTTGCAAGCGCATCCGCACCGTCCCTTGCCGTACCGATGCCGTCGGAGAGCGTCCCGGCACCCTCGTCCAGTTTGCCGGCGCCCGCATCAAGGGCTGCCGCGCCCTCACTTGCCGAAGCCATTCCCTCATCGAGGGACTTCGCACCGTCCGCCAGCTTCCCGGCACCCTCGGACAATGCCTTCGCGCCGTCGCCGACCTTGACGGCACCGTCTTTCAGATCCCCGGAGCCCTTGTACAGGGTATCGATCCCGTCCACGAGATCCCCGGAGCCGTCGGAGAGCTTCTTGATGCCGTCGTGCAGCCTGGTCGTTCCGTCGCACAGGTCGTCGGCTGCCTTCGAGAGTGCATCGAGCTTCTCCTCGATCTCCTCGAGCGAATCGCTCTCATCGAGCTCGAGCTCGCTGAAGATCTCATTGGAGACCACAGTCACGCTCGGATCCATCGCAAAATCGGTGACATCCGCCTCGATCGTGAAGTGCTCCGGAATGTCGATGTCCACATCCTTCATGTCGTCCAGTCCCAGGCTTTCGGAGAGCCCCGGGAAGGCCATGCCAACCACGATGAGCTTCTCCCCGTCGGAGATGATCCGGCCGTTTTCCGTCCGGACATTCGTAAACACCTCCGTCGGCAGGACTGCCGTGCTTGCGGCCAGGAAGGGCACATACATCGTCACGGACTTCCCGCCCACCTGACGGGTGACCTTCTCGTGGTTCTCATACTGCCACTCCATGACCACATGGCCGCTCTTTCCCTTCATGTCCTCGACGGACATTTCCTTGCCGTCGAGCGTGCAGCGCAGTGTCACGGTCACGGGCAGGGAGCCGTTTGCCTTGCCGCGGTAGTAGATGTCGTTGCCGGCGGCCTTCCAGTCAAGGGAGGAGCCGGAGGCGGCAAAGCTTTCGTCGCCCTTGACATTCTCGATGTCCGAGAGCGTGGAGACATCGTGCAGCTCGGAGAGCGCACCGGGATTTTTCAGCCAGTCGCTGACGATGATGTCCTTAACACTCGCATCGCTCTTGCACATCACATAGACGGTCTCATCCTTGAAGGGAGCGCCGGGCGCTGCCTCCCGCTTGGCCGCCGTTTCAGTCTCCTTGGTATCCTGGGCGGGCTCTGCGGCGGTCTGCACGGCACCCTCCCGCTTCTGGGCGAAGGCATAGGTGCCGGTCGCACCGGCGGAAACAGCAACGGCCAATACACATGCTGCGATCTTCTGATAGCTTTTCATGATAAAGCGCTCCTTTCCTTGCGGTAAGCAGAGTCCTGTACGTTCTTTTCGGGACTGAACCCTGCACTGGTTTTACAGATCAGGCCGTCACAGAGAATGAACAGTGCCGGCAGTACGGTCAGCACAACGGCCATGGAGATCAGGGCGCCCCGTGAGAGCAGCATGCACAGCGAGGAGATCATGCCGATCTCGGAGGAGAACGCCACGCCGATGGTGGCGGCGAAGAAGCCGAGTGCCGAGACCATGACGGATTTCATCGAGGTCTGGAGCGAGATGCCCACGGCCTCCTGCTTGGTTTTTCCGGAATGGCGCTCGAGCCGGTAGCGCGTGGTCATCAGGATGGCATAATCGACGGTCGCGCCGAGCTGGATGGTGCCGATGACCACGGAGGCGATGAACGGGAGCGAGGTATCCAGATAGTACGAAAGCCCCAGATTGATCATGATGGCAAGCTCAATGACGGACACGAGGATGACCGGCAGCGACACGCTGCGGAAGGTCACGGCAATGATGAGGAAGATCACGGCGATGGACAGGAGGCTGACGACCTTGAAGTCGTGTGCGGTGATCTCAATGAGGTCCTTGGTCGCCGGCGCCTCACCGATGAGGAGGCTGTTTTTGTCGTAGCTTGCGGCGATGCGCGTGAGCGCCTCGACCTGGGCATTGACCTCGTCCGAGGCGACCTTGTATTCCGAGCCGATCATCATCAGCTGCCAGTCGCCGCTCTTGAGCGCATCCTTGGCCCGCTCCGGGATGATCTCATCCGGAATGGCGGGCCCGACCAGCGAATTGAACGCGAGCGTGAATTCCACGCCGTCCACCTGCTTCATCTCCGAGAGCATCTGCGTGACATCCTTCGCGCTCAGATCCGCGCTTGCCAGCAGCATATGCGTGCTGTTCATGCCGTACTCCTCGGAGAGCTTCTCGTTGGCAGTCACGCTGTCAAGGTACGACGGCAGTGTGCTGTCAAGATTGTAGTACACATCATAATTGCGGTAGCCGTACAGTGCCGGGAAGAGCAGCACCAGGCCGATGGTCAGAAAGAGCGCGGCGTGGTTCGTGATGAAGGCCGGGATCCTATGGAACTCCGGCAGCAGGTCCCGGTGCGAGGTCTTTTCAATGGCCTTGTCGAACAGCAGGATCATGGCCGGGAGCACCGTGACGCAGGCAATGACGCCGAACACAACGCCCTTGGCCATGACGATGCCCAGGTCCAGACCGAGCGTGAAGCTCATAAAGCACATAGCAAGGAAGCCGGCCACGGTGGTGAACGAGCTGCTCACGACCGAGACGATCGTCAGTGCGATAGCGTGGGCCATGGCCTCCTTCTTATCCGCATAGTGCGCCTGCTGCTCCTTGTAGCTGTGCCAGAGGAAGATGGAGTAGTCCATCGTCACGCCCAGCTGCAGCACCAGGCACAGTGCTTGTGTCAGGAAGGAGATCTCCCCGAAGAAGAAGTTCGAGCCGAGGTTCCACACGATCGCAAGCCCGATGCTGAGCATGAAGAACACCGGGATTAGGAACGAATCCATGGTCACGGCCAGCACGATACTCGTCAGGAGCACGGCGATGATGGCATACATGACCGTTTCGCTGTCGGACAGGTGCTTCATATCCGTGGTGATGGCGGACATGCCGCTGATAAAGCACTGCTCGGAGGTGATCTCCCGCATCCGGTCGATCGCGGCGAGTGTGGAGTCCGCGGAGGTCGTATCGTCGAAGAATACCACCATCATGGTCGTGTTCTCAGTGTTGAAGAAGTCATACAGCTCCGACGGGAGCGCCTCCTTCGGGACGCTGATGTCGGCGACCGAGTCGTACCAGAGGACCTCGGCGACGTGATCGACGCCCTCGATCTTCTCCTTGACCTTTGCCACATCCTTGTCGGGCATATCCTCAACGATCACAAAGGAAAAGCCCCCCTTGCCGAATTCGTCCTTGAGGATGTCCTGCCCCACCATGGTATTGATGTCCTCCGGCAGATACGACAGGATGTCGTAATTGACCCTTGTGTTGAGGTATCCGATCGCTGCCGGCACCATCAGACCAATGCCAAGGAGCAGGATCAGGATCCGGTGCCTGACGATCCATTCTCCAAATTTGATCATGCTAAACGCCTTCCTTTCTGTCACTGTTCGGAATCCCTTCCGCGTTTATACTCAGTATAGCTTAAAAATGACCGCCAGTCAATACAAATCTGCCAAAAAAATTGACTTAGAGTCATATTTTTGTAGGCCTGCACAAAATCCGTCCCTCATATTTATGACTTCTGGTCATAATTCAATCTTGACAAGGAAATTATTTTAGCGTATAATAGAGAATAAGAGAAACCGATGCAACAAGATCCGGGATCGGAGAAACCGATGCAACAAGGAGTGTGGACAAAATGGGAAAGGTAGAAGTCAACAAACAGCGCAAGGAAAGCTCCCTGCTCAACACGGCATTTGATTTTTTCACGACCAAGGGCTTCAGCAAGACCTCGATCTCGGACATTGTGGCCAAGGCGGGGGTGGCCAAGGGTACCTTTTATCTGTATTTCAAGGACAAATACGACATCCGCAACCGGCTCATCACGCACAAGTCGAGCCAGCTGTTCCGGCAGGCAGCGCTCGAGCTTGAGCAGTCCCCGGATGCGGGGTCTCTGAGCTTTGAGGACAAGCTCATCCGCATTGCGGACAGCATCATCGGGCAGCTCAGCGAGAACCAGGCGCTGCTCAATTTCATCTCCAAGAATCTGAGCTGGGGCGTATTCAAGACGGCGCTGACCAATCCCGTCACGGAGGACGATGTCAATTTCTACGATCTGTACCGCAGGATGCTGGAGGAGGCGCCCCACGGGATCGACGATCCGGAGATCATGCTCTTTCTCATCGTGGAGCTGATCTCGGGGGCATGCTATTCCTCCATCCTCTACCAGGAGCCGTGCAGTATCGATGAGCTCAAGCCCCGGCTGTACAAGGCCATCCGGCTCATCATCCGGGAACACGAGAGGGAGAGTTGACAAGAAAAGAGCCAGGACTCAAAAAAGTCCTGGCTCCGTCGCCCACCCCCAACCCCCACCCTTCTACCGCTGACGCGGGGGGGGAGGGGGGCTTTTTTCTTTTTTCCTGGGGGGGGACTAACGTCCCCCCGCGCCCCCCTAAAAACCGTCCCGAAGGGACGGAGGGGGTGTGGGGGGCGGCACAAAGCTGGAACCTCTCCCCGAAGGGGCGGCTTTCTAACCTCTTACCTCTCACCTCTAACTTCTAAAAGCGGATGCCAGTCCGCCGCACAAAGAAAGTACCAAGCCCCAAAGCAGGGGGTGTGGGGGGCCTTCGGCCCCCACTAAGAAAAAAGAAAACTCCCCCCCGCGTGCGTCAGCACGCAAGGGGGGTGCATGCCGCAAGGCATGCGGGGGCGGGCACTCCGCGGGGAGCTCCCGTCAGACGGGGATGGTCACCAGATCCACAAGGGATTTCATGATGAGCACGGCATCGGCAAATTCGAGCGTGCCGTTCTGGTTGACATCGGCATTGGCGCGGCCCTGCGCTGTCAGAACGAGGGAACCGAGCTGGTCCTTATTGACGGCAATGACATCGATGATGTCCACGTCACCGTCACCCTCGGAATCGCCCCACATCGTGACCGGAGGCAGTGTCTCGGCCTCGGTGGAGGCATCCGTCGGTGCATCGGTCGGTTCCGGTGCATTGGTCGGCGCCTCGGTGGGAGCCGGTGCATCGGTGGGGGCATCGGTCGGTGCTTCGGTGGGTGCCTGCGTCGGGGGCTCGGTCGGCTCCTCGGCAGCCTCGGCGATGAGCACGCCGTAGTTGCGGCAGCCGGAGGACTGTCCGTTTCCGGAGATCGTCACGCTCTCCCCTGCGGCCACATCGAGATAGTACAGATCATAGACCACATCATTCTCGCTGGCAGCCGTCCCGTCGAACTTCGTGTAGGAAGCCATCCAGGAGGGCAGCGGGCTTACACGGTTGTCCATGACCATATAGACCCGGATATCCTCACGGGCAGTGAAGGAGACGATCTCCGAGGTCAGTGCCTTGGCATCACAGGCGGTCACGATCATCTCGGCACCCTCGAGCGCTGCGGGCAGTGCGGTGTAGGTGAATTCACGGTCGCCGTACACGAGCGAGCCGACACCGGCATTGTCGCTCAGGCTGTAGGCGCTGCCGTAGGTCGTATCGAGGAAACGCACATCCTTGATGAGACGGCCCTGTGCGTCATGGGAGAAGGTGAACCAGTTGAGGTTGACAAGGTACCCCTCCCCGCCGGTGAACTTCACATAGACCTTGTGCCGCCCGGTGATGGTGGGCACATTGCAGGAAACGGTGCTCCAGTCGGTCCAGTTGCCGGCACCGGTGTAATGCAGTGTCGCATACGGATCGCCGGACATGTTGTCAAGATAGAGCTCGATATCCGCATCGTTTCCGGCAAGTCTTGCAAGGAAGCTTCTTGCGCCGCCGGTGAAGTCCACGTTCTTGAACAGGATGTAATCGCCGTTCTCGACGTAGGCGACCTGCTCGCCGCCGTCCTCATCGCTGCACTCCTGCGTCTTGATGCCGCTCTGCTCGTCAAACTCCTCGGCTTCGATGCGGGAGAAGGCGTCGATCGTGCGGACATTGCCGTTGAATTCCACGGGGTCGCCGGCGCACTCGTTGAGGTAGAGCTCCAGGTTTGTGTAATCGTCTGCGGAGAGCGATACGATCGGGCCGTCGGAGGCATCCTTCGGATTCAGGCCGTGCTCGTTCTCCCATGCATCGGGCATACCGTCACGGTCGGTATCGGCAGCAGCAGTGCCGCTCTTGAAGTTGGAGCTGTTCGGGTAGCCGCCGACATCCGTCTGGCTGTCGATGATGCCCTTCAGGCCGTCCTTGGAGCCGGTGTAGGTGTAGGTACCGTTGGTGACCTCCTTGTGATAGCGGCTGTCGATGTAGTCGAGCGCCGGGATATTGGCACCGGCACCGGTGGTGTTGTTGATAACGGACTTGTAGGCATCCTCTGCGGACTGGAGGGTGATGTAGTTCTCAAACCACGGGGAATTGCTGCGCACGGTGGATTCACTCGAATGGTAAGCGGAGCCGCCGCACTTGGCCTTGCCGGAGCTCCACTCATCGGCGGAGGCTGCGATCAGCGTGGAGCCGTTCTGTGCGACCTTCATATTGCCGGAGGCATAGAGCATCTGCATATCGGAGGTATTGAGCTCATTGCCGTCCACGGAAACAAGGTGCAGGCTGGTATTGGACACGGGGCCTGCCTTGTAGTAGTTGTTGACAAACTGTACCCGTCTTGCGCCGCCGTCGGTGGTGCGGTCCCTCCAGTTGTAGACAACGTTGTTCGAGATGTCGAGCTGACCGCCGTAGGTCACGCCGTCCTGCTCCATGGCACCTGCAAGCGACCAGTTGCGGCCGGTGTTGTTGATGAGCAGATTGTGATGGAACGAGCCCGTGAAGCCGCCGATGGAGGCTGCGAAGGCATGGCGCTCTACATTGCTTCTGTCGTTGGCATCGTAGTGTACGGAATTGTTCAGGGACTCACCGATGATGTTCCACTGGAAGGTGATGTTGGAGGCGGAACGGGAGGAGAAGCCCTCATCCGTTGCCCATGAGATCGAGCAGTGGTCAACGATGCAGTGGTTGCACGAGCCAAGGCCCATACCGCCGGTGGACTTGCCGTCCATATCGCCGACACGCACGCGCACGTCACGGATGACAGCATCCCATGCGCCCAGGCCGCCGAAGTCATAATTGATGAGCGTGATGCCGTCGCCGGGGGCCGTCTGGCCTGCGACATACACATCGCCGCCGTTCTCCGGGATCCACAGGGTATCGCTCAGGGCGATGACGCCGCCGACATCAAAGACGATCGTGCGGGCGCCCGTCAGGGTCTCCAGGCCGTAGCGAAGCGAGCCCTCGCCGGAGTCGTTCAGATTGGTGACATGGTATACATAGCCGCCTCTGCCGCCTCTTGCAAAGCGGCCGTAGCCCTCGGCAGTCGGGAAGGCAAGGCGTGCCAGGTGGAAGCTGTAGACTGCACCGGGTACCACGCTGCCGTCGGACTGTACCTCATCGACCCTCCAGTAATAGGTGGGGATGGAGGAATAGGTATCATCGAGCGCAAAGCTCGGTTTTGTTACGTTCCCTTTGAATTCCGGTGAGCTCGTTGTCGCAGCGGATACGGCGGAAAAATCCGTACCGATGTAGACATTGTGGCTGGCCGCTCCGGCACCGGCTGTCCAGGAAAGACCGGCCGAAGCCTGATGGTGCAGTTCCTGGTCAGCCGGCGTGATACGGCTGATAGAATGAAAGGGATCGGAGCCGTCGATCTCAAATGCGCTCAGCCACGGAGTATTCAGAGTGCCGTTGCCCTCTGCGGTGATCTCCACCGTGACGGAGCTGCCGGTAAATGTCCCGTAGGCCATCGCGGCATCGTTGCTATTGGTCGGATTGACCGGGCATTTCAGTCCGGACGCCACGGTCTTGCCGCCGACCTTGACGGTCAGAGAGCTGTTGGTGACGTTCCGGTCGGCACAGGCGTGCCAGGTCTGGATGGAGTGCGTGCCGTTGGACAGGCCGCTGATCTCGAGCTTGAGCGTCGGATTGCCCGAGGCGTCCTTGATCTTCGCGCCGTCCATGGTCAGCGTGGGTGTTTTCTCCACATCCTGGAGCTGGAGCACCTTGTTGTTGACCACATCCACCGAGCCGCTGCCGCCGCTCGAGAGCTTGCAGGTCACACCGCCTACCGTATAGGTGTAGGTGCCGTCCACGATCCAGTTGTTGGCAGTGCGGGTGTAGGATGCCTTTCTGCCGTCGTTCTTGTTGATGTCCACACGGATGCGGCTGCCGGTCTCGGCGGCCTGCACGGCGGACGGGCTTGTCAGCGGAACGCCTGCGAGCATGGTCATGCTCATAGCAGCGGCGGTCAGCCAGGACAGAGCCCTGCGAAGTGCGGTCTGTTGCTTCATAGCAGATTCCCCCTTGTTTTGAGATGCATTCTATCATTTCCAAAGCGCATGAACATATTAACAAATCATGTCTTTATCAACATGATAACACATCTCTCACCAAAATGCAATGGCAAATCCGGGACATTTTATTGCTTTTCAGGCACTCTTTGCAAAAAAAGAACCCTGAGCCGCCGTCGGACGACTCAGGGTGGGGACCGTATCAAACGATCCGTTTGTAACGGACAAACTCGGAGGGCAGGGCATCGAAGGGCTTGCCTACGCCCTTGAGGTAGCGGTCAAAGAAGGTGACATGGCAGTATGTCAGGTGCCGGAACAGCTCCTGCGGGTCGAGTCCGCCGGCAAGGGCCTTGATGGGGATGTAGAATTTCGCATCCGTAAAGCCCATATGCTTCATCCGGTCGAAGATGACCCGGTAGGTATCGGCCCTCGTCCCCACGAAGGGACGGGTCACCACATTGAGGTTCTCCCGGCAGCAGATCTGGCAGAAGGGCTTTTCCATCGTCCGGTCCGGATAGTCCCCGAACAGGCCGCCGTCGATGTTGATGCCGCACGAGAATTCGTCATGGTACCGGCACAGATAGTACGCCAGGCACCCGCCCAGGGAATGCCCGGACGCGCCGATCCCGCGCTTTTCGTCGAGATGTTCGCCGTACCGCGCCCTGACGGCCCCGAGCGCCGTGAGGAGATCGCGCTCCCACTGCGGCACGCGGTCCTTGATGTAGGGGGTGTACGTCCGCTGGAACTGCTCGAACTGTGCCAGGGCCTCCTCAAAGCTGCATGCTCTGCGCAGGAGCTTGTTCTGCGCACGCAGCGCCCCGAGCATGCTCGTGTACATCCGCTTGTTGATCGTCCTGTCGTAGAGGTCGAAGCTCCCGTCCTCGTAGTCGTTTTCCACGGCTTCATAGGCGTGGCCGACCGAGGCGATCACATACCCGTGACTGGCAAGGGTACACAGCAGGTAGGTATTCGCTTCGACATAGGAATTGTACCCCATGCTGAACAGGATGAGCGGGAACTGCCCGGGCGCGAAGGGGATGTCCGCATAGTACTCGGCGCGGTTCTGCTCCTCCGGGATCCGGGGGATATGGTACGCCTTCCGGATCGCCGCCATCTTGTTTGGCGAGAAGATCTGCGCCCGCTCGCATCCCGCGGTGTCCTCACGCACTGCCGGATAGTACAGCCTGACGGCGATGCGCCGATCCCCGTCCGCTCTGCCGAGCACCTCCCGTCTGCCCGTATCCACAAGCGAAAAGCATGCCGTTCCCACAGCGTAGTCCCCGGTGATGTAGTGCTCCGGGGCATGTGTGTTCTTTGCCATTGCAGGTCTCCTCTCAGGTGATGTGATGCTCCGGGGGATGTGCCTTCTTTGCCATCTTATACTAATCTCTGATCGGTTCGATGAAAAGATTCGCCGATAGACGGTCGCTGATCTAGGAAAACGACCGCAGGCGGGCTGCCGCCCGGCAAGGGCGTTTGACGACGAGCAGCGAGCGGATAGCGGTGAAGATATTCATTGGTTCGGTCAGAGATTAGTATTAGGTCTTTCCCCGCCGGTACTCGGTGGGGGTCATGCCGAATTCCTTCTTGAAGGTGCGCATAAAATGGGAATAATCATAGCCGCATTTCCGGGACACCTCCTGCAGGGTATCCGAGGTGTGGACCAGGAGCCATTTGGCGTACTCGAGCTTGCTGTGGTGGATGTCATACGCGCAGCTGACGCCGAAGGCCTTGAGGTAGATGCGGTGGAAATACGAGGTACTGATGCTCATTTCCGAGGCGCACCGGGACAGGGACCACTCCTGCTCGGGGTGCTGGTAGATCATCCGGCGCAGCTCCGACAGGTCGGCATAGTGCAGCTGCTCGGAGTAGGTCGGCTGGCTGGCATGGGCATGCTCCACCAGGGCCCGGGCCCTGTCGGGGGCCGTGTCACGGGTGAGACCCGTGAGCTCCTTCCCGCGCAGGACGCTCGCCTGCAGGAGCAGCCGCAGGCCCTCCCCCTGCTGCTGCTCGAAGCGCTCCTTGATGTTCTGGAGCAGCAGGTTATGGTAGTGTGAGCTGTCCGGCTCGCTGCCCATGATGAGGAAGGAGGACTCCCCCGCCCGCAGGCATTTCTCGTTGTGGCTGCACACGTTCTGCAAAAGCTCCGAGAACGCCTGCACGCGCTTGTCCCGCTCGAGGGCGCCGCCGACATCCAGGATCTGTCCGAGCCCGCCCACGGTCAGGGCGATCCAGAAGGGCACCTCCTTGGCAAGGCGGACCTCACCGAGGAAGTCCTCCCACATCTTCGTCAGATAGCTGAGCTTGTACAGACCCGTGAGCGGGTCGCGCACGGTCCCGAGGTAATTGCGGTAGGCAAGGCTTTTGAGGGTGTCCTGCACACGCAGGAATTCCAGGCCGTTGTTGACCTCCCGGCAAAAGCGCAGATAATGCGCATTGAGGGTACACGGGACATTGCGGAACGTGAGCAGGAAGCAGCCGAAGCAGCGGTCGAGGAAATGTGCGGCGGTAAAGAAGGTCACCGTCGGACCCTCGAATTTCTCGAACTCCTGCACCTCCACGGGGACCATGTCCTGCAGGGCATACTGCTCGTAGGTACCGTTGTAGATCATCTGCCGCATCCGCTCGGAATAGCCGCTCCTGCGCACAGGAAGTCCCTCGGTATCGCTGAGGTTCCAGTCCTCGCACAGGCACAGGCAGAAGGATTCCCGGTCGCAGAACTCGGGATCGGCAAAGACGAAGGTGAAATTGTACATGGTCGTGATGAAGCTCTCGAGCGAATTGCACGAGAGGAGCTGTGCGGACAGATTGCTGTCGAGGTACTGGTCCTCCATCTGCTGGTAGTTGAATTCCTTCATGGTGCCGTGGAGCTTGCTGCTGCGGCACCCGCAGCTTGCACGGCACAAAAGGGACCCCTGCTCACTTCGGCAGCTGACCACGATCTTCCCGGTCATCATCTCATAGAGCTGGCACAGCGCATTCCGGCCCAGCTGCCGCCACGAGGGCTGGTAGGTGGTGATGCCGGGCGAGTGGAAGCTTGCCTCGAGCGTGCCGTCAAAGCCCGTGATGCGCACCTGGTCGGGCACGCTGATCCCGTATCCGCGCAGGCTGTCGCACAGCGAGATCGCCATCATATCGTTGGCACAGACCACGGCATCGGGCATGGGACGCTTTCCCTCGGCAAGCTCCTGCGCGAGCGCCTGGGCTGTGAAAATGTAGAAGTCCCCGTAAATGATGTTCTCCTCCGGGCAGGGCAGTCCCGCCTCGGTGAGCGCATCCCGGAAGCCGCTCACACGCTCATGGGACACCTTCTGGTCCTCGGGGCCGGTCAGGCAGAGCAGCTCCCTGCACCCGTGCTCCCGGATGAGGTGGCGCACCACCTCGGCAATATCCGCACGGTCGCTGAACCAGATGGGGGAAAAGGGCCTGAACTCCATCCCTACGCGGACCACGGGCTTGGTGCAGTTTTTTGTCAGGAACTGCTCGATATGATCCCAGTAGCTCTGGGAGGAGAAGGTATAGGGCAGGAAGATCACGCCGTCGAGCAGCTCAAAATTGATGATGCTGACCAGATTCTCCTCCCCCTGTGCGATCGCCGGGTTGTTGCTCTCGTCATTGAGCGTAAAGACATAGGCGCTGATGCCGCGGCTGAACGCCTCCTCCAGGATGCCTGTGAGCATCCGGCTGTTGGTCTCCTTATACACCTTGCCCATGAAAATGCCGATGCGCATGAACGTCCCCCCATTCTGTCAGATTCTCTTCTTATCATACCATAAAGGGGGGATTTTGTCAAATGCTTTTATCCGTCCCTTCCTCACGGCTGCGCCAGCATCCGCTTCCCGTAGGGGTTGTCATAGGAAGCATCGAAGCCCTCGGGCAGGTAGGCGGCGGGGATGTAGTCCGCTGCCTCCACATCGAGTGCATAATTGCAGAAGATGAGCTCCACATAGGTGATGCTCTGCGCCTTCCCCGGGGTATGGATGGCATAGACAAAACCCTGGTAGGGATCGGCGAACATGGCGATGGGATCGTCCTGTCCTGCAAAGCCCGTGACACTGTAATAGTCATATTCCGTGTGGGGGCATTCCTCCAGGCGCGAGAGCTCCTGCGCATAGGCCTCCTCGTCATAGGTGACGGTCAGGTAGCTCAGGAACTGCGCATCCCAGGGGTTGTAATACGTCATGCTGTACGCATCCACCTGCATGTCCGGCGTGATACGCTCGGGGAAGACGGATTCGTCCATCCCCCATTTGTCCCGGTATTCCTTTTCTGCGTTTTCGCCCATATACTGTGCATAATGGCGCACATCCGTATCCTGCACGGGCTTTGCGAGGAAGCTGTCGAGCATCAGAAAGCCCATCAGTCCCCCCATCACGGCCAGCCGCACGAATACCGCCCCCAGCACGCACACTGCCGTGACCAGCGCGACCTTCCAGCCGTGGCGGTGCTGCTCCCGGCGCACATATTTCCGGAAGCTCCTGGCCGGCTCGACCGAGTAGGCCGGGGCCGGATCCGGCTGCTGCGCCTGTGCAAGGCACTGCCGGCACGCCCCGCACCCCTCCAGGTGCGCCTCCACCAGCGCACGGCTGGCCGGGCTGCACAGCCCCTCGGCATACAGCGGCAGCAGATCCCGTATGATCTCACAATCCGTATTCATGATGCATCCTCCTTCATCCGTCCGATCAGCCGGGTCTTGGCCCGGTGGTAGGTCACGCAGCTCCAGTGGGCGCTCTTGCCGAAGAGCTCCCCGATCTGTGCAAAGCCGAGCTCCCCGAACACCCGCAGCATAAAGACCTCCTTGTACGGCTCCTCCAGGTCATGCAGGAGCCTGTGGATCTGCATGGCGGCATCCCGGTCGGCGATGAGCTCCTCAAAATGCCGTGCTTCGTCCGCCAGTGCCTCCGCTTCGCCCATCGGCGCATACCGCTGCGACTGCCGGCAGTGCGTAAGGTACAAATTGCGTGCGATCGCACACAGCCAGACCCGCAGCGAGGCCTCCCCCCGGTAGGAATCCACCGAGGACAGTGCCTTGGCAAAGGTCTCCTGCGTCAGCTCCTCGGCAAGCATTTCATCCCGGGACAGGCCCCGCAGATAGCGGAACACATCCTCATAATACTGCCCGATCTCTCCTGCCGGATCCTTCATTCGCTCCCACCTCCTGTCTATTAGACGCTGTCAGAGGAAAAATATCACATAAAAACCGAAAAAATTTTTTCGGCGGCCTGAAAAAAAGCAAAAAGCCCCTTCACGGGGCTTTTTTCGCGCCTTTTCTACTCACACCGCCCGGTCAGATAGTCCATGCTCGTCCCGAAGGTATCGGCAATGCATGCGAGCACCTCCGCGGGCATGGCATGGACACCCCGCTCATAATTGGCGTAGGTGCGCCGGCTGATGCCCAGACGCTGTGCCATCTGCTCCTGTGTGATCTTCTCCTTCTTGCGTAAAAACCGTACCCGTTCAAACATCCGCTCCCGGATCTCCTGGTATTCCTGCATCATGGATGTACCCTCCTTGCTTTGTCGTGCCGCAGCACGCATTCTACCTATAAGACACTTCAGAAGGGTAAAAACTGACACATTCCCGCAAATCTTAAAGATTTCCGTGGATCTGCACAAAGAGCACACTTTGCTTTTGTGCAGGATCTACACATCCTCCCGGACATAGCGCCGGAAGTAACGGCCGTAGCCCTGTTCATAGACGGGGATGCAGTCGGCAAAGCGCAGGTGTTCCGCCGTAGTCATCAGCATCATGCGCACGCCGAACACCCGCAGGTCCACCCCCGCATCCGAAAAGCCGCACCGTGTATAGAAGGCATGCCGCGCCAGGCGCTGTGCCTGGTTGTCCGCGCCCTCCTCCGGACGCTCGATCTCCAGAAAGAGCGGCACGGGATACTGCCGCTGCAGGGACCGCAGCGCCTGTGTGCCAAAGCCACGTCCCCGGTACTGCGGCGCCACCGCCAGGTAATCGACCAGCACCAGATGCTTCCCGCGCACGGTCATGACAAAGCCCACGGGCACCTCCTCATGCACCATGGTCATCATGGACAGGATGCCGCTGCGCTCCTGCCGGCGGATCCGCCAGAAGGGCTTGCGCTCCTGTGCCGGGAAGGCCTCCCGGTAGAGATGCCGGATGAATCTCCGCTCATCGGGCAATGTTCGATGCAGTTCCATCACGCGCCTCCTCCCGCAAAATAGTAAGGGGACGGATCACCCGTCCCCAAACGCTTTGCATCAGCCGAAATATCTCTTGAGCAGTCCCTCAAAGGCCTTGCCGTGTCTTGCCTCATCGCGTGCCATTTCATGAACGGTGTCATGGATGGCATCGAGATTCAGCTCCTTGGCACGCTTTGCAAGCTTGAGCTTGCCCTCGGTCGCACCGTGCTCGGCAGCCACACGCTTTTCAAGATTCTCCTTCGTAGAGGCGGATACCACCTCGCCCAGAAGCTCTGCAAACTTGGCAGCATGCTCGGCCTCCTCATAGGCTGCCTTCTCCCAGTAGGCGCCGATCTCCGGATAGCCCTCGCGGTAGGCCACTCTTGCCATGGCAAGGTACATGCCCACCTCGGAGCACTCACCGGTGAAATTCGAGCGCAGACCATCCAGGATCTCCTGATCGGTCACAGCCTTGGCAACGCCGACCTCATGCTCACAGGCAAATACCAGCTTGTCATCCTTTTCCTTTTCGATGAACTTCGAGCCCGGAACACCGCACTGCGGGCACTTCTCCGGCGGCTCCTCTCCCTCGTGTACATAGCCGCAGATCGGACATACATAGGTTTTCATCATCAAACATCTCCTTTAATTCTGAAATTTGGTAACAGGAAGCATCCTATTGTGAATATTATAACATTTATTGTTCACCTTGTCAAGAAGTAAGTTTATGCTAACCCAATTTTTTGTGTGCATTGATGCTTTCGCTTGCAAAACGGGCCGATCTGTGCTATAATGTAAGGAGGGAAATGAGAGGGGGTGCGGGAACTTGTCCCGATTTCAGAGATCCGAGACCTATTACAAGCTCCGGGGCGCTGCGATGCGGGGAGCCATGCACACACTGCTGCATCTGCGGCTGCTGATCCGGTGGATGCTGTTCTCACTGCTCATCGGTGTGCTCCTCGGCTTCATCGGGGCGGCGTTCGTCTGGTGCATCGGCTGGGCGACGGGGTTCCGTGCCGAGCACAAATGGTGCTATCTGCTGCTGCCCGCGGGCGGTCTTCTGATCGTCTGGCTCTACCGGGTGACGCATGACAAGCACGACAGGGGCACCAATATGGTGCTTGCCTCCCTGCGCTCGGAGGCGCAGCTGCCCATGCAGATGGCGCCGCTGATCTTCGTCTCCACGGTCATCACGCATTTCTGCGGCGGCAGTGCCGGACGTGAGGGCGCTGCCCTGCAGCTCGGCGGGAGCCTTGCCGGGATCATCGGCAAGCTCTTCCGCGTGCGGGAGAAGGACCAGCGCACGCTCATCCTCACGGGCATGAGTGCGGCCTTTTCGGCGATCTTCCGGACACCGGCGGCGGCATGCGTCTTTGCGATGGAGGTCGGCTGCGTGGGCACGATGCAGTATGCCGCGCTCGTGCCGTGTACCATCGCCTCGCTGACTGCCTCCTTCGTGGCCGAACGCCTGGGCTTTCCGCTGGCGCATTACGAAATTCTGGAGATCCCGGAGCTCGGGCCGGTCACCGCTGCCAAGACGCTGCTGCTCGGGCTGTGCTGTGCGGCACTGAGCATCCTCTTCTGTGTGCTGCTGCACCGCACGGAGCACCTGTTCAAGAAGCTGTTCAAAAGCCGCTATCTGCGCATTGTGAGCGCTGCGGTCCTCCTGCTCGTCATGGGGCTTCTTGTCCGGAGTGAGGACTATTTCGGCATCGGCGGGAGCATCATCCACCGTGCCGTTGCCGGGGAGGCGGTCTGGTACGCCTTCCTGCTCAAGATGCTCTTCACCGCCGTCACGCTCGGCGGCGGCTTCAAGGGCGGTGAGATCGTACCGTCCTTCTTCGTAGGCGCGACCTTTGGGTGCATGTTCGGGCACATCGCCGGGATCTCCCCCTCGCTGTGCGCGGCGATCGGGATGGTGGCGCTGTTCTGCGGCGTGACGAACTGCCCGCTGGCGGCGCTGTTCATCTCGGCAGAGCTGTTCGGGATGGAAAGCGTGCCGTACTGTCTGCTGGTGATCGCCGTCAGCTATCTGCTGTCGGGGTATTACGGACTGTACAAGGAGCAGCGCTTCTTCATCTCCAAATTCGCTGACGAGCATGTACATCATAAGACAAGGAAGTGACTTCATGATCCGCGGTGTGATCTTTGATATGGACGGGCTGATGCTCGACACGGAAAAACTGCTGGCCCGCTACTGGATGCAGGCAGCGCACGAGGCGGGCTTCCCCATGACGCTCGGGGACGTGCTGGGCATCCGCAGCCTGGCGGCGGTGTATGCAAAAGAACGGCTGCAGGCGAGGTTTGGGCCGGACTTTGACTATGAGGCCATCCGGCAGCGCCGTCGGGAGCTCACGGCAGCGCATCTGCAGGAGAACGGCATCGAGAAGAAGCCGGGACTCGATGCGCTGCTTTCGTACCTCAAAGCAAGCGGCCGGCGCATTGCTGCCGCGACGGCCACGGACCGGGAGCGCACGCATGACTACCTCGGGCAGGTGGGCGTGCTGGACTATTTTGACGCCTTTGTCTGCGGGGACATGGTCACCCGCGGCAAGCCCGACCCGGAGATCTACCGGACGGCCTGTGCGGCGCTGTCCCTCCCGGCGGAGGAATGCATGGCGCTCGAGGATTCCCCGAACGGCATCCGCTCGGCGGCAGCGGCGGGATGCAGGGCCGTGATGGTCCCGGATCTCACACAGCCCGACGATACGATCAAGCCGCTGCTATACGCCTGCGTTCCCACACTGCAGGACGTGATCCCACTTTTGGAAGGAGAAATGCCCCATGGCAAAACCGAATGCATTTGATATCCCCAGGATCTATTATTTTGAAAGCGGCAACATCTTCACAGGCAGCCGCCGGGATCTGAATTTCCGGATCGTCCCAGACAAGGAGCAGATGCATGTCTCCACCTGGCACGGCATGCTCTGCTCGGAGCTTGCCGACATGGAGGACTCGGCGGATTTCCCCCTCTCAACGGACGGGCATGAGCAGATGCTCGCATGGCTCGAGGAGGTGGACCGGAGCAGTGCCGGTACGACCGGGCCCACGCTGATGGACCGGCGCGAGATTTAAAGAAACAGGACCTGCCGGAGCGGCAGGTCCTCTCAGTCTGTCAAAAAAGCTTGTTGCCGCCCAAAGGCGGCAAGGAAAATCGTGCTAAGATCGATAGGTAGGGCGCGCTTTTTTGCAAAAAAGCGCCCCTCTTCAAAAAACAGACAACAGTACTGTTTTTTGAATTCACCCCTGAAAAAAGCGGCGGGTAAGGGGATTTCGCCGCC
>JAFTZY010000065.1 GCA_017460955.1 Oscillospiraceae bacterium
GCGGGGTGGGGGCGGGGGGGGGCCCGCCTCGGCGTGCCTCCTTTTATAAATATTCACAAAAAATTTACAATTTATTTTACCCATCCCTTGACAATTCCCGGAAGATGTGGTATACTATATAAGGTTCGGCATACAGCCGGACAAGATATGCGATGAAGCGGAAGGTTGCCGGCGGTCTGCCGGGGAATTTCCGTGGAGTATGTCCGATTTTAAACCGGGCGACAAGGAATGGCTTTCACAGTAGGTGGGACGCGGCAGCAGACACGGGGATCCTCCGTGCATCCGATTGTTACGGCGGATGAACTGCGGCCCGGCGAGCCTCACTGTCCAAGGACCCGGAATTCTGAAAACCTTCAGATTTCGGTGATTTTTGTATCTGGCGGGTGCGACACACCCGGGCAGGTGTGAAGGAAGTCCATCCTGCAAAGTGAGCCCCCATTCCCACTCTAAGGAGGCGAAAACAACAATGGCAGTAAGCGAAAAGATCCGTATCAAGATCAAGGGCTATGAGCACGCAACCGTGGATGCCGCAGCAGCAAAGATCGTTGAGGCAGCCAAGAGAAGCGGTGCATCCGTATCCGGCCCGATCCCGCTCCCGACTGAGAAGGAGATCGTAACCATCCTTCGTGCCGTACACAAGTACAAGGACAGCCGTGAGCAGTTCGAGCAGCGTACCCACAAGCGTCTGATCGACGTGCTCCGTCCCACCGCAAAGACCACTGAGGCACTGCAGAAGCTCGAGCTTCCCGCAGGCGTGGACATCGTGATGGAGGTCAAGTAAGACATCCGAAACGGCACACGCACAAAGTAAGGCGCTGTGCATGAGCGCCGCAATTCCGGGTTACGTTGGTGGTGCCAACCAATGACCGGGTCATGTCGGGACATCCCGACCAATAACCAAAAAGGAGGAACAATCATGCAGAAAGGTATTATCGGCAAGAAGATCGGTATGACGCAGATCTTCGATGAAAACGGTAAGGTCATTCCCGTAACAGTCGTTGAGGCCGGTCCCTGTGTAGTCGTACAGGTCAAGACCGTGGAAAACGACGGGTATGCAGCCGTTCAGCTCGGCTACGGCGACAAGAAGGCCTCTAAGGTCAACAAGCCGGAGAAGGGCCATTTTGACAAGGCCGGCGCAGGCTATAAGAGAACCCTGAAGGAATTCCGGTTCGATGACTGCTCCGCACAGGCAGGCAGCCTTGTAAAGGCTGACGTCTTTGCAGAAGGCGACATCGTGGATGTTTCCGGTACCAGCAAGGGTAAGGGCTATCAGGGCGCCATCAAGCGTCATAACCAGCACAGACTCAAGGAAACTCACGGTACCGGCCCTGTTCACAGACAGGCAGGCTCCATGGGCGCGTGCTCCTCTCCGTCCAGGATCTATAAGGGCAAGGGCATGGCAGGCCACATGGGTGCCGAGAAGGTCACCGTTCAGAATCTCGAGATCGTTAAGGTCGATGCAGAGAACAACCTGATCGCGATCAAGGGCGCGATCCCCGGCCCGAAGGGCGGCATTGTGACCATTGTTGACAGTGTCAAGGCGTAAGGAAGGAGGAAACGTAAATGGCAACAGTTAAGGTATTTGATATGGCCGGCAACGCAGTGTCCGAGACAGAGCTTTCCGATGCTGTATTTGGCATTGAGCCGAATGTTTCCGTGATGCATGCAGTAGTTGTGAACTACCTTGCAAACCAGCGCCAGGGCACCCAGTCCACACTGACCAGAACAGAGGTCAGCGGCGGCGGCAGAAAGCCGTGGAGACAGAAGGGCACCGGCAATGCAAGACAGGGCTCCACCAGAGCTCCCCAGTGGAGACACGGCGGTGTGGCGATCGGCCCGAAGCCCAGAGATTACAGATATACACTGAACAAGAAGGTCCGCAGACTCGCTATGAAGTCCGCACTTTCCACCAAGGTCCAGGAGGGCAAGCTCATCGTGCTCGATACCCTGACCATGGATGAGTTCAAGACAAAGACGATCGTCGCCATGCTGAACGCTCTGAATGTGGAGAAGAAGGCACTGATCGTTACTGCGCAGGCAGAACCCAAGGTTTACAAGAGCGCAGCCAACATTCCGGGCGTCAAGACCGCTACCGTCGGCACACTGAATGTCTATGACATCCTCAACGGCGGCACGTTCATCGTTCCGAAGAATGCGGTTGCAAAGATCGAGGAGGTGTACGCATAATGAAAGCAGCACAGGATATCATCCTCCGACCCATCATCACCGAGCAGAGCATGGATGGTCTGCCGAATAACAAGTACACGTTCCAGGTCGCTAAGGATGCCAACAAGTCCGAGATCAAGGCTGCTGTCGAGGAGCTGTTCAATGTGGAGGTCGTTAAGGTCAACACGGTGAACTGCCGCGGCAAGCAGAAGAGAATGGGCAGATTCGTCGGCACGACCGCTTCCTATAAGAAGGCAGTCGTTACCGTAAATCCGGAGCCGAAGAACGCCAAGGGCACCAAGAAGGCCGACAAGAAGAAGGGCACCATCGAGTTCTTCGACGGTATGTATTAATAAGGCCCTTCAAGGTATGGGAGAATGCTCCCGCAAACAGCATATAAGGAGTGAAACTACAAAATGGCAATTAAAAGCTACAAGCCTACTTCTCCTTCCCGCCGCCAGATGACCGTTACGGATTATTCCGTACTGTCCAAGGAGGGCCCGGAGAAGAGCCTGCTCGAGCCGCTCAAGAAGAAGAGCGGACGAAATAGCTACGGCCGCATCACAGTTCGCCACAGAGGCGGCGGTAACAGAAGAAAGTACCGTGTGATCGACTTCAAGCGCAACAAGCTCGGCATGGACGCTAAGGTCCTCACGCTCGAGTATGATCCGAACAGAAGCGCCTTCATCGCACTCGTACAGTACGAGGACGGCGAGAAGCGCTACATCATCGCACCGAACGGCCTGAAGGTGGGCGACACCGTCCGTTCCGGCGCAGATGCCGACATCAAGCCCGGCAACGCGCTCAAGCTTGCTGACATCCCGGTCGGTACCTTCATCCACGCTATTGAGCTCTATCCCGGCAAGGGCGCACAGCTCGTCAGATCCGCCGGCAACATGGCACAGCTCATGGGTAAGGAGAACGGCTTTGCACTCGTTCGTCTGCCCTCCGGCGAGATGAGAAGAGTACCGGTGAACTGCATGGCTTCCATCGGTCAGGTTTCCAACATCGACCACGAGAACGTCAACTACGGTAAGGCCGGCAGAAAGCGTCACATGGGCTGGAGACCGACTGTCCGCGGTTCCGTTATGAACCCCTGCGACCATCCGCACGGCGGTGGTGAGGGCAAGTCCCCCGTTGGCCGTCCCGGACCTGTTACCCCGTGGGGCAAGCCTGCTCTGGGCTACAAGACCAGAAAGCATCATAACCGCACCGATAAGTATATCGTAAAGCGCCGCAACGGCAAGTAATCGGAAAGGAGGAACCGCATTATGAGCAGAAGTATCAAGAAGGGCCCCTATGTGCAGGAAGTACTCCTGAAGAGAGTCATTGCCATGAACGAGGCAGGCGAGAAGAAGGTGCTCAAGACCTGGAGCCGTTCTTCCACGATCTTTCCGGATTTCGTTGGACACACCTTCGCAGTGCATGACGGCAGAAAGCATGTGCCGGTATATGTGACGGAGGACATGGTAGGCCATAAGCTCGGTGAATTCGCACCGACCAGAACCTTTAAGGGCCACGCGGGCTCCAAGACGTCCAACAACGGTAAGAAGTAATAGCGGAAGGAGGAACTGATACATGGAAGCAAGAGCATATCTGAGCAATGTCCGGATCTCCCCCAGAAAGGTGCAGATCGTGCTGGACCTGATCAGAAACAAGCCTACTGATGTAGCATTGGCAACGCTTCGCCTCACACCGAAGGCAGCAAGTCCGATTCTGGAAAAGCTTTTGAAGTCCGCTATTGCAAATGCAGACAACAACCACAGCATGAACAAGGACAATCTTTATGTTGCTGAGTGCTTCGTAACGCCCGGCCCGATCATGAAGCGTATCATGCCGAGAGCACAGGGCAGAGCCTATCGGATTCTGAAGAGAACATCGCACATCACGATTGTGCTGAAAGAAAAAGACTAAACGCTATCCCAAGGAGGTTAAGTATGGGCCAGAAGGTTAATCCGCACGGACTCCGTGTTGGTGTTATTAAGGACTGGGATTCCCGCTGGTATGCCAAAAAGGCTGACTTCGGCGATACGCTCGTTGAGGACTACAATGTGCGCAACTACATCCTGAAGACTCTCAAGCCTGCAGGTGTGCCCCGTGTAGAGATCGAGCGCTATGCTGAGGATAAGGTGAGGATCCACATTCACTGCGCAAAGCCCGGTGTTGTCATCGGCAGAGGCGGCGCAGAGATCGACAAGCTCAGAGAGAAGCTTGAGAAGATGATGAACAAGTCGGTTGCCATCAACATCATGGAGATCAAGCAGCCCGACATGGATGCACAGCTCGTAGCAGAGAATATCGCACTCGACCTTGAGAACCGCGTATCCTTCCGCCGCGCTATGAAGCAGAGCATCAGCAGAGCCATGCGCCTGAATGCCAAGGGCATCAAGGCCATGGTATCCGGCAGACTGGCCGGCGCCGAGATCGCAAGATCCGAGAGCTACCATGAGGGTACCATCCCGCTGCAGACCATCCGTGCCGACATCGACTACGGCTTTGCAGAGGCAGATACCACCTACGGCAAGCTCGGCGTCAAGGTATGGATCTACAAGGGTGAGGTCCTCAAGGGCGACGCTGCCAAGGCAATGGCTGCAAGAGAAAAGGCAGAGAGAAGAAACCGCAGAGATGCAAGACCGGACAGAAGACGCGATGACCGCAGAGGCGGCCGCGACAACCGCCGTCCGGGCGGCGACCGCAGAAACGGCGGCGCAAGAAGAAGTGAAGGGGGTAACAAGTAATGCTGCTTCCGAAGAGAGTAAAGTACCGCAGAGTCCACAGAGGACGTCTGACCGGTAAGGCCTACAGAGGCAACACCGTAAGCTATGGTGATTTCGGTCTCCAGGCACTCGAGCCTGCATGGATCACCTCCAACCAGATCGAGTCCGCCCGTATTGCCATGACCCGTTATATCAAGAGAGGCGGTCAGGTATGGATCAAGATCTTCCCTGACAAGCCCATCACGGAAAAGCCGGCTGAGACCCGAATGGGTTCCGGTAAGGGCTCCCCGGAGTACTGGGTAGCCGTTGTCAAGCCCGGCAGAGTCCTGTTCGAGATCAAGGGCGTTCCGGAGGAAACTGCAAGAGAGGCAATGCGTCTTGCGATGCATAAGCTGCCGATCAAGTGCAGATTCGTGACCAAAGAGACTGCCGAAGCGTAAGGAGGGGAGATCGCATGAAAGCAACAGAAATCAAAGAGATGACTGTCGAGGAAATGAACCAGAAGCTTGTCAGCCTCAAGGAAGAGCTTTTTGCACTCCGCTTCCAGCTTGCAGTCAATCAGCTCGATAACACCGCTAAGGTCAAGGCTGTCAAGAAGGACATTGCACGTGTGAAGACCTGTCTGCGTGAAGCAGAGCTCGCACAGAGCGCAAAGTAAGATAGGAGGAAACCACCGTGGCAGAAAGAAATCTGAGAAAGACAAGAACGGGCCTGGTTGTCAGCGACAAGATGGATAAGACCGTTGTCGTTGCCATCATCGACAATGTAAGACATCCGCTGTACAAGAAGATCGTGAAGCGTACCGTTCGTCTGAAGGCACACGACGAGAACAACGAGTGCAGAGTCGGCGACCGCGTATCGGTCATGGAGACCCGCCCGCTGTCCAAGGACAAGAGATGGCGTGTCGTAAATATCATCGAAAAGGCTAAGTAATCAGCGATTCTGAGAGGAGGAAGCATCATGATCCAGATGCAGACTTATCTGAAGGTTGCAGACAACACCGGCGCCAAGGAACTGATGTGCATCCGCGTACTCGGCGGTACACGCAGGAGATATGCCAACATCGGCGACGTTGTCGTAGCATCCGTTAAGAAAGCAACACCCGGCGGCGTGGTAAAGAAGGGCGATGTGGTCAAGGCCGTGATCGTTCGCAGCGCCAAGGGTCTGAGAAGAGAGGACGGCACCTACATCCGTTTCGACGAGAATGCAGCCGTTATCATCAAGGAAGACAAGAACCCGAGAGGGACCCGTATCTTCGGGCCGGTAGCAAGAGAGCTCCGCGACAAGGATTACATGAAGATCCTGAGCCTTGCACCGGAAGTACTGTAATGGAGGTGTCTGAGGGATGAGTAACAAGGTTCATGTAAAGACCGGTGACACCGTCGTGCTGCTGACCGGCAGCGATGAGTACAAGTACAAGAACAAGGACAGGGATCTGAGGACCGGCAAGGTACTCGAGGTCAGCCCCAAGGAGGGCAAGGTCATTGTAGAAGGCTTCAACATGATCACCAAGCACATGAAGCCCACGGCAATGGGCCAGTCCGGCAATATCGTCAGAGCTGAGGCTCCGATCTATGCATGCAAGGTACAGCTGGTTTGCCCGAAGTGCGGCAAGCCCACCAGAGTCGGCCATGTGGTCGAGGACGGCAAGAAGCTGCGTGTATGCAAGAAGTGCGGCAAGTCTTTCGAGTAAAGGAGAAACGAAATGGCAAGATTAAAAGAACAGTATGTCAGCACCGTTGCTCCCGCATTGATGCAGAAGTTCGGGTATAAGAGCGCCATGCAGATCCCGAAGCTCGATAAGGTAGTCATCAACGTAGGTGCCGGTGAGGCAAAGGAAAATTCCAAGGTCATCGATGCGATCATGACCGACTTAGCAGCAATTACCGGCCAGAAGCCGATCGTTTGCCGTGCCAAGAAGTCCGTTGCAAACTTCAAGCTGCGTGAGGGGATGCCGATCGGTGTCAAGGTCACGCTGCGCGGCGAGAGAATGTATGATTTCGTCGATAAGCTGTTCAACGTTGCGTTCCCGCGTGTTCGTGACTTCAGAGGGATCAATGGGAATTCCTTTGACGGCAAGGGCAATTACTCCACCGGTATCAAGGAGCAGCTGATCTTCCCCGAGATCGAGTATGACAAGATCGACAAGGTGCGCGGTATGGACATCAACTTCATCACCACCGCCCAGACCGACGAAGAGGCCAAGGAACTGCTCAAGCTCCTGGGTGCTCCGTTCGCAGACTAAGGGAGGAAATCAAATGGCAAAGAAGGCTATGATCAATAAGCAGCAGAGAACTCCCAAGTTCTCGACCAGAGCTTACACCAGATGCAAGATCTGCGGCAGACCCCATGCCTATCTGAGAAAGTACGGCATCTGCCGTATCTGCTTCAGAGAGCTGGCCAATGACGGTCAGATCCCGGGTGTTAAGAAGGCAAGCTGGTAATTAATAGAAGGAGGTCATTGGCATGCAAATTTCTGATACAATCGCAGATCTGCTCACGAGAATCCGCAATGCAAGCACTGCGAAGCACGCCACGGTTGACATTCCCGCATCGAACGTGAAGAAGGCCATCACGCAGATCCTCGCAGACGAGGGCTACATCAAGGGCTTCCAGATCGTTGATGACGGTAAGCAGGGCATCATCAGAGTTACTCTGAAGTATCTGGAGGACAGAACTCCGGTCATCTCTGGCTTACGCCGGGTATCCAAGCCGGGCTTGCGTATTTACTCAAGCTGTGAGGATATGCCGAAGGTCCGCAAGGGTCTGGGCATTGCAATCGTATCCACGTCCAAGGGCATTATGACCGACAAGAAGGCCAGAGCGCTGAATGTCGGCGGTGAAGTGCTCGCATACATTTGGTAAGGAGGAGTTAAGCTATGTCGAGAATTGGCAGAATGCCGATTACTGTTCCTGCCGGTGTGGATGTGAAGGTAGCAGATAATCTGGTAACCGTAAAGGGCCCGAAGGGTGAGCTTTCCCAGCAGTTCTCCAAGGAGCTGGACATCAAGCTCGAGGACGGTGTGCTGACTGTGGCACGTCCTTCCGACGATAAGAAGCACAGATCCCTGCACGGTCTGACAAGATCCCTGATCCACAACATGGTCGAGGGCGTTGTCAACGGCTACAGCAAGACCCTCGAGATCGACGGTGTCGGCTATCGTGCTGCAAAGCAGGGCAAGAACGTTGTGATGAACCTGGGCTTCTCCCATCAGGTGATCGTATCTGAGACGGAGGATATTCAGCTTGAGGTACCGCAGCCGAACCTGGTCGTTGTCAAGGGCATCGACAAGCAGAAGGTCGGCCAGTTCGCAGCCGAGATCCGCGAGAAGAGACCGCCGGAGCCTTACAAGGGCAAGGGCATCCACTACCTTGGCGAGCATATCATCCGCAAGGAAGGTAAGGCCGGTAAGGGCAAAAAGTAAGGAAAGGAGTAATCGGCTATGATTAAAAAGTTTGACAGCAACAAGGCGCGTCTGAAGAGACATGCCCGTGTTCGTACTAAGATCTCCGGAACTCCTGAGGTTCCGCGCCTGTGCGTATTCCGCAGCGCAAAGCACATCTATGCACAGATCATTGATGATGTGAACGGTGTGACCCTGGCAAGTGCATCGAGCATGGCCAAGGGCTTTGACGCAAACGGCGGCAATGTAGAGGGTGCCAAGAAGGTCGGCGAGCTCGTTGCCAAGGCAGCAGCTGACAAGGGCATCAGCAATGTCGTATTCGACAGAGGCGGCTATCTGTATCACGGAAGAGTCCAGGCACTGGCCGAGGCTGCCCGTGAGAACGGTCTGAAGTTCTAAGAGAAGGAGGGAACACGATTGGCTAATTTTGAATCGAAGGATACCGAGCTCCTTGAGAGAGTCGTTCATATCAACCGCGTATCCAAAACCGTCAAGGGCGGACGCATCATGAAGTTCTCCGCACTGGTCGTTGTCGGCGACGGCAACGGTACTGTGGGCTTCGGCATGGGCAAGTCCGGTGAAGTTCCGGACGCCATCCGCAAGGGGATCGAGGATGCCAAGAAGAACATGGTCAAGGTTCCGCTGAAGGGTACCACCATCCCGCACGAGATCGTAGGCAAGTTCGGCGCAGGCGAAGTGCTCATGCGTCCGGCTGCTCCCGGTACCGGTGTGATCGCCGGCGGTCCGGTCCGTGCCGTCATTGAGGTGGCCGGTATCAAGGACATCAGAACCAAGTCCCTGCGTTCCAACAATCCTTGCAATGTTGTCAGAGCAACGATCGCTGGTCTGACCGGCTGCACCACCGCTGAAGAGGTGGCTGCAAAGCGTGGCAAGAGCGTGAAGGAAATCCTGGGTTAAGGAGGCTAATGCTATGAAGAAGATCACACTCGTAAAGAGCCTCATTGGCTGCAAGAAGGATCAGATCGCCACTGCACATGCGCTGGGTCTCAAGAAGATCGGCAATGTGACGGTGCAGCCTGACAATGCTTGCACACAGGGCAAGATCAATAAGATCATCCACCTCATCAAGGTAGAAGAAGCGTAAAGCAAGGAGGTGCTAACAAATGCAGATTCATGAACTCACACCGGCTCCGGATTCCAACAAGGCGTCCAAGCGTGTAGGCCGCGGTCACGGCTCCGGCAACGGCAAGACCGCAGGCAAGGGCCACAAGGGCCAGAAGGCACGTTCCGGCGGCGGCGTAAGGATCGGCTTTGAGGGCGGCCAGATGCCGCTGGCAAGACGTATCCCGAAGAGAGGTTTCAATAACATTTTCGCAACCCGTTATGCCACTGTCAATGTAGCAGACCTCAACAAGTTCACAGAGGGCACGGTCGTTGACACCGAGCTGCTGTGCGCAAGCGGTCTGATCAAGAAGGTTTGCGACGGCGTAAAAATTCTGGGCGAAGGTGAGCTGAATGTCAAGCTGACTGTCAAGGCAGCAAAGTTCACAAAAACAGCGCTTGAGAAGATTGAGAAGGCAGGCGGGAAAGCTGAGGTGATCTGAGGTGTTTCAGACGCTTAGAAACGCTTGGAGCGTACCGGAGATCCGCAAGAAGTTCATCTATACGCTGATCATGATCATCATTTTCCGGATCGGCGGTGCCATCACCGTACCGTTCCTGGATCTTGCCAGCGTACAGTCGTGGGTGTCGCAGAATGCGACGGACGGTAATTTCCTGGAGTATCTGAACATCCTCACCGGCGGACAGCTTTCTAAGGCTACGGTATTCTCACTTTCCATCACCCCCTATATCAATGCATCCATCATCATCCAGCTTCTGACCTATGCGCTCCCGCCGCTCGAGCGGCTGCAGGAGGAGGGCGAGGAAGGACGCAAGGTGCTCAACCAGATCACAGCCTATGTGTCTCTGGGCCTTGCACTGTTCATGGCCATCGCATACTTCCTGACCATGCGCAATCAGATGCACGCTGTGTCCTACACAAGCGGTGCATACGGCTGGTTTGCGGCCATCGTCATCGTAGCGAGCCTCACCGCAGGCGCCTCCTTCGTTGTATGGATGGGCAACCGCATCAATGACAAGGGTATCGGCAACGGCATCTCCATCATCCTGTTCGCAGGTATCGTTGCAAGATTCCCCACCGACGTGGGTACGCTCGTTGAGCTGACCATGACCACCCCGGAGAGATACTTCTTCGAGTCCCTGGCAGTCCTCGTGATGTTCGTTCTGATGGTCGGCTTCATCGTCGCCATGAACGAGGCCGAGCGCCGCATCCCGATCCAGTATGCCAAGCGTGTGGTCGGCAGAAAGCAGTACGGCGGCCAGAATACCCACATCCCGATCAAGGTGTGCATGAGCGGTGTTATGCCGATCATCTTCGCCATGGCCTTCATGTCCCTGCCGAGTACGATCAGCCTGTTTGTGCAGCCCGCACAGACACTCGAGGCTGCCAAGGAGGCAGGCGGTATGGCAACGTTCTACTTCCACTTCATCAACTTCTTCAGGACCACGAGCTGGGGCTATGCAGCTCTCTACCTCGTGCTCATCGTTGCCTTCAACTACTTCTATGTGGCCATGCAGTACAACCCCATCGAGATCGCCAATAATCTGCGTCAGAGCAACGGCGGTATCCCCGGCATCCGCCCCGGTAAGCCCACCTCTGACTACATCCAGAGAGTGCTCTCCAAGATCACACTTGTGGGTGCCATCTTCTTGGGTATTATTGCAATTTTCCCAATTTTGCTTACAAAATTGGATCCGAACCTCCAGTCGCTGTCCATGGGCGGTACATCCATCCTGATCGTTGTCAGCGTAGCACTGGAGACGGCAAGAACGCTGGAATCCCAGCTGATGATGCGTCATCACAAGGGCTTCTTAGGATAAGGAGGGGCAAGTATGAATTTGATTTTACTCGGAGCGCCCGGTGCCGGTAAGGGGACCCAGGCAGAGGTCATCTCTGAGGCGCTGAACATCCCGCAGATCTCCACCGGCAATATGCTGCGTGAGGCTGTGAAGAACGGCACGGAATACGGCCTGAAGGCCAAGGCTGCCATGGAGAGCGGCGCACTCGTATCCGACGATATCGTCATCGGGATCCTGAAGGACCGCATTGCAGCTGATGACTGCAAGAACGGCTTCATTCTGGATGGCTTCCCGAGAACGGTACCGCAGGCAGAGGCACTCGATGAAATGGGTGTCCGCATCGACAAGGTCCTCGAGATCTTCGTTCCCGATGAGACCATCAAGACCCGCGTATCCGGCAGAAGAGTCTGCGAGGGCTGCGGTGCTTCCTATCACATTCAGTACAAGCCCACCAAGACCGAGGGCATCTGTGATAAGTGCGGCGCCAAGACTGTCATCCGCAAGGACGACCAGCCCGAGACCGTGCTCGAGCGTCTGGCTGTGTACCATGCACAGACTGCACCGCTCAAGGACTACTACGCAAAGCAGGGCAAGCTCGATACTGTTGAAGGACAGGAAGAGGTTGCCGATACGGTGAAGCTGACACTCAAAGCAGTGGGGGCCGACACCGAATGAGTATCACGATTAAATCTAAGACAGATCTTGAAAAAATGCGCATCGCCGGCAGGATCGCGGCCAACGCCAGAGATAAGGCCGGCAGGATGCTCGAACCGGGTATGACCACCAAGGACGTCGATAAGATCGTTCACGATTATATCGTCGGAGAGGGTGCGGTGCCGTCCTTCCTCGGGTACGGCGGATTTCCGGGCAGTGCCTGTGTATCCGTCAACGAGGAGGTCATCCACGGCATCCCCGGCTCACGCAAGCTCCGCCTCGGCGACATCGTCAGCATTGACGTCGGTGCCCATATCGACGGCTTCCATGGGGATACCTGCTGGACCTTCCCGGTCGGCAAGATCTCCGCAGAGGCCCAGGCACTGCTCGATGTGACACGGGACTCCCTCTTTGCGGGGATCTCCAAGGCAGTCGCAGGGGCCCATCTCCAGGATGTGTGCGGTGCTGTGGAGCAGTACTGTGCCTCCAGGGGGTACGGTATCGTCCGGGAGTACTGCGGTCACGGCATCGGACGCAACCTGCATGAGTCCCCGGAGGTCCCGAACTATGTGCAGAACGGGTCCAGAGATATGCGCATCAAGCTCCTGCCCGGCATGACGATCTGCATCGAACCGATGATTAACGTCAAGGGAGATGCCATCCGGGTGTGCAAGGACGGGTGGACGGTCCGCACCAAGAGCGGCAGCCTGTCAGCGCACTTTGAACACATGATCGCCATTACAAGCGACGGACCGGTCATTATGACGCAGTCCGATCTCGCATGATGAAGCCGGTCACGGGCAGTGTGGTCCGGTGCATTGCCGGCAAAGAAAAGGACGGCTACTATGTCGTCACGAAGGTGCAGGAGGGCTTCGTGCTCCTCGCCGACGGCAGGCACAGACGACTTGCAAAACCGAAGCGCAAGAATGTCCGGCACATCCGGCTGACGCAGACCGTTGTGGAGCTTCAGGGGATGACGGACAGGGCACTGCGCATGATGCTGCGGGAGTACGCAGCCAAGGGAGGTAATTGATTTGTCGAAAGAGGATTTGATTGAAGTCGAGGGCATCGTGCTCGAAGCGCTCCCGAATGCGAATTTCAGAGTGGAGCTTCCGAACAAGCACGTCATCCTGGCACATGTGTCGGGCAAGCTGCGGATGAACTATATTCGTATCGTTCCCGGCGATAAGGTGAAGATCGAAATGTCACCGTATGATCTGACCAAGGGCCGCATTACCTGGCGAGCCAAGTAAGCGGACCGGACGAGGAGGTATTTTCAATGAAAGTAAGACCTTCGGTAAAACCGATTTGTGAAAAGTGCAAGGTCATCAAGCGCAAGGGAAAAGTCATGGTCATCTGTGAGAATCCCAAGCACAAGCAGCGTCAGGGCTAATCCCTGCAGCATTGGAGGTGTAATTCATCAATGGCAAGAATTTCAGGTATTGACCTTCCCAAGGAAAAGAGAGTTGAGATCGGCCTGACCTATATCTATGGCATCGGCCGTCCGACCGCATCCAAGATCCTGGCAGCAACGGGCGTTGATCCGGATACCAGAGTCAAGGATCTGACCGAGAAGGACGTAGCAAAGCTGCGTGACTATATCGACGCAAACCTGACCGTAGAGGGCGATCTTCGCCGCGAGGTAGCGCTGAACATCAAGCGCCTCATCGAGATCGGCTGCTACAGAGGCGTTCGCCACAGAAAGGGTCTGCCGGTAAGAGGCCAGCGTACCAAGACCAACGCCAGAACACGCAAGGGTCCGGTAAAGACCATCGCTAACAAGAAGAAGTAAGGAGGGCGAATTCTTTGGCACAGCAGAAGAAAAAGGTGACTACGGTACGCCGCCGCAGAGAGCGCAAGAACATCGAGAGCGGCGCCGTGCATATCCAGTCCACATTCAATAACACGATCGTGACCATCACAGACACACAGGGCAACGCCATTTCCTGGGCAAGCGCAGGCGGCCTCGGCTTCCGCGGCTCCAGAAAGTCCACGCCGTTCGCAGCACAGACTGCCGCTGAGACCGCAGCCAAGGCTGCTATGGAGCATGGCCTGAAGACCGTTGAGGTCTATGTCAAGGGTCCGGGCAGCGGCCGTGAGGCAGCGATCCGTGCGCTTCAGACCGTAGGCCTTGAGGTTCGTATGATCAAGGATGTCACACCGATTCCGCACAATGGTTGCCGTCCGCCTAAGAGACGCCGTGTCTAATGGAGGTACATGATTATGGCAGTAAATAAGGATCCGATTCTGAAGAGATGCAGATACCTGGGGATCTCCCCGATGGTAATGGGTATCAACAAGCAGTCCAACCGCAACCCGAATGCGAACAGCCGCAGAAAGGTTTCCGAGTATGGCATGCAGCTCAAGGAGAAGCAGAAGCTCAAGTTCATCTATGGCATGATGGAGACGCCCTTCCGCCACTATTTCGAGCTGGCAGAGAAGATGGAGGGCAAGGCCGGTGACAATCTGATCACCCTGCTTGAGTCCCGCCTGGACAATGTGGCCTTCCGTATGGGTATGGCACTGACCAGACGTGAGGCAAGACAGCTGGTCGGCCACGGTCACTTCACCGTCAATGGCAAGAGAGTGGACATTCCTTCCTACCGTGTATCCGTGGGCGATGAGATCGCAGTTTGCGAGAAGAGCAGACAGAGCGCAAAGTTCAAGGATGTTGTCGAGCAGACGAACGGCAGAACCACCCCCCTGTGGCTGGATGTCAACAAGGAAGCCTTCTCCGCCAAGGTCAACAGACTTCCCAATCCTTCCGATATTGATTACGAGGCAGAAACACACCTGATTGTCGAGCTGTACTCCAAGTAATCCGTAATTGCTTGGCGTCGCCAAATACGAACGAACTACAGTAATTACGAAATAGGAGGGTTTGTATGCTTGAGAAAATTGAGAAGCCGGAAATTGTTCCCGAAGATCTGAGACCGGACGGTAAGTATGGCAAATTTGTTCTTTCACCGCTCGAACGTGGCTACGGAACAACCCTGGGCAACAGCCTCAGACGTGTTCTTCTCTCCTCCATTCCGGGTGTGGCCGTCAATTTTGTCAAGATTGACGGGGTGCATCACGAGCTTTCCACGATTCCGGGAGTCAAGGAAGATGTGACGGAAATCATTCTGAGTCTGAAGGGCCTGACTGCAAAGCTGTATGGCGAGGGCCCCAAGACGCTTCTGATCGACGCCGAGGGCGAGTGCGAGGTCACCGCCGGCGATATCGAAGCCGATTCCGAAGTGACCATTCTCAACCCGGGTATGCATATCGCGACCCTGGGCAAGGATGCGAAGCTTCACATGGAGATCACCATTGACAGAGGCCGTGGTTATGTATCTGCCGAGCGCAATAAGCAGCAGGTCACGGATATGCCGATCGATGTGATCGCCGTGGACAGCATTTATACTCCTGTTTTAAAGGTGAACTATACCGTGGAGAATACACGCCTCGGCCAGGTCACCGACTATGACAAGCTGACCATGGAGGTGTGGACCGATGGTACCATCTCCGCCAAGGAAGCGCTGTCACAGGCAGCCAATCTCCTCAACGAGCATCTGAAGCTCTTTGTCGATCTTTCCGACGAAGCCTGCATTCCCGAGGTCCTGGTAGAAAAGGACGATAAGGGCAAGGAAAAGATCCTTGAGATGACCATTGAGGAACTTGACTTGTCGGTACGTTCCTTCAATTGCTTAAAGCGTGCCGGCATCAACACCGTCGATGATCTGATCAATAAGTCCGAGGAAGAAATGATGAAGGTGCGCAACCTCGGCAAGAAGTCCTTTGATGAGGTCAAGGAGAAGCTCCAGTCTCTGGGCTTCGATCTCTCCTCCGAGGAAGATTAAGCATCTAAATCACAGTACAATGTTACCCGATGGGGCAAGAGTGCCTCTCTCGGTTTGAGTAAAGGAGTGAATTACAATGCCGGGTACCAGAAAGTTGGGCAGAACCACTGCACAGAGAACCGCAATGCTCAGAGCGATGGTAACCTTCCTGCTCGAGAACGGCCAGGTGGAGACCACCGTGACCAGAGCCAAGGAAGTACGCAGCGTTGCAGAAAAGATGATCACACTGGGGAAGAATACCGACCTGCACAGCAAGCGTCAGGTATATGCCTATGTGACCAAGGAAGCCGTTGCCAAGAAGCTCTTCGACGAGATCTCGCCGAAGTATGCTGACCGCAAGGGCGGTTACACACAGATCATCAAGACCGGCCCCCGCCGGGGCGATGCCGCCGAAATGGCGATCATCAAGCTGGTTGACTGATGACACACAAAGCGCCTCCGGAAAGCGGGGGCGCTTTTCTTACAGAAAGGAGATACTATGCCGGAATACCAGGACATTTATGATATCCACCGCAACCCCACGGGCCGCACGATCCTGCGCGGGACAAGGCGGGAGGAGGGGGAGTACATCCTCGTCATCCATCTGCTCATCTTTGACACGGACGGCCGTCTGCTCGTGCAGCGCCGCGTGCCGGACAAATCCACCTGGCCGGACATGTGGGACATCTCCCTGGGCGGCCTTGCCCAGGCAGGGGACACGAGCCGCACTGCCACCGAGCGTGAGGCGCTCGAGGAGCTCGGGCTGCACCTGGACCTGACCGATGCCGAGCCGGTTTTGTCCGTGCGCGGACACGGCACGCATGATGATTACTACGCCGTCACCGTCCCCGCAGGCACCGCCCTCACCCTCCAGCCGGAGGAGGTCGCCGAAGCCAGATGGGTCGGCCGGGAGGCGTGGCAGGCAATGCTGGATTCCCGCCAGGTGATCCCGTACTTCTTTGCCGACCGCATCTTCGAACTTGCACGGGCCGCCTTCCCCGGTGCCAGAGTGTTCCCGGAGCGGCCGGAGCGGATCCGGGGCGCGGTGTTCGACATGGACGGCCTGCTGCTCGACACCGAGCGCGTTGCCGACCGCGCATGGGACGAGGCGGCCGCACAGGTCGGCTTTGCGGATGTCGAGCGTGCCAAGGCGGCATGCCTGGGCGTGAATGAAGCCGCCACGCGGGACTTCTTCCTGCGCACCTACGGGGAGGACTTCGATTACGACGGCTTTCGCAGCCTCGCCCGTCAGCTCTCCCACGCCGTCACCGACGTGGAGGTCCCCGTCAAGGAGGGCGCTGCTGCGATCCTGCGCCTGCTGCAGGATGCCGGGATCCGTCTTGCCGTGGCAAGCTCCACCCGGGAGGTCACCGTCCGCGACCAGCTCTCCCGCGCCGGTCTCCTTACGTTTTTCGACGCCGTTGTCACCGGCGATCAGGTGCAGCGCAGCAAGCCCGACCCCGAGATCTTCCGGAAGGCTGCCGATGCGATCGGTCTGCCGCCCAGGGAATGCCTTGCCTTCGAGGACTCCGTCAACGGCATCCGCAGTGCCTTCCGCGCAGGTCTCTTCCCCGTCCACATCCCCGATCTGCAGCCCGCCAATGCCGAAACACAGGGACTTTCCTGGCGCCGCTTCGACAGCCTGACACAGGCCGCAGAAGATCCCGAGCTGCTGGAGCTCGTGCAGGGAAGATGAAATTTTTCCACTTTTCATGTATTTTTGCATCCCCATTTGTGAACTTACTGTGAATAAAGTTATTTGCGTTTCTCTTAACAAAAGATTTACACAATTTCAGAATCGAAAATGACCAAAAACCGTTGACAAATGTGCCGGCAAATTGTATAATGAAATCACTGAGGGAAAACAGTACGTTTTCATAAAGAAGAGGTATGGGATCCGAACGGCACACCCCGATGCGGCATTTGCGCTTGCCGCAGGTGTGCGGGGAGGGTCGAAACACGATTGACTTTCTCGGAACCTTCCGAAGCACCATCCTGCTTGTCTATTTTGCGCCTGACTTTGCGGCGTGTCCTTGCAATACATAGAGTATTGCTGCGGCCCCGACGCTTTGTCATGCACAAACTATCCTGCGCATGACGGCACTTCTCCAGTTTCCGAGCAAGTCGCATGATGAGGGGGAATTTCACATGAATCACGTATTTCGCAAGCTCATGTCCGCTGCATCTGCCGCTGCACTGGCAGTGACCGCAGCTGGTGTCCTGCCGCAGCCGATGAAGGCCGATGCCGCATCGCTGACCGGGTGCGATGCCTGGGAGATCACAAGCAAAATGACCGTCGGCTGGAACCTGGGCAACACGCTCGATGCACACGGCGGCAGAGTCACCTACAACTCGTCTCCGGCACTGGCAGCCACCTCCTGGGGGTGCGCAGAGCCGAGCCAGGCACAGTTCGATGCCGTTAAGGCCAAGGGCTTCAACACCGTCCGTATCCCGACAACGTGGTATCAGCACATCAAATGGGACGATACGAGCCAGATGTATCTGATCAACGACGAGTGGATGGGCTATGTCAAGAAAACCGTGGATTATGCCTACGATCAGGACATGTTCGTCATCCTGAACATGCACCACGAGGACTTCATCAATGTCAGCGGCTTTACCGATGCGACCTATGCCGATGCCTCCAAGAAGCTCCAGGACATCTGGACACAGGTGGCAGAGGAATTCAAGGATTATGACCAGCACCTCATCTTCGAGGGCATGAACGAGCCCCGCGAAGTCGGCACCCGTCAGGAGTGGACCGGCGGCAATGACGACGGCAAGGCCTATGTCAACAAGCTCAATGCGGTCTTTGTCAGCACGGTACGCGGCCAGGGGTCGAGTGCCAATAAGGAGCGTCTGCTGATGCTCCCGGCCTACGGCGCCAACAACAGCCAGGCCGCTGTTTCGAGCATCCAGATCCCGTCCGGTGCCGGCAATGTGGCACTGTCCGTCCATGCCTATACACCCTACTACTTCTGCATGGCCAATGACAGCTACGCCAACCACAATTATCCCGGACAGAGCGGCTGGGGTGCGGATTATACCGCAGAGCTCCAGAACATGTTCGGCTATCTGGAGACCATCTCCGAGAACAAGAACGCCCCGATCATCATGGGTGAGTTCAGCGCAGCGAATTTCGACAACACCAGCGCCCGCGTGGCATGGGCCACGGATTATGTGACCATGGCCAAGAATGCCGGCATCCACTGCGTTCTGTGGGACAACAATGCCGAGACCAATCCGAGCGATCCCGGCGAGGCACACGGCTATCTCAACCGCAGCAGTGCCACCTGGTACTCCGCGTCCGAGCCGGTGGTCGATGCAATGGTCAAGATCTTCGAGGGCCAGCAGCAGGAAGTGGACACCAGCTTTGACTACAGCAAGGTGCCGGTCGGCGATGACTGGATCGCCATTGCCAAGACCAAGAACGGCATCGACATCGGTGCATGGGACAATGTGACCGTGGACGGCTGGAAGGAGTATGTGAACGAGAATTACGACCTGGTGCTCGTGAGCGAGTACAAGAGCGTACCGGAGCTCGTGCTCCAGGGTACGGACAGCTCCTGGAACCGCATTGCAGCGAGCAGCTCGACGCAGTATTCGGCCACCTTCACCTACAGCGACATCAAGAATGCGCTCGGCTCGAAGGATCTGAGCATCATGTACCAGCTCTTCATCAGCGCCACGAACGACAGCATGACGTCCTACGGTCTGTTCGCAGTTCCGAAGACGCAGGAGCCCACACAGGCCCCCACCGAGGAGCCGCAGGCCATCTTGGGCGACCTGAACGGTGACATGACCGTGTCCGTGCTCGATATCGTGACACTTCAGAAGTACCTGGTCAGAAGAACGAATCTGAACCATGAGGTCTTTGAGCTTGCTGACTTGAACGGCGACGGCAAGGTCAACGTCATCGACCTGACAATGCTTAAGTACTGGGCACTGCGCACCCCGCCGCAGAACTGACGGAATGCATGAATACTATGAGGAGTCCCCTGAGGGGGGCTCCTCGTTGTGCGTTTTGGGGGCTGGGTAGATTTTTATACATTTTTGTAGGAGGCATTTTCATGGACTGCAGGAAGGACCGGAAACCGGATCTGTTCTATCTTATCACATTTGCGCTGCTGGTGCTGACCGAGATCGTGCTGATCGTCTTTGTACACCGCAGAGCGGACATGCTCATCGACTCGGATGCGGCAAGCGAGCTGCTGCTCGGACGCATCCTGGCCGATGAGGGGAAGCTCATGACGACCTCGTGGTACTATTCCACGGAGGTGCGTGTGTGCGGCGTGCAGGTCGTGTACGCATTGCTGTTTTGCTTTCTGAAAAGCTGGCATCTGGTGCGGGTGCTCTCAACAGTGATCTTCCATGCACTGCTGCTTGTGAGCCTGTGGTATCTGTGCAGGCGTGCCCGCATCGCAAGGTACTTCCCCCTGTGCGGGCTGTGCCTGCTGCTGCCGCTGTCGAGGGACTATTTCATGTTCATGATCTTCGGCTGCTACTACATCCCCTATGTGGCCGTGAGCTTCTTCACGGTCGGGATGGCCCTGGGCTTTGTGCAGGAGGAGGGCAGGCGCCGGCGGGTGCTGCTCGTGCTTTCGGCCGTTCTGGCAGCGGCTGCGGGCCTTGGCGGTCTGCGGCAGGTCGCGCAGCTCTATGTGCCGCTCCTTGCCACAGCGTTCCTCCTGTGCCTGATGACCTGGTACAGGCACGGCGGGGCAGCCTGCCGCGCAGGACGCTTCTGGAAGCTCGGGATCTTCACCCTCGTGTGCTTTCTGGCAAGCGGTGCAGGGTATGCGCTCAACAGCGCGGTCATCGCAAAGCGCTACAGCTTTGAGAGCTGGGGCGAGGTGGCCTTTCATGACTTTGACATCGGACGCCTTCTCGTGACATGCAGCGGCGTACTCCATGCCTTCGGGTATGTCGGCGGTCCGCTGGGGATGCATGCGATCGGCCACAATGCCATCTGTGCCATGCTGCTGCTCCTGGTGCTGCATCTGCTTGTGAGCAGCATCCGCAGATGGGAGGAAAAGCCGGTCCCGGCGTTCCTGTCGCTCTTTCTGGTGGTAAACCTTGCCGTGCTGCTCGTGCTCAACTCCTTCACGGACATGCTGCTGACCGAACGGTATCTGATCCTGGTGCTGATCTTCCTGCCGGTGATCGTGCTGCTGAGCATGCCGGGCGTGGATCTCGGACAGCTCCCGAAGCAGACAGGGGCGGTGCTGACCGCACTGATGTGCGGTGTAGTCTGCGTGAAGGGAGCGTTCCTTATCAAGAACATGACGCAGGTGGACCGCAACTGGGAGATCCGCAAGGTGACGGCATATCTGACGGATGCGGGGTACACAAACGGCTATGCGACCTTCTGGAACGGCAATCTTCTCACAGAGCTGACGGACGGACAGCTCGAGATGTACGTCTGGTACCTCACCGATGCGGACGGCATCGGGATGGAGCAGACCGAGTCGGTGGATGATCTGTACGCCTGGCTGCAAAAGAAGTCCCATTTTGAAACGCCGCCGGAGGGACGGGTCTTTGTGCTCATGGGCAAGAAGGAGATGCAGCATTGCAGATTCCGCCGCGGCTTCTCCGAGGAGGACATCGTGTTCCATACCGACCGGTATACAGTGTACGGGTATGAGAGCTATGAGGACATGAAGGAGGCACTGGGGTAAGGACCTGCCCCCTCCCTCTCCTGCTTATGCGGGAGGGGGCTTTTTTGTGTAGTGTGCATTTGTCCGTCCCCTGCACCCGCAAAAGAGCTCCCCCTCCCGCAAAGACGGGAGGGGGAGGGGGCTCCTCAAAGGACGCCTGCTCTTTTTACCAGCGCCACTGCGCGAAGAGCTGGAATTTCTTCCTGGGTGCATCCGGATGGAGTGCTGCCTTGCGGCTCGAGTACTCATAGAGCGAAGCGAGCGTGATGAGCACGGCACCGGCCAGGAAGAGGTAGATGCCCCAGTGCAGGGACCGCCAGAAGCTCCATGTCAGATGGATGGTCATGATGAACAGCACCGAGAAGCCCAGCGTGAACCAGCGCAGCCGCTTGACCGCGAAGCTGCCCAGGAAGATGGCAAAGCTGAACACCACGAGCGTGATCGCGTCGGCCACATGCCCGAAGCTCAGGCTTGCACCGAGCAGGCAGGCCATTGTGATGCAGTACATCACAAAGCGGGCGATGTGGACGGCACTGCGGAACCGGTCGGGCAGGATCCACAGAAGCGAGAACAGGAACACATGCATCGGCAGCAGGAACAGCAGGATCTGCGGCGTGCGGATGTCCATGGAGAGCAGGACGTGCAGGACCTTGAAGGGGTCGTACCAGTTGTGCAGGAAAATGGTCAGGCACCCGAAGCACGAGGCCAGAAGTGCCGGGATGTAGCGGCTCTTCACCCTGCCCACGAACAGCATCGCATACAGCGAGAGGAACAGGCTGATGAGCATGAGCAGGTACCAGTCGAGCGTGACGGACGCTGCCACGATCGGGAAGATCCCCATGAGGAGCGGCCAGTCGATCCGGTGGGCACCGTCGGTGCGGTCGTAGAAGCCGCCCGGCAGCAGGAGCCGTCCGGTCACTGCAAAGAGGATGAGCATCCCAAGGTAGGTGCCAAGCCGGATGAGCTGTGCGCTCGTGAGACTGCCGCCCGGCTCCGGGAGCGCGGCAAGGTCGGCAAGCTGCAGCAGGCGGCTGACCGTGAAGAAGAACATGATGAGCTGCGGCAGGCACCCGATGTTCACGCGCTTGCGGCAGAAGCCCGCTGCAAAGATGAGCAGCAGGATCGCAAGGACGATGCCGAAGCCCAGACTGATGTCCGCGATGAGGAACGCACCGAAGGCGATGCAGGAGACAAGGATCGACTGCAGCTCGAGGAAGGGACGGGTGTCCTCACTGCGGGAGTGCTTCCAGAACAGCACGCTCTCGGCCAGGTACACAAGTCCCATCACCGCCAGCGTCAGCGTCCATGCCGGCGCGACCGGCAGCCAGAGACGCAGCGTGGCAACGCATGCCGGGACTAAGATCGCAAGTCCCGCCCAGGCACAGCAGCGCTCGAGCAGGAAGCGCCATTTGCGGTGTGCATAGACCGTGCAGGTAAGCAATGCGCCCACTGTCAGCCACAGCACCGTGACCTGCGGCTGCGGCAGATGCAGCAGCACCATGCAAAGGCTTGCACAGATGGCCAGCATCATCGGCCAGAACTTCCGCGCAAGTCCCGCCCCCATGAGCAGGAAGAGCGCAAGCAGCACGAGCATCATCGGCATGAGGAGGGTCGCCTCCGGCTTGGCGCCGATGCAGCCGGTCAGGAAGAGCAGGGCCGTGTGCAGGCACAAAAGCTTTGTCTCATCGGAGAGCTTGCCGTGCTGACTTGCTCCGAAGAAGAAGCATGCCATGACAAGGGAGGCGTAGATGCACCCGAGGGCAAGCCCCATCTCCTTGCTCCACAGAGTCATGCCCACGCCCACGACGATCGCAGGGATGCTCACGAGCTTGCCGGCAAAGCTGTAGGTGTGTACCGTTTCCGAGTGCAGGCGTGTGAAGCGTGCCATGCTCATGAGCAGGACACTCATGGAGGCGAGCAGGAAGAAGCTGTTCTCCCAGAAGGGACTGTGCAGCAGGGAGCCGTTCACGATCTGGAGCACGCACAGGAGCGCTTCGCCCAGTGCCGGGATGCTGCCGAGGATGCCGCAGTGGAAGGTGCCGGAGATCAGCCGCGGGTTGAGGTAGAGCAGTCCCATCAGGAACGCGAGGATCGCGCAGGATCCCGGGACGGTCCAGACCAGCGGGAAGAGGGCGATGGTGTAGCCGTAGTACAGCATGAAGAGGAACCCCGGCAGAGCGCGGGTGATGTAGGACTGCTCGTGACGCTTGAGGTACAGCTCCGCCCAGGCCGTAAAGCCGCAGGCAAAGACCACGAGCAGGGCGCCGAATGCCGTGTGCATCCAGTATTCCGGGAGCGCAAGGCCGATGTGGGTGCCGAAGTACGCAAGGCAGGTCCAGCAGCCGGCAAGCCCGATGAGGGAGAGCCAGACCAGGAGGATGCTGCGGTAATTCTTGTGGCCGAGGAAGGCCGTGGCGGAGATGCTCAGGAAGATCACCGCCCACAGGAGGGAGGCGCCCTCACCGGAGAAGGAGAACCATTCCCCGAGCAGGTCGAATACGCCGATGCCGCCGAGTGCGAGCGGCAGGAAGATGCAGCCGAGGATGTAGAAGGCAAGCCCGGTCTTGGGGAGCTTGAGGGCCTTCTCGGCGAGGATGTTCACACCGAAGGCGATCACGCTTGCCGACAAAAGCGCGCCGGCACGCACACCGTCCGAGAGCATCGACCAGGTGCTTGTCAGGAAGATCACGCCGCCCAGGAACAGGAACAGCACGCCTGCCACGAGCAGGAGCGGTGTGGGATTGAAGGGCTTTTTCTCCGTTACAGGCCGCGGTGCAGGGGGCGGTGTAAGGGGCTGCTGCTGCATCGGCGGCGGGGTCGGCGGTGCGCCGTAGAGCTTCTGATAATCATTCTGGTTCATGACAGTACCTCCTTGACGGATCGGGGGTGTTTTCATTGCCTGCGAGTCAGGCGTTTTTGGGATTCATGAAGTTAGTACACCGAAACTCCCAAAAATTACGGAGCAATCTGCACAATGTTTTCCAGGCAGGTTTGGACAGAATCGACAAAATCCGCAGGATGTCCCCTAAAAACCAAAATCCCCCTCCCTTTGTGGGGGAGGGGGATCCAGTCTGTCAAAAAAGGTATCGGGGCCTCACAGAGGCCCCCGATATCTGCGGGGTGCGGGGCCGCAGGCCCAGCAATATAGCCCCCGCCCTTGGGGGCGGGGGCTGGGGGTGGGGAGAACCCGCCCTTTAGTCATGTACGATCACGGGCATGCCGTTGAAGGTGATGCTGTACATCTCCTTGGCCACGCTCAGCGGCAGGTTGATGCAGCCGTGGGAGCCGTTGTACATATAGATGGAACCGCCGTAGGCACTGCGTCCCAGGTCATGGAAGCCGCAGCCGACATAGTTGAAGGGCATCCAGTACTGTACGAGCGTCTCGTAGCCCTGGACCTCCATGCGTCCGAGGACTCTCGGGCTCTCATGGGACCAGATCTGGTTGATGCCGCGGGGGGTGCGGCGCTCCGGATCCGTTTCGGTGCCGGATACGCAGTCGGATTCGAGGACGATGGTGTTGTTCTTGTAGACCCAGATGTGCTGTGCGGAGATGTCCACCTCCACATAGGTCGTGCCGATGTCATCGGTCGCACGGACATAGCCATAGCCCCAGCTGCAATACTTGGGATCCACTGTGACGCTCTCGCCCTCGCGGATGAGATCCACGATCTGATTGACCGTGGCCTCCTGGTCGATCTGCCAGCCGTAGTTGCTCGCGCTTGTCCACGGCACGTTGATCCAGCCGTCAAGGGTCGCATAGAAGGAGCGGTCGTGTCCGTAGGTGTCGGTCTCATCGGCCATCTGTGCAACGAACTGGCTGATCGCAGCCACATCGAACATCACCTCGCCGCTGTCATCGAGAACGACCGAGCCGTCGTCCTCCGTCAGGATCCAGTCCACGATCATTTTGCCGTCCACGACCTTGGTGCGGTCGGAGAAATCAAAGGTGATGCTGCACCGCGCAAAGCGGTTGTAGATCTCCAGCTCCGGCAGGAGATCCGCTTCGGTGATCTTGGCGCGGTACTTCTCGTAGCAGCCGGATTCGAGCATGTCGATCGTGCTGTTGCCGTTCTCGAGCTGCTCGGTCACATAGGCCATGAGCACGTCACTGTCGAAGGTATCGCCGAGCGTTTCGGGCTCGATGTCGAAGTCCCCGGAGGAGGTCTGGACGATGTGCGCATCCGTGGAGTGCGCATTGCCCCAGTCATACCCGAGGATCAGGTCCTTGAGCGCATCCTCGGAGTAGGAGAAATCATACGTCACCTTGTACTCGGAGGTATTGAAGAGCTTGCCGCCCCAGGCGACCGGCTTTTCGGATGCAGCGGCATCGAGTGCGGAATCGGACAGGCTGTAGGCAGCGGAAAAATCCGCAGCGGAGAACACCGCCTCCTTGCCGTTGTGGTCAATGAGCGTCAGGTCATCGACCTTGACCGCATCGAGCAGGGCGTCGTGCGCCTCCTCCCGGGTCATGCCGCCCACGGACAGGGCGTTGATGTAGGTGTGGGGCAGGAATTTGCCCTGGTAGACCACCGCGATGATCGTATAGCTGAGCACGGCAGCGGCAGCAAGGGAGCCGCCGATCACGCCGGCCATTTTCCCGAAGGTCAGACGCCGTTGCTTTTGGGCGCGGCGCTTTGACGGCGCGGACTTGTGCGGTGCCGACACTTTCTTTTTGCTGCTGCGGGAGGCTGCGGATGCCTGCTTGCCCGGCGTGCCGGTCTTCTTCCGGGGCAGGGGGGCAGTATCGGCAGCGGCATTGCGCTCGCGCTTTTCCCGTGTCCCCGCCTTTTTCAGAGGCGGCAGCTCCCGGGGCGCCTCATGGGTGCGCAGGGGATGCTCGCCCGGCTCAGGCTTGTTGACCATGGACAGCGCCTCACGGATCTGTGCCATCTTTTCCTTTTGTGTCATATCCTTGGGCGGAACGGGCGGCTGATCCTTCACCGAAACATCCAGTGCCCTTGTTTCAAATCCCGAGCTGTTCTGTTTGCTCTCGGCAGGCTGCTCCTGCGGATTCTGATTCTGCAAAATGCTCATCCCTTTCTGCACACCGTGCGGTGTGCCGCTCCCGGTCTCCGGCAAAAAAACCCGGAAATTGTCACTCATCATAAGTATAACATACTCCGCACGCGAAAGAAATGACACGGAGGTTACAGTTTTGTAACAATCTGTCGGCGCCTTGTGATGTTCGACAAAATCCTACCGATGAGTGCGGCCGTATCGTGCATCCTGCCGGAAGGCGGGCTCCCGGGCGGCCGTCCCCCGGCAGGTCCCGTCACTGCGCGGAAATGTGCGCCTTATTTCATGCAGCATTGACAAAGCCGCAAAATTATGGTATACTGAATATAAATCTGAATGGAGCGTGAAACCTATGTTACATGAGATCTTTTCGGCGGCCGATATTTTGCTGCCCGATTTTACGAAAACCGATGCCATGAAATGGAGTGTCATCGCCTGCGACCAGTTCACGGGGGACCCTGCGTACTGGGAGACGACCGCGCAGACCGTGGGGGATGCCCCCTCCACACTGGGGATGATCCTCCCGGAGATCTACCTTGAGGAGCCGGATGTGCGTGAGCGCATCCATGCCATCCATGCGACCATGGACCGCTGTCTGCATGAGGAGCTCTTCCACACCTACCGCAATGCCATGATCTACACCGAGCGCGTGCAGTCGAACGGCATCCTGCGCTGCGGCGTGATCGGCAAGATCGACCTGGAGGCCTACGACTACAGCGCCGGGAGCAATTCCCCCGTGCGCGCCACCGAGGCCACCGTGCTCGAGCGCATCCCCCCGCGCATGAAGGTGCGCGCCAAGGCACCCCTCGAGCTGCCCCACATTATGATCCTCTGTGACGATCCGGAGGATACCGCGATCGGCACCTGCACCGCGCAGAAGGCACAGATGCAGAAGCTCTACGATACATCCCTCATGAACGGCGGCGGCAGCATTGCCGGCTACCTGATGGATGAGGCGCAGCAGGATGCCTTCCGCAGAAAGCTCCATGCCGTCATGGAACGAAGCGGCGAGCTCCAGCTGGCCATGGGCGACGGCAACCATTCCCTGGCCACGGCCAAGGCGTGCTACGAATCGCTCAAGGCGCAGAATCCCGGCAAGAGCTTCTACCACCACCCGGCACGCTATGCCCTCGTGGAGCTGGTGAACCTGCACAGCGAGGCACTGCAGTTTGAAGCCATCCACCGCATTGTCACCAAGACCCAGCCGGGACAGCTCATGATGACCCTGGCCAAGGTGCTCGGCCTGTCCGAGGAGCCCTCGGAGCAGGAGATCACCGTGGTGCGTGACGGCGACAAGCGCACGCTCTACATCCATAAGCCGACCTCGAAGCTCTCGGTGGGGAGCCTGCAGAATGCACTCGATGCGTACCTGATGACCAATCCCGGCAAGATCGACTACATCCACGGGGCCGAGACCGTGGAGCGCCTGTCCGAGCAGGAGGGGGCGATCGGATTCCTGCTGCCCGATATGGACAAATCCCTCCTCTTCCCGAGTGTGGCACAGGACGGTGCCCTGCCCCGCAAGACCTTCTCGATGGGCCATGCCGAGGACAAGCGGTATTATATGGAGGCAAGGAAGATCCGGTGATCATCCTCCGGGGATGAAAAAAACAGCATATCGCAGATTTTTTGAAAAAATTTTCAAAAACGCTTGATTTTTCAAAAGAAGTATGCTATAATAGCTATGGTAGTATGATGAAAGTGAGGGCCGGAAAGAGATTCCGGTCCTTCGTTTTGCCTGTTGGAATGCGAAGGAGGAAGTATGAAGCTGAAAAAATTCGGCACAACGGAGCAGCGGATCTATGAGCTGGTCCGTCCCATCGTCACCGGGATGGACTATACCCTGTGGGATGTCCGCTATGAGAAGGAGGGTGCCTCCTGGTATCTGCGCATCTTCATCGATACCCCGGACGGGTATGTGGATATCAGCGACTGTGAGCGGGTGACCGCACCGGTGAGCGACCTGCTCGATGAGACCGATCCCATCGACCAGAGCTATATCCTCGAGGTCTCCTCGGCGGGACTCGAGGCCGATCTTGTGCGGGAGAACCATTTTGAGGCAAGCATCGGCCTGGAGGTGCGCGTGCGCAGCATCCGCCCCTTTGAGGACGGCAGCCGGGAAGTGATCGGCGTGCTGCAAAGCTGGGACAAAACACAGCTCACCCTTTCCTGCAGGGACGGGGAGCACACCTATCCGATGGAGTCGCTCGCATTTGTCAAGCTCTTCTTCGACTTTGACAACTGATCTATCATACATAAAGCTCCGGGCGCTTTGCAGGATGCCGGGCGCGGCGGGGCCAAGAATAATATGGAGGCGTAAAAAGAAACATGAACAACGGATTCTTTGAGGCTTTGGCGGATCTTGGCACGGAAAACAGTGTCGATGCCGAGGTCATGATCGAGAAGGTCAAGTCTGCGATGCAGAAGGCCGCACAGCGTATGTACCCCGAATGTAAGGAGTCCATCCGTGTGGACATTGACCCGGAGCAGAAGATCTTTGATGTGGTGCTGCTCCAGGAGGTCGTGGACGAGGAGCCGCTCAACAACACACAGATCTATATCGACGAGGCACGGACGATCGATCCGGACGCCTATGTGGGCGGTATCGTGGAGCGCAAGCTGGATATTTCCAAATTCGGCAGAGCCTCCGCACAGTCCGCCAAGCAGTCGATCAAGGGCGATCTGCGGGACATCAACCGCGACCGCATCCTTGACAAGTTCCAGAGCAAGGAAAACGACATCATCACCGCCGTTGTCACCCAGGTCGAGCCCGGCCGCGGCTCGGCAACGCTGATGTACGATAAGACGGAGCTGTACCTGCTGCGGCAGGAGCAGATCCCCGGTGAGGTGCTGCGCGAGGGCATGTCCATCAAGGTCTATGTCACCGGCATTGCCAACCGCAGCAAGAAGCCGATCATCAAGCTCTCCCGTGTACACCGCGATCTGGTCAAGCGCCTGTTCGAGCTGGAGGTGCCGGAGATCTATGACGGCACCGTGGAGGTCAAGTCCATCTCCCGTGAAGCAGGCTCCCGCTCGAAGATCGCCGTGTACTCCCACGACCCGAACGTGGATGCCATCGGTGCCTGCATCGGCCCGAAGCGCTCGCGTATCTCCGCCATCGTCAAGGAGCTTGGCGGTGAGAAGATCGACATCATCCCCTACAGTGAGGATCCGGCAGAATTCATTGCCAATGCCCTCTCGCCCGCCAAGGTGCTCCATGTCGCCATCGTCGATGAGGAGGAGCGCACCTGCGTGGCCATCGTGCCGACCGATCAGCTCTCCCTGGCCATCGGCAACAAGGGCCAGAATGCCAAGCTTGCTGCCAAGCTCACGGGCTTCAAGATCGACATCAAGTCCGATTTCGAGGACATCCCCAAGCCCGTCAAGAAGGCCGCTGCTCCCGAGATGACCGAGGAAGTGCCGGATGAGGAGGACGAGGAGATCTTCGTCCAGGACGCACCGGCACAGGAGCCTGCCGGGGAGGAAGCCCCCGCACAGGAGAGTGCTTCTGAGGAAGCAGCGGAGTGATCCTTACATGGCAGGCGTGAAGAAGATCCCGATGCGCATGTGCATCGGATGCGGGCAGATGATCGAAAAGCGGCAGCTCGTGCGTGTGGTGAAGTCGCCGGAGGGAGAGATCTCCCTGGACTTTACCGGCAAGAAGCCCGGGCGGGGCGCCTACATCTGCCGCAATACGCAGTGCCTTGCCAAGGCACAGAAGAGCCGCCGGCTGGAAAAGAGCTTTTCCTGCCGTGTGGACGGGGAGGTCTATGAGGTGATGCGGAATGCTTTGTCAGAAGCTGACGGGAATTCTTAGTATCTGCCGCAAGGCCGGGAAGATCGCCGCAGGCTTTGCCCCCATGAAGGAGGCGCTCGGGACCGGACGGGTCGCCGGCGTGCTGGTGACGGCGGATATCTCCCCCAAGACCCATAAGGAAGTTGTGTATTTCTGTCAGAAGAAAAAAGTCCCTGTTTGCGAGGTGCCGCTGACGATGGATCAGCTCGGCGGTGCCATCGGCAGGAAGGCAGCTGTGGCTGCCGTTCTGGATGCCGGCTTTTTTGACAGGATCGTACAGCTCGCTGCCGTGCAGCAGACAGACACGGCGGAGCGGGCGTGATAGAGCAAGGAGGGTTTTTGCCTATGGCAAAGAAGATCAAACTGTCGGAGGCTGCCAAAGAGCTGCAGCTTCCCACAAAGGAACTGGCTGCATTTTTAGAGGAGCACAGCGAGGGGAAAAAGACCTCCGGTTCCTCGGTCACGGAGCAGGAAATGAATCTCGTGCTCGAATACTACAGCCAGCAAAAGAGCGTGGAGAGCTTTGATGCGTATTTCGCAACAAGGAACGATCCCCGCCCTGTCAGAGAGGAAAAGAAGGCACCGAAGAAAACGGCTGCCAGGACTGCCGCAAAGCCCGAGAAGGCAGCACCCGAGAAGCCGGCACCTGAAAAGGCAGCGCCTGAGAAGCCGGCACCCGAGAAGGCAGCGCCTGAAAAGACGGTGAAGCCTGCCAAGGCAGCGCCCGCAGAGAAGGCTTCGCCGGCAGCCAAGGCCGAGCCGAAGCGCCGCCGTGAGGAAAAGAAGAAGAACAAGCCCCCGCAGGTCCACGGGGAAAAGACCCGTCTGGGCGGCGTGATGAGCGCCGAGCGCACGGAGCATCCCGAGCAGCGCCGCACGGTCGATACCCGCGGCAGCTATGTGGATCTCGATAAGTACAACGAGCGCTACGAGCAGATCGCCCCGGCGGACAGACGCAAGGACAATTACTCGACCAAGAAGCAGAAGATCAACCAGAAGTCCGCACAGCGCGGCAAGAACAAGGGCGGCGGCAGAAAGCAGGAGACGGAGGCACAGCGTCTGTCCCGGCTCGAACTCGAGCGTGCCAGAAAGCAGCAGCTCAAGGTCAAGATCCCGGACAGCATCACCGTATCGGAGCTGGCCACCCGCCTGAAGGTCACGGCCTCCAAGGTCATCGGGAAGCTCATGGGCCTGGGTGTGATGGCCTCCATCAATGAAGAGGTGGATTTCGATACCGCCTCCATCGTGGCAGAGGAGCTCGGCGCCAAGGTCGAGAAGGAAGTCGTTGTCACCATCGAGGAGCGCCTGATCGAGTCCGAGGAGCATGACGACGAGAACCAGCTGCCCAGACCGCCGGTCGTTGTCGTGATGGGTCACGTTGACCACGGCAAGACCTCCATCCTCGACCGCATCCGCCATGCCAATGTCACCGCCTCCGAGGCGGGCGGCATCACCCAGCATATCGGTGCCTATCAGGTCAAGCATAACGGGCAGGTCATCACCTTCCTCGACACGCCCGGCCATGAGGCGTTCACCTCCATGCGTGCAAGAGGTGCGAACATCACCGATATCGCCATCCTCGTTGTCGCAGCCGATGACGGCATCATGCCGCAGACGGTCGAGTCCATCAACCATGCCAAGGCAGCCGGCGTTTCGGTGATCGTGGCCATCAACAAGATGGATAAGGAAGCGGCCAACCCCGACAGAGTCCTCCAGCAGCTGACCGAGTACGGTCTGGTCTGCGAGGAGTGGGGCGGCGATACCATCTGCATCCCCGTATCCGCCAAGACCGGTCAGGGCATCGATGAGCTCCTCGAGAACATCCTGCTCGTGGCCGAGGTCAAGGAGCTCACCGCCAATCCCGACCGCCTTGCCAAGGGTACGGTCGTGGAGGCACGCCTCGACAAGGGCCGCGGCCCGATCGCCACGCTCCTCGTCCAGAAGGGTACCCTGCATACGGGCGATATCGTCATCGCCGGGACCTCCGTGGGCAAGGTGCGCGTCATGACCGATTACAAGGGACGCACCGTCAAGAGCGCAGGCCCGTCCGTGCCCGTGGAGATCACGGGTCTCGACGAGGTGCCCAGCGCCGGCGATACCTTCGATGCAGCGCGTGACGAGCGCCTGGCAAGGGAGCTTGTCGAGCAGAGAAAGCACGAGCAGAAGGAAGCCATGTTCCAGTCCACCTCGCACAAGCTGACGCTCGACAATCTGTTCAGCCAGATCGCCGAGGGCGAGACCAAGGAGCTGCCGATCATTGTCAAGGCCGATGTACAGGGCTCCGCCGAGGCCGTCAAGACCTCCCTCGAGAAGCTCTCGAATGACGAGGTGCGCGTGCGCGTGATCCACAGCGCCGTGGGTGCCGTCAAGGAGAGCGATGTCATGCTCGCCAACGCCTCGAATGCCATCATCGTCGGCTTCAATGTGCGCCCGGACAACGGCGCCGCCGAGAGTGCGGCAAGGGACGGCGTGGATATCCGCCTGTACCGCATCATCTACGATGCCATCGAGGAGATCAGCACGGCCATGAAGGGCATGCTGGCACCGAAATTCCGTGAGGTCGTGCTCGGTAAGGCCGAGGTGCGTGAGATCTACAAGATCTCGAGCGTCGGCACTGTCGCAGGCTCCTATGTCCTCGAGGGCAAGCTCACCAGACAGAGCCAGATCCGCGTCGTGCGTGACGGCATCATCGTGGCCGATGACCACATCGCAGGTCTCCAGCGCTTCAAGGATGCGGTCAAGGAGGTCGCCAGCGGCTATGAATGCGGCATCAGCTTGGAGAAATTTGCAGACATCAAGGCCGGTGATATTTTCGAGGCCTATATCATGGAAGAATACCAGCCCGAGTAAACGCTGTGGGCATGAAGAAAGGATGGAAAGACCATGGAATATAACAGAATGAGCACAAAGGATATGCTTCAGTACTGCGATGAGGCACTTGCCTGGGAGGAATTCGGCCCGGTGGATGTATTCTTTTTTGAATCCGTCAAGCGCATTCTGCTCGGCCAGTGCTCCGCTGTCGAGATGCAGGAGCCGGATGAGCTTGCCAATGTGGCCATGCCCATTGATGCCGAGGAGCTGATGAACTACGACGAGGGCGATGCAGAGCTGACCGAGTGCATCCATGAGGAGACCTTCTTCGACCGCAGCACGACCTACACCCTGGCCGGGCAGCAGGAAGGACGGGACGGACAGTAATGCCGAGCTTTAAGAACGACCGCATGTCGGAGGATATCCACAGAGAGCTGACGGATATTCTCCGCTCCGTCAAGGATCCGAGAGTGAGCGGGATGCTCAGCATCGTCCGTGTGGAGCTTGCCGGCGACGGCTCGCACTGCAAGGTCTATGTCTCGAGCATGCTCGGGCTCGACGATGCCAGGCAGTCCGTCAAGGGACTGCGCAGTGCTGCCGGCTATATCCGCCGGGAGCTCTTTGCCCGCCTGAAAATGCGCAAGAGCCCGGAGCTGCACTTCATTGCCGATGATTCCATCGCAAGGGGTGCCGAGATCACAAGACGGCTCGGCGAAATGAACCATCCGGAGGTAGAGGATGCAGACGATGAGCTTTGAGGATACCGCAGCCTTCCTGCGGACATGTGAGGATGCCTACATCCTGATCCACCGCAGCCCCGACGGGGACTGCATCGGGGCGGGCTATTCGCTCCAGGCCGTGCTGCGCGTGCTCGGCAAGCGCTCGAAGGTACTGTGTGCGGATCCCATCCCGCAGGTCTACGGCTTTCTGCTGCCGGAGACGCCCGAGGAGGACTTCCCGGCAAAGTGCGTGATCTCCGTGGATGTGGCCGACGAGAACCTCTTCGGCGCCTTGCAGGAGACCTATGCAGGACGGGTCGATCTGTGCATTGACCATCACATCTCCAACCTGCACTATGCCGCACGTACCCTGCTCGACCCCCATGCCGCCGCAGCCTGTGAGATCCTCTATGCCCTCTACCGGCACATGGGGATCCCCTTTACCGAGCAGATCGCAAAATGCCTCTATACGGGCATGGCAACGGACACCGGATGCTTCCGGTACGACAACACCACGCCCGAGACCCATATCTATACCGCCGAGCTGATGCGGGAATTCCCCGGCATGCGCTATGCCTGGATCAACCGGCAGATGTTCGAGGTCAAGAGCCCCGCACGCATCCGTGCGGAGATCCTCATGCTCGAGCGTATGGAGTATGCGCTGGACGGCCGCTGTACCTTCGTATGGGCGACCCGGGACGTCTTTGAGACCACCGGGCTCGATGACAAGGACACCGAGGGGCTGACCTCCCTCTCCCTCAAGCCCGAGGGTGTGGAAGTCGGCGTGACGGCCCGGGAGCGTGAGAGCGGCGTGTACAAGGTCTCGCTGCGCTCGGCAGGGGACGTGAACGTCTCGGAGATCTGCCGGCAGTTCGGCGGCGGCGGCCATATCAAGGCAGCCGGCTGCTTGATCCGGGGAACGCAGGACGAGGTCCGGGAGCGCCTGACCGCAGCCGTGGAGGCAGCGCTATGAACGGCATCCTCCTCATCGACAAGCCCGCCGGCTGGACCTCCTTTGACGTGATCGGCAAGCTCCGGGGTGTGCTGCATATGCGCCGCCTCGGTCATGCCGGAACGCTCGATCCCATGGCGACCGGCGTGCTGCCGGTCTTTGTCGGCTATGCCACCCGTGCCTGCGGGATCCTGCCGGATGAGCGCAAGGCCTATACGGCGCAGTTCCGGCTCGGCTGCGTGAGCAATACCCAGGACAGCACGGGCAGTGTGCAGGAAACGGGCGTATCCTTCTCGCACCTGACCGCACAGGACATCGAGCATGCCGTGCCGACCGGGGAGACCGCACAGATCCCGCCGATGTACTCCGCCGTCAAGGTCGGGGGCAAAAAGCTCTATGAGCTTGCACGCAGGGGCGAGGAGATCGAGCGGGCACCCCGCACGGTGTACATCGAGCGCGTGCAGTGCATCGCATTCGATGCTCTGACGGGCTGTGGCACCCTCGAGGTGCTGTGCGGAAAGGGGACGTATGTGCGCACGCTCCTCCATGATATGGGGCAGGCGCTCGGCTGCGGTGCCGTCATGACGGGACTGCGCCGGGATATGGCATGCGGCTTTTCCCTTGCAAGCTGCCATACGCTCGAAGCGGTGCAGGCATGTGAAGATCCGGAGAAGCTCCTCATCCCCATCGAACGCGCCTTTGAGAGCCTGCCGAGGGTCCGGCTCTCCGCCGGGGAGACAAAGCGCTACCGCAACGGCGTCAAGCTCCCGCTGGAAACGCTCGATGCCCCCTGCCACGGCAGATGCAGCGTGTACGGCACGCCCGACGGCTTTCTCGGGACTGCCGTGCCGTCGGAGGGCTTTCTGCGCATCGAGCGCAATCTCTGCCCGCCGCAGGAGGCATGCACATGACGGGAACGAGCCTTGCCCTGGGGCTTTTTGACGGGGTACACCTCGGACACCGCCGCGTGCTCGAAGCGGCACGCCGGGGCGCGGACCGGGGCCTGATCCCCGGTGTCTTTACCTTTGAAGCCGAGTCCGCCGCACGCAAGGGCACGGGCGGCTATCTGTACGACAGTGCGCTGCGCGAACACATCCTGCGGCAGGAATGCGGCATCACCCGGATCGAGTGCGTCCCCTTCGGAGAGATCTGCACGATGTCCGGGGAGCAGTTTGCGCGTGAGCTCCTGCACGGGACGCTCGGCGCCCGCCATGCTGTGTGCGGGCGGGACTTCCGGTTCGGTGCCGGGGCCGCCTGCGGGGTGCGGGAGCTCGAACAGTTTGGCCGTGCGCTCGGCTTTACCGTCGAGGCCGTGGAGGATGTGCAGAAGGACGGGCGGACCGTGTCGTCAAGTGCGGTACGCGCCCTGCTCCTGGAGGGGCAGCCGGACAAAGCAGCGGCACTCCTGGGTGCGCCCTACCGCATCCGCCGGGAGGCGGTCCACGGGGCGGCGCTGGGCAGGACGATCGGATTTCCCACCGTCAACCAGCCCTTCGCGCCCGGACAGCTCGTCCCCGCCTTCGGGGTGTATGCCGCAATGGGCTTGGCAGAGGGCGTCTGGTACCCGGCACTGACCAACATCGGCAAAAAGCCGACGGTGGCATATACGGGTGCGCCGCTTGCGGAAACCTTCCTCGACGGCTTTTCCGGGGACCTGTACGGAAAGACCGTGGAGGTACGGCTCCTGCGCTTTTTGCGCCCGGAGCAGAAATTTGCAGGGCTGTCGGAGCTCACCGACCAGATGCACCGGGACCTTGCCGCATGCAGAGAATTTTCCGCGATCTGTCACATGACTGACACATACGCATAGTATACTTGCAACGTATGCACAGTGGGGGCACCCCCCTTCCGTGTACGATAAGGCCGCAGACATGCGGCATGAAGGAGGCTTTATTCGCATGATAGAGGTCAGAAACCTGACGAAGCATTACGGCGATAAAAAAGCAGTCAACGATATCAGCTTCACCGTGGAGGACGGGGAGATCCTGGGCTTTCTGGGGCCGAACGGCGCCGGGAAGTCCACGACCATGAATATGCTCACCGGCTACATCTCCTCCACCTCCGGACAGGCCCTCATCAACGGGGTGGACATCCTCGAGGACCCGATCAAGGCCAAGTCCTATATCGGCTACCTGCCGGAGATCCCGCCGCTGTACCTGGATATGACGGTGCAGGCCTATCTCAATTTCGTGTTCGATCTGAAAAAATGCAAGCTGCCAAGGCGCTCCCACCTCAAGGACGTCATGACGCTGTGCAAGATCAAGGACGTCGAGGGCCGGATCATCAAGAACCTGTCGAAGGGCTATAAGCAGCGTGTGGGACTGGCACAGGCACTCATCGGCAACCCGCCGGTGCTCATCCTCGATGAGCCGACCGTCGGTCTCGACCCGAAGCAGATGGTCGAGATCCGCACGCTCATCAAGCGCCTGGGGAAGAATCATACCGTGATCCTCTCCTCCCACATTCTCTCGGAGATCCAGGCCGTCTGTGACCGTGTCATCATCATCAACCACGGCGTCGTGGCCGCCGATGACACCGCCACGAACCTCTCGAATGAGGTCACGACCGATCACCGCATCATTGCCCGCATCGACGGTCCGAAGGCGGAGATCCTCCAGGCCGTGCGTGCCATGGAGGGCGTCGAGTATGTCCGCGCCGACATGGAGCGCGAGCCGGGCGTGTATGAGTACGAGATCGAGGCACAGCCCGGACAGGACATCCGCCGGGCGCTCAATGCCGTGACACGCGAGCACGGATGGGACATCCTGACACTGCGCACCATGGAGATGACCCTTGAGGACATCTTCCTCAAGATCACCATGGGCGAGAACGTGCAGGCCCAGAAGCCGGAAGGGAGGAAGTAAGGTATGGGTGCGATCTACCGCAGAGAGATCGGGGCGTTCTTTTCATCGAGCATCGCCTATGTATTCTTAGCTGTATTCTATGTGTTCTCGGGGTATTTCTTTTCCCTGAACAATCTGGCCACGGGCTCTGCCAATATGGCGGGCGTGTTCTCGAACCTGTTCCTGGTCATCATCTTCCTCATCCCGATCCTGACCATGCGTCTGTTCAGTGAGGAGAAGAAACAGAAAACCGAGCAGGGGCTGCTGACGGCCCCCGTATCCCTGACCGGGATCGTGCTGGGCAAGTACTTTGCCGCACTGACCCTGTTCCTCATCGGCGTGAGCATCGTGTTCATCTACGGGGTGATCCTGAGCCTGTTCGGGACCGTCGCGTGGGTGACGCTCGTGTCCAATTATATCGCCCTGCTGCTGCTGGGTGCGGCCTTCATCGCGGTGGGACTGTTCGTGTCCTCCCTGACGGAGAACCAGGTGGTCGCAGCCGTGGGCGGCTTTGTGGTGCTGATGCTTCTGTACATGATCGATGTGATCGCATCGGCCGTGCATGTGTCCTGGCTGCAAAGCCTCCTGTACCAGCTGTCGTTCTATTCCAGATATTATGAATTCACCTGCGGCATTTTCAACCTCTCGAGCGTGCTGTTCTATGTGAGCACGGCCGTGCTGTTCAATTTCTTCACGGTACGAGTGTTTGAGAAGAGACGCTGGAGCTGAGGGAGGTGCGCTTAAAACATGGCAGATACAGAGAATGAGAAGAAGCAGGAAGCGGCCGGAGAGCCGGCTTCCGATGTCACATCCAAGGAAACGAAGGCGCCCGGGGAGAAGCCGAAACGCAGGATGAGCGCGGCAGCCAAAAAGCGCCTGCGCTACGGGGGCGTTGCGACCGCCATCACCTGCGTGGTCGTTGCGATCGTGGTGCTCGTGAATGTGCTGGTGGGCGTTCTGGTCAAGAAATATCCGCTCAAGCTGGACCTGACCGAGAATGCAATGTATGAGATCTCGCAGGAGACCATCGACTATCTCCAGAAGCTTGACCAGGAGGTGGACTTCACCGTTCTAATGGCCGAGAGCAATTTCCAGACCAGCGGCACCTATTATAAGATGGTCGGGGAGATCCTCGAGCGCTATACGCAGTACAGCGACAGGATCGACCTGCGCTATGTGGACCCGAATACCAATCCGGACGTGGTCAGCGCCTATCAGGCCAATTACTCCGGCTCCCTGACACAGGGCGACATCGTGATCGCCAACCACAGTGACCCTTCCAAGCTGCGCGTGGTCAGCATCGGCAATCTGTTCGCCTACGACCAGGAGAAGTACTACTATTACTACTACTACGGCTCGTATTCCCTCGAGGACTGCATCACGGGCTTTTCCGGCGAGCAGGACCTGACCGCAGCGCTGATGTTCGTTACCGATGCGGATCCTGTCACCGTGGGCGTACTGGCCACGGCCAACGGACAGCCGCTCTACAATTCGCAGTTCCATGCGGCCTCCCTCAATGCCTATGTGCAGACCCTGTCGCGCAACGGCTATGACGTGCAGACGATCGACCTGTACAGTGACAGCTTTGATGCGGACAGCTTTGACATGCTCCTGCTGCCCGCTCCGGTCAATGACCTGACGACATCGGCCGTGGAGCACCTGTCGGAATTTCTGTACAACGACGGCAATTACGGCACGAACCTCATCTATATCGCCGACTTCTCCCAGGGTGACACGCCCAACCTCGACGAGTTCCTGAGCACATGGGGCATCGCCGTGAACAAGGAGATCGCTTTTGAGGGGGACCAGAAGGCCGCCCAGCAGGTGACGCTGTCCATCGGTACGGCTGCCGTGCCGGTCGCCTCCATCGTCGATGAGACCTACAGCACCGGTCTTGCCAATACCGCCCTTCCGATCGCAGCCCCCCTGTGCCGCACGATCGACCTTCTGTGGGATTCCCAGTCCGGCGGTATCACGAGCACCCTGCTCAAAACCGGGGATTCGGTCTACCTTGGCAAGATGGGCGAGAAGGCAGAGGATGCGGATACGACACCGGTCGGGGAACAGACGGTCATGGCCGTGTCCACACGCCGCGACAACAGCTACACCTCCCAGAGCAGCATTCTGGTCATGGGCGGTATGCTGATGACGGATGCCAACCTCCTGCAGGATGCCTCCTTTAACAACGCACAGTACCTGATGAGTGCGGTCAATGTCCTGAGCGGCAAGGGCAGCAGTCTCATCATTTCCTCGAAGGATCTGACACAGGAGAACCTGAATCTGACCACTGCCGACGTGCGCAGCATCAATATCGTGATCTATCTGATCCCGTTCATTGTCGTTGTGATCGGCGTTGTGGTATTCGTAAGGAGACGGAACAGATGAGTGAGCAGTTGGATGACCGGCAGAAGCTGCAGCAGCAGGCCGAGGAGGAAATGGAGGGCATGGATTTCTTTGCCGATGCCCCGAAGCCTGCGGCAGCGGCGGCGGAGAAAAAGGGACTCTCGAAGAATACAAAGCTTTTGATCGGCACGGTCTGCGTGCTGGCCGTGCTCGGCGGCACGCTCACCTGCGTGCTTCTGCTCGGGCGGAACAGCGGCACCGGGGAGGACTCCGGCGTGGACAGTGAAGCGCTCTCACAGATGCTCGACGGCGACGACGCCGAGCAGATCATGCTCAACGAGGAGGTCGCAGAGGATGTGACCGGCATCGACATTGACGGCGCCTCGCAGTTTTCCGTCACGGTCGCCCGGGACACGGAGACGATGACATGCAGCATCAAGGGCTTTGAGGGGATCCCCCTCGACCAGTCGCTGCTCTCGACGCTCGTCAACAACGGCAGCGAGCTCTTTGCGATGGAGCACATCGAGGATGATCCGGCCGACCCTGCCAAGTACGGACTCGATGCCCCGGCAGCGGATGTGACGATGCATTACAAGGACGGGACGGATTTCTCGTTCCGTGTCGGCACCGCAAAGCCCCTCGATACGACCTACAGCTATGTGGAAACGGGCGGGACGGTCTACCTGGTCAAGGCCTCGCTCGTGGCCAATTACCAGAAGAAGGATACGGATTTTGTGAGCACCACGCTCCTCGAGGAGCCGCCGCAGGAGTCCTATCCGATCGTGGAATCGCTCACGCTCGAGCGGAAGGACCTTGACTATACCGTGCTGATCGAATACGATCACGAGAACGCAGACAACGATTCCATCGGCGGCACGGCAGCCACCCATGTCCTGCGCGAGCCGATCTTCTCGTACCTGAGCCCGGATAAATCCGTGGATGTGACCAACGGCATGTTCGGCCTGAGTGCCCAGGAGATCACCGCCATCCACCCGGATGCGCAGACCATTGCAAAGGCCGGCCTTGACGATCCGTTCTGCACGGCCGTGATGGAATGCGATGACGGGAACACCTACACGCTCACCATCGGAGACCGGGACACCCTCGAGGACGGCACCGCCGTGTACTACACCATGCTTGAGGGCACGGATGTGCTCTATGCCGTCTCGGCCGAGGATGCTGTGTGGGCAACGGTGCTGCCGGGGGACATCACCTCCGCCAATATTTTTGCGACCTATGTATGGAACATCGCCACGCTCGATGTCACTGCCGATGGGGAATCCCTGCATTTTGAAGGGGAGGGCTCCGACCAGGAGAGCTACACCGTGACAAAAAACGGCGAGACCTGTGATACCGAGCGCTTCCGGACCTTCTTCCGCTTTTTGCTGAACATCTACGGCGAGGAGCTGTGCATCGGTGAGGCGCTGCCCGACCGTGCGCCGGATGCGAGCATCCACATCACCACGCAGGACGGCCGGGAGGACTACACCGTGGACATCTACCGGATGGAGGGTCTGCGCAGCATGATCGCCTACAACGGCGTACCGAGCTATCTGATCCGGACCTCCTGCCTGGATACCCTCGCGGAGAATATGCGGATCTTTGATGATACGGAGAAGGAATTCGCCCTGACCTGGCAGTAAGCCACGGTCCACCCTGCCGGTATGCGCCGGCAAGAAAAGGAGCTTTGAGAGATGGAACAGTTCATGACCTATAAGGGCTACCCGCTCGTCCGCAAGGGCAATGATATGTATTTCGGCTATATGAGCGACCCGTATGTGGTGATGCTGCAGGCCGAGCAGACCGCCGCCGTGCAGGGCATCGAGGTGGCCGCCAAGGTGCGTTTCTACCAGATGTCCACGAAGGAGGGGCTCAACCCGATCGAAGCGATCGTCAAGAGCGGCGAGCGCGGCAGCCTGTACGACGCACTCGACGTCGCTGCCACCTGGCTTGACAGAGCCAACAAGGAGTAGGACGTGGGCAGGCTGATCGTGATCGAGGGGCTTGACGGATGCGGCAAGAGCACGCAGCTTAGCGCCATGCAGGAGCGTTTCCCGGCTATGGGCTTTCTGAGCTTTCCGGACTATGCCTCCGACAGCGGCAGGCTCGTGCGGCAGTATCTGGACGGCGCCTTCCCGGAGCCGGATCCCGTCCACAGTGCCTATTCGGCAAGCTCGTTCTATGCCATCGACCGGTATGTGAATTACAAGCACTTCTGGGAGGCGGAGTACCGCAGCGGGGGGCAGTTCCTGTCCGCCCGGTACACCACCTCGAACGTCATCTACCAGATGACCAAGCTCCCCCGCGGCGAGTGGGAGGCCTACTGCCGGTGGCTGTACGATTACGAATATGGCAAGCTCGGCCTGCCAAGGCCGGATGCCGTGATCTTCCTGGACGTGCCCGTGGAGGTATCGCAGGGACTGCTGTCCGGCAGATACGGGGGCAATGAGCAGAAAAAGGACATCCACGAATCGGATACCTCCTACCTGCGTGCGTGCCGTGAGGCCGCCATGTACGCCGCCGCCCGGGAGGGCTGGCAGGTGCTGACATGCTGCGAGGGGGAGAGGATGCGCCCCGCCGGTGAGATCTCCGAGGAGCTTGCCGGGAGGATCGGGAGCGTGCTGTGAGCGTCCTGAGAACGATAGCAAAACCGGAGCATTCCAAAAGCGGGATGCTCCGGTTTTTTGTATGAGAAAAGTATACGGTGTTCAGCGGGAGCGCTCCTGCTCGGAAAGCTCTGAGATCAGCTGCTCGACCCTGCCCTTGTGCCGCTCCGAGAGCTGGCGGAAGCTTTCGAGAAGCGCAAGCTCGTCCGCGGACAGCTGCGGCCTGCCGATGCCCTGCTGGAAATTGGTCAGCCCCGCGATATAATCAAGGCTGACATGGTAGAATTCCGCGAGGACCACAGCGAAATCCAGCGGCACCGTATGCTTTCCCTGTTCGTAATTCGTGTAGGTGGTCTTATGCATATACAGCCGCCTGCAAAGCTCCTCCTGTGTCAGATCATGATCCTCCCGCAGATCCCGTATCCGTTGGTAATGCTGCATAACCATATCCTCCTGTATGTGTGCAATCTGACAATAGTATACCACAAATCGTGTTTTTTTATTGACAAAGTACAATGAATGTGGTATAATAATTCTCAAATACAACAAACGTTGTATTTAAAGATCAAACAACTGAGAATATACCGATATGAAACGTTCTGCTGATCTCTTACTGAGTGTTCTCCTTCTGTTACCGGGTGCCGGGATCTATCTGACGATGAACCAGGATACGGAGCTGTTCCGGTCCCTGCTTGGCGGATATGCGATCCCTGTATTCAGCACCGGTCATGCATTACTTGATCGTCTGCTCATTTGCTATGGTGCCGATTTTTTCTGGGCAGCCTCCTTTGTGTTTGCGATCCAGAGCATTGTACAGGTCCCGTATACCCGTGCGGTGCTGCTGATGCTGTGCTCGGTACTTGGTACAGTAACGGAAGTGCTGCAGAAAGTGCATTTGTTCCGGGGAACATATGATGTATTGGATATCGTCGTTTTTTTCATGGGGACCATATTTTCAGTCATGATCGTATACCAGAGGGGGAGATACTATGCAATTCAAACCAATGCACAGGGCTGCCGGTATCCTGATAATGACCGGCGTATTTCTGATGATGGCCGCAGGAAGCGGTTCCGATGACAATTCAACTGCCCAAAAGGTAGGAGAGGTCGAACAGACTGTGAGCAGTGCGGATGAAGAGAAGGAGAAAACACCGCAGCCCGACGGTGACGAAGCACCGGAGGACAGTGTGACGCAGGAGGAAGCGGATGCACCGCAGGAGGCGTATCATGTTGGTGACATCCTGAAAACGGATGCACTGGAGATCGTCTACAAGGCCAGTGGGTATTATGTCAGCGACAATGAGTTCATACAGCCCAAGGAGGGGAACCAATACATTTTTATTGAGCTGTATTGCACGAACATCGGTGATTCGGATCAGTCGATCGACTCCTACAGCTTTACATGCTATGCAGACGGGTATAGCTGTGAATCCACCTATTTTTCGGATAATGACCTGTCAGCCTCTCTTTCGCCCGGACGTTCCGCGAGCGGGATCGTGGCCTTTGAGGTGCCGCAGGATGCATCCGATATCCAGATCGAATATGAATTGGATCTGTGGTCGGAGGAGAAGGCAGTCTTTGTGTTCGAGGGGGACAAGGATTCAGGATTTGAGCCGGAGGCAGATGCAGCTGCATCCGAGTCCGCTTTCCATGCAGGGGATATCGTTGAAACAGATGCGCTTCGTATTGCCTATCTGTCCTGCGGGGAATACACCGGTTATAATGAGTTTGACCCGCCCAAGGATGGATATCATTACGTGTATTGCGAGCTGGAATTTGAGAATATCTCCGACAACGACCAGTACGTCAGCTACACGGAGTTCGACTGTTTTGCAGATTCCTCCAGCTGTGAAGCATATTATGGGACGGATGATCTGCTGGATGCCACCATTTCCCCGGGACGCAAGGCAAAGGGAACCGTGGCCTATGAGGTCCCGCTGGATGCGCAGACCGTGGAATTTGAATTTCTGACCAATCTGTGGACTTCGGACCGCATCGTATTTGCCTGCCAGCCCTGAGTAGTCCCGGAATGTCCGGAATCCCCGCAGCACGATAACGACAACGATCCCCCGGCGTATCATACACCGGGGGATCGTTCTCATATGCGCAGGACGGCTCCATGAAATGCTTTACGGCAGTCCGTCCGCTGCCTGCCATACTTTGTCACTCTTAATCGGCATGTATCTTCCGTTTCCGATACTTCCTGCTATGCACAAACAGAAGATCCGACTGATAGAGCCGGACGGCGGCGAAGATCATCACGCCAAGGAACACCGCCTGGTACGCAAGTCCGAACCAGAACAGCGGCATGTCGTGGAAGCGCATGCAGCTTGTGGCGATGAACGTGTGCGTGAACGGGATGCACAGCATCAGGATCCGCGGCACGCCCTCCATGCTCCGGATGTCCGACAGCATCGAGAACAGGTAGGGGAACATCGTGCATACCAGGATCGGCAGGCTTGCCGTCTGGGAGCCCTTGGCATCCTCCACGAGCCCGCCGAGGATGATCGATGCCGTCAGTGCAATGCCGATGGTCAGCACCAGCTGCATCACAACGCCCAGCCAGCCCGCCGCCGGGATCTGGAGCCCGAGCGTCTGTGCCGCTGCACGGGTGTCCAGGATGCTCTCGAAGGTCCCGCCGATGTCCACCTGCGATGCCGTGTCACTGACCGTCCCGAACAGCGTCAGCACAAAGGCCACCCCGTAGGTCACCGCGTAGATCACCGCCACGATCAGTGCCGCGAGCATCTTCGCAATGATGATCGTCGAGCGGGGCATGGGCGAGGACAGCAGCGTTTCAAGCGTCTTGTCCGTCTTTTCCGTCGCCACTGCCGTGATGATCGTCTGGACTGTCAGGATCACGAGCAGAAAGAGGATCAGCGGCATGACCTGGTCGAACATCGTAAGCGAGCTTGCCACGCTCATGGCATCCGCCTGCACCCATTTGCCGTTGGCCACCGTGTAGCCGGATGTGGTCACCGGGTCCTGCATGAAGGCGAGGTCCCCCGTCAGATAGGCCTGCTTGTACGCCGCCTGCACGGCACTGCGGACGATCTCCGCGCTGCCGCCGGCCGCCATCGTCAGGCTCAGTGCCGAGGTCGTGCGCAGCATCGTGATGCTGCCGATCTCGCATGCCTCCCCCTCCGAGAGCGCCTGTCCGTAGCCCTTGGGGAGCATCGCCGCTTCGCTCCAGTCAAGGGAGGCGAGCAGCTGTGCATAATCCGGCTCCTCCGAGATCACCTCACGCGATACCGTGTAGCCGCGCTCCTCGAGCGTCTTGACCAGCGCCCGGGAGGCGTCCGAGTCGTCCGCGTCGAGCAGATGGACCTGCCCGCTCTCGGACAGCGTCTCGTTCATGGTGTTGGTCATGACAAAGCCGATCATCGCGATCAGCAGAAAGGTCACGAGCAGACTCAGGAGCATTTGCTTGTTGAGCAGCTCCCGGAGCTCCTTTCGCAGCAGATGCATCATACGCCCTTCACCGCCCTTTCAAATGCTTCCTCCAGATTCTGCGCTTCATAGGTTTCCAGCAGCTCCCCGATCGTCCCCATAGCCAGGAACTGCCCGTCCTTCATGATCGCGCCCCGGTGCGCCGTGGTCTGCACCTCCTGCATGTGATGGGAGGAGAGCAGGAAGGCCGTGCCGAATTCCTCGGCACAGCGTCGGATGGTCCCGCGGATATCCAGGGAATTGAGCACGTCCAGGCCGCTGGTCGGCTCATCAAGTATGGCAAGCCGGGGCTTGGGCATGACCGTCCTTGCCAGCACGAGCTTGCGGGTCATGCCGCGGCTGTAGGTCGAGATCTTCTGCGTGAGGGCATCACCCAGTCCGCAGATCTCCTCACCGAGCCTGCAGCAGGCCTCCTGCTCGTCCTCATCATGGAAATAGAGCCCCGCGATGAATTCCAGGTACTGCCGCCCCGTCATCGTCCGGTAGGCGCCCGCTTCATCGGGCAGGTAGCAGATGCTCCGGCGCACCTTGTCCGGGGCATGCACGATACTGCTGCCCGCGATGAGGGCATCGCCGCTGTCGGGCCGCAGGAGCGTGGCCAGCATCCGCAGGATCGTCGTCTTGCCGGCGCCGTTCATCCCCATGAGTCCGAAGATCTCCCCCTCGGCGATCTGAAAGGAGACCTCCCGGACGGCCTGCTTCTTGCCGTAGCTCTTGGAAAGCTTCTGTACATCCAGTGCATATGTCATGTGATCGACCTCCCTGTCCGGCCCTGTAAAGATGGTGCCGGAATATATTTTTTTGCAGTTGATTTTTTTTGTGGAATGTGCTACAATAGTAGTAGCCTGCCCCGTGTGGGGAAATACCATTGGCGCAGCGCTGCCAAAGCGCCGCAGAAAGGAGCCAGCCATGCCACTTCACGAATCCGGTGAGGACTATCTGGAAACCATCTATCTGCTCTCCAAAAAGAATCCCTTCGTCCGCTCCGTGGACATTGCCAATGAGCTGAGCTATACCAAGGCAAGTGTCTCGAGAGCCATGCGCATCCTGCGTGAGGAGGGCCTGATCTCCATGGCCGCCGACGGCCAGATCCGCCTGACCAAGAGCGGGCTTCAGAAGGCCAGGGACGTCTACAGCCGCCATACGCTCATCACGGACTTCTTCGCACAGGAGCTCGGGGTCAATCCCATCACGGCCGAGAAGGATGCGTGCAAGATCGAGCACGTCATCAGCGAGGAGACCTATCTGCGCCTGCGCTCCTATATGGAGCAGCACGGCTACGAGCCGCGGGAGCTGTGACAACACTTCCCGTCCCGGAGGACCGCGGACAGCTCTTTGTCCGCAGGATCCCGGAGGGTGCCTCCCAGCATGAGACCGCCCATGCCCTCCTCCAGGAGGGACTGCGCCGCTATGCCCGTCAGGAGGGCTTCCTGCTGCCCGATGCGCCCGTGACGGTGGCCTATGCCCGCAGCGGAAAGCCGTATCTGCCGCAGCTCCCGGACGTGCAGTGCAGCCTGAGCCATTGCAAGGGCCTTGCTGCCGTGCTCCTGTCCCGCTTTGTGTGCGGGGTGGATGCGGAGGGGGAGCGGCCGCTTCGTGCGGGGGTGGTCCGCCGTGCGTTCGCGCCGGAGGAGGCGCGTGCGCTTGCGTGCGCTCCGGATCCCGATGCGCTCTTTGTCCGGCTGTGGACCCTCAAGGAGGCCTATACCAAGGCCACCGGAACGGGGATCGCCTGCGACATGAAGGCACTGTGCTTCTCCCTTGACGGGGATACCGTGCAGAGCGCACCGCCCGGTGCCGATTTTGTCCTGCACCGGTACGGCACCTTTACGGTCAGCACCTGTCTCCTTCATGCCTCTCCCTTGTCATGATAGCACAGGTTGCGGAAAATGTCAATAGGATTTACGAAATTGATACAAAATATCAGCAAAAGCGAGGTCATGGACCTCGCTTCTTTTTTACAGCATCACCCGGAAGGGCGCAGCGGGCAGGCCGTCCTGTCCGAACAGCGTCACGGGGCCGAAATTATACCAGCCGTACCGCGCACCGGCGGGCACGGGGACCTCCGGAGCGGACAGGAGGAGGGAATTTTCCCGGATCTCGGCGGCAGCCGGATGCCAGATACCGTCCGCACCGCACACGGCAAAGCCCTCCGTGCCGCGCAGGGAAAGGCCGTCCTGTGCATTGTCAAAGTACACCCGGATCCCGCTGCCCTCCTGCACGGCGCAGGCGACGAGCGGCGCGGTGGTGTGCGCGGTCTGCATGTGATAGACCTCCCGGAGCGCCTGGAGGAAGAGACGCCTTGCGGGCTCGCGCTTTTCCTTGGGATGGATCTCGTTGTATTCCCCGCAGTCGGGGATCACGGCAAGTCCCGTATAGCGCACGGTGCGGTAGACGAGCTCCTGCGCCTCGCGGATGAGGGGCCAGTTCTCGCCGTTTTGGAGGTTTTCATAGCTGAACATGGGCAGCTGCATGAGAAGGAAGGGCAGATGGGGATCCCGGAAGTCCTCCCGCCACAGCCGGATGAGTCCCTCGAGCAGGGTGCGGTAGGTCTCCGGCCGGTGGTCGTCCGATTCGCCCTGGTAATAGAGCACGCCGCGCAGTGTGTAGGGCGTGATGCGGCGCAGCATGGTGTCGTACAGACCGTGGGGCCGCAGGGGATTGACGGGCGCGGGGGGGCCGGGATAGCGGTTCTCGCCGCAGAGCTTCAGCGCCTCCTCCCACGGGATGTCCGGATGTTCCTTGTAGCAGGCATCGATCCGGGCCTGCCAGGCGTTATGGTATTCGCAGTATTCAAGATACGCACGGTTGGCCTCCTCGTCCGTGAGGCCCTGCATGCCGGTCTCATACTCTTCAAGGTAGGCGCGGCCGGCGGCGGTGGCAGAGAGCGCCTCCTCACTCATCCAGGCACTCGCGGAGGTGCCGCCGTAATTGCACTCGACGAGCCCGACGGTCACACCAAGGTGCCGGGCGAGCATCCGGGCGAAATAGTACCCGACCGCCGTCCAGTGCGGGACGGTATCCCGGCAGGGGGGCTGCCAGCGGGAGGCAGCCTCCTCAGCATAGAACTGTTCGTCAAAAAAGCCGCGCTTGCCCACATGGTAGAGCCGGACGCCGGAGTGCTCGCAGTCCCTGAGGGCATCCTCCGGATCGGCGGAGCCGTAAACGGGCAGCTCCATATTGGACTGGCCGCCGCAGAGCCATACCTCACCGAGGTACACATCCGAGAAGGTGAGCGTCTCCTCACCGGCGCTGATCGTCATGGTGAGCGGACCGCCGGCGGGCATGGGCGGGAGCGTGAGCTGCCATGTGCCGCCCCGGACCTCACAGCGGGCACTGCACGGCCCGAGGGTGCAGGTCACGGCAGTGCCGTTCTGCCCCTTGCCGAAGACGCGGATGGGCTTCTCCCGCTGGAGGACCATATGATCGGTAAAAACAGGTGCTGCTTGCAGCATGGGGATCATCCTTTCTGTACGATTACTTATCCACATTATAATGCAAAAACAGCATTCTGTCAAGCAGGCGGGGAGCCCCCGCTGGCAGATGCCTCCCAATGCGACGCAAAGCGTCGCAAAGGTCGGCTTACCTTCACACCGTAAGGCGAAGTGAGCGATCAGCATTTGCGCTGGCTGATTACAGCGAGCGAGATCCCCAATCCGGCCGTTCTTTGAAGAGGCAGGCTGTCAAAAAAGCACAGGAAGGTCGAATCGGCCTTCCTGTGCTTGCGGGGTGCGGGGGCTCCCCATCCCCGGCTTATGTAAACTCATACTCCCGTATCTCACAGTTGCCCATGAAGAACCCCATGAACCGCTCGAGTGTCATGTCATGGAAATAGCTGTCGATCACCCGGCAGATGCCCCCGTGGCAGACGATGAGCGTCACCTTGCCCGCAGCCCGTACATCGTCGAGCACATTGTAGGTGCGCTGAACGATCTGAAAGACCGACTCACCGCCCCCGGGCATTTTGCAGCCCCATGCGGCCTTGGCCTCCGGGAAGCCCGGCGTGTGGCGGCTTTGTCCCTCAAAGCTCCCGTAATCCCACTCGCGCAGCCGCACATCCGTCTCCACGGGCAGGGAGAGGGCCTGTGCAGCCGCCTGTGCCGTAGCCTGGGCACGCTGCATGGGGGAGGCGAGGATCCGCTCGATCCCCCCGATGCAAGCCGCCTTCGCGGCCATTTCCTGCGCCTGCGCAAGTCCCTCCTGCGTCAGGGCAATGTCCGTGATGCCGCTGATGCGGTCGATCGCATTCCACTGTGTCAGTCCGTGACGGGTCACATATACCTTCATATCCTCCATCCTTTCCGTTATCCGAGCAGCCCTGCACGCAAAGCACACAGCACGAGCCCGTAGATCACCGAGGCCGTGCAGCCGTAGAGGATGACCGGCCCTGCGATCGTGAAGATCTTCGTGCCGATGCCCAGCACCAGCCCCTCACTGCGGGCCTCCATCGCCGAGGACACCACCGCATTGGCAAAGCCCGTGATCGGCACGAGCGTCCCCGCGCCCGCATGCCGGGCAAGACGCTCGTACAGCCGCAGTCCCGTGAGGAGCGCACTGCACGCGATGAGCGTCACCGATACCCACCCCGAGGCGGCCTGTTCGGACATTCCAAGATGCAGATAGAGCTCGAGCAGGAGCTGCCCGAGGACGCAGATGCCCCCGCCGGCTGCAAATGCTGTCGTGATGTTCACAAGACTGTTCGAGGACGGCAGCGTGCGCTGCTGCATGGCTTCATATTGCCGCTGTGTGATCTTCATAAATATGCCCTCCCTGTCGTTTTGTCCATAGTATAAACGAAAAGGGGTGCAGTATCCATCGCGAATTTATGAAAATTCACACATTTTTCTTGCCATTTTCTCAAAAATGTGCTATGATATAAGTATACCACAGTCTTGGAAAATTTGCAATGCCTTCAAGCTTATTTTAAGCTGTATGTGATATGGTGTAAGCCGGAGGCTCCGGATAGGAGGAATCCACATGAAGATCCTGCTGGTCGAGGATGAGGTGGCGCTTGCAGAAGCGCTCAGCGAGATCCTCAAACGCAACAAGTACTCGGTCGATATGGTACACGACGGGGAGGACGGGCTCGAATATGCCCTGACCGACCTGTATGACTGCATCATCCTCGACATCATGCTCCCGAAAATGAACGGCATCGACGTGCTGCGCCTCCTGCGCAAAAAGCACATCAATACCCCCGTGCTGCTGCTGACGGCCAAGTCCGAGGTCGAGGACAAGATCAACGGCCTGGACAGCGGCGCCGATGACTTCCTCACCAAGCCCTTCGTCAGCGGCGAGCTGCTCGCCCGCGTGCGGGCGCTCACCAGACGGCGCGGCGAGGTCGTGACCGATGAGTTCACCTTCGGGGACATCGCACTCAACAAGAGCACCTTCAGCCTGAGCCGGGAGGGACAGTTCGTCAAGCTCAGCTTGAAAGAGTACCAGATCATCGAAATGATGATGGTCAATCCCAAGCAGCTCATCCCGAAGGAACGCTTTATCGAAAAGATCTGGGGCTATGAAAGTGACGTGGAATACAACAATGTCGAGGTGTACATCTCGTTTCTGCGCAAGAAGCTCGGTGCCATTGGCTCGGGCGTCACGATCAAGACAGCCCGCGGGATCGGTTATTATCTGGAAGGCGGCGATTGATCCGTGCTGAAAATGCCTCAGCTGCCGATCCGGCTGCATCTGCCGGACCGGGAACAGATCTCCGGCTGGCTGCGCCGGCTGCGCGTGGGCAGCGATGTGATCCGACAAATGCGCATGAAATTCGTGGCAGTGGCCATGGCCATCCTCGTCGGGGTGTTCCTGACCATGCTCGGTTCGATCAATATGATCATGCAGACCGTCAGCCAGTCACAGTCCATGCGTCTGCTCGTGCAGATCGCCGAGAGCGACCGGTATGACAGCATCGGCGGCGAGAATATGCCCCCGCCCGAGGGGGAGCCCATCCCGCCCGACGGGAATACCGTCCCGCCCGAGAACGGAGGTACGCCCCCCGAGCCGCCCGCACAGGACGCAACGTCCGCGGCCGCGGAGGCGATCATCACCAGTGTGACCCCCCTGGCAGAGGTGTGGGGCGATTACGGCTACGGCTGGGGCGAGGAGCAGCAGCAGAACGACCGCCGTGACGGCGGCGACCGGTTCGCCCCCGGCCGGAACGGTGAGGGCCCCCCGGAGCGTCCGAGCGAGGGGATGCAGCCCCCCGAGGGCTGGCAGCCCGGGGA
>JAFTZY010000066.1 GCA_017460955.1 Oscillospiraceae bacterium
GCCGTCTTTTCGGCATCTTTCCGCCCTGACTTAGCCCGAAATCCTTGAAATACACCAAGTATTCCTGCGGATTTCGTGCGTCGTCAGAACGAAAATCTGCTCGAAAATCCAGCTATCTCCAGATATTAAACCGGCTCTAAGATAAAATGCTCCTGCACCGCAGGAGGGGAAAGGAAAAGGGGAACACCACGGCCATGACATTAAGTGAACTATACAATCCCATCATCTGTGCCGCCGTTCTGGGATGGGCGGCAGCACAGCTGCTGAAATTCATCCTGTACTTTGCGCAGAACACGAGCATCAATATGGAGCGCCTGTACGGCTCGGGCGGCATGCCCAGCTCCCATTCGGCGCTGGTGTGTGCAGCACTTGTGAGCACGGGCCGGGAGCAGGGCTGGAATTCAGCCGCCTTCGGCATCGTGTTCGTGCTCTCGTGCATCGTCATGTACGATGCCGCGAATGTCCGGCTCGAGGCTGGCAAGCACGCCAAGCAGCTCAACGAGATCATGCTCAGACTGTTTTCGCAGGAACAGGATCCGGACAGCAAAAAGAAGGAATTCAAGGAACTGCTCGGTCATACCCCGCTCCAGGTGGCGTGCGGCGCTGCCCTGGGGCTGGTGATCGGCGCATTGATCCCATTGTAAGATATAGGAAGAAGCTATGGAAATGAAACAACATGAAATCATGTCCGACAGGGAGTACCGGCTCTCGGAGCTCACACTGCCGGAGGATCTCAAAAAGCTCACGCCCCTACAGTGCCGCAAGCTTGCCAAGGAGATCCGGAGCCTCATGGTGCGGGTGATCTCCCACAACGGCGGCCACCTGGCCTCGAACCTGGGCACCGTGGAGCTGACGCTTGCCCTGCACCGCATCTTTGATTCTCCGCAGGACAAGTTCATCTGGGATGTGGGGCATCAGTGCTATACGCACAAGCTCCTGACCGGACGGCTCGGGGAATTCTCCACCATCCGCATGCAGGGCGGTATTTCCGGATTTCCCAAGCCCGAGGAATCCCCCCACGATGCGTGCATCAGCGGCCACAGCAGTACCTCCATCTCGACTGCGTGCGGCATCGCCGAGGCCATGCGCCTGAGCGGGGATCCGCATCATGCCATCGCTGTCATCGGCGACGGGGCGCTCACGGGCGGACTTGCGTATGAGGGACTCAACAACGGCGGGCGCAAGAAGCTGCGTAATCTCATCGTCATCCTCAACGACAACAATATGTCCATCTCCGGCAATGTCGGGGCGGTCTCCGGCTATCTGCGGTCGATCCGCGACAGTGAGGACTATGTGCGGCGCAAGCAGAAGCTCGAGGAGAAGCTCCTGACCAATCCCCAGGTGGGCATGCCGGTCGTGAAGGTGCTCAAGAAATCCAAGGACAGCTTCAAGCGCATGGTGCTCCAGCAGGGGACCATGTTCGAGCAGCTCGGCTTTGTCTACCTCGGACCCGTGGACGGGCACAACCAGCAGGAGATCGAAGAGGTGCTTCGCGTGGCAAAGCGCTATGATGCGCCGGTGTTCATCCATGTCAAGACCGTCAAGGGCAAGGGCTACCTCCCGGCGGAGAAGAACCCGAGCCAGTTCCACGGCGTGTCGAAATTCGACATCATGACGGGCAATCCCGAGGTCTCCGGCAGTGACTGCTATTCGGCGGAATTCGGCAAGGCACTCGCTGCCCTTGCCCGGGAGGACGATCGCATCTGTGCGGTGACGGCCGCAATGAAGTACGGCACGGGCCTGCAATATTTCCAGGCGGAATGTCCCGACCGCTTCTATGATGTCGGCATCGCCGAGCAGCATGCCGTGACCTTTGCCGCCGGACTTGCTTCCATGGGCAAGATACCGGTATTTGCCGTGTATTCGACATTTCTCCAGCGCTCCTACGACCAACTCCTGCACGATGTGGCCATCGGCGGGCTCCATGTGGTGCTCGGCATCGACCGCGCAGGACTTGTCGGGGAGGACGGCGAGACGCACCAGGGCCTCTTTGATGTCCCCATGCTCATGACCGTCCCCGGTACGGTGATCTATTCGCCCGCCTGCTATGAGGAGCTGCGGCTGTGTCTGCGCAGGGCCGTGCTCGAGGACACGGGACTTGCCGCCGTGCGCTATCCGCGGGGGGGCGAGCAGGGGATGCATTTCCCCATGGACGAGCTCAATACCGACTGCACCTATACCGACTCCGGCAGCCGGGATGTCCTGCTTGTGACCTACGGGCGCGTGTATGCGGCGCTGTATGACGCGCACGGGACCTGTGAGAAGAGCGGCTACCGGACCAGCCTTTTAAAGCTCACACGCATCTTCCCCCTGGAGGAGAGGGTCGTGGAGATCGCCCGCGGGTACCGGAATGTGATCTTCTTTGAGGAGAGCTGCAGCGGTGTGTCCGCACTGTTCGGGTCCCTCCTTGCACAGTCGGGCTTTGCCGGACGCTATATCCCGGTAGCCCTCCACGGCTTTGTCAAGCAGGGGAGCGTGCCGGCGCTCCTGGACCAGGCGGAGCTGTCCGCGCATGCCGTCTGTCGCTATGTGTACACCTATGGCAGCAAGACTTGATACCGCCCTCGTGGAGCGGGGACTGTGCCGCTCCCGCTCCCGGGCGGGGCTGCTCATCCGGGAGGGCAGGGTGCGCGTCAACGGCATCACCGTCACAAAGCCCGCCGGGAAGATCCTGCCGGAGGATGTGCTGACGGTGGAGGATCTGCCGTTTGTGGGAAGGGGCGGACTCAAGCTTGCCGGCGCACTTGAGGCCTTCCCGGTCACGCCGGAGGGCGCGGTGTGCCTCGATGTGGGCGCCTCCACCGGCGGCTTTACCGACTGCCTCCTGCAAAGAGGGGCGAAGCTCGTGTATGCCGTTGATGTCGGACATGACCAGCTCGATGCGGCACTGCGGGCGGATGAGCGCGTTGTGTGCATGGAGGGGACGGATGTGCGGGATCTGACCGCACTCCCGCAGGACCCTGCCTTTTGCAGCATTGACGTGTCGTTCATTTCTCTGAAGCTCGTGCTGCCCGCCGTGTATCCGCTCCTGGCGCCCCATGCGCAGTGCATCGCCCTTGTCAAGCCGCAGTTTGAAGCAGGACGCCGGCACATCGGCAAGAACGGCATCGTCCGGGATGCACGGGTCCATGCACAGGTGCTCGGTGACGTGCTCACGCTCGCGCAGGGTCTGGGCTTTGCCGTGCAGGGACTTTGTGTGTCGCCCGTGCAGGGCGGCAGCGGCAATACGGAATTTCTTGTGCATCTGGAGAAGGGCGCACAAACGGCAGCATCGCCGGAGGCGCTCATCCGGGCGCTCTCCTTGAGGTGAAACTATGCTGAGTATCGCGATCTTTCCGAATCTGCAAAAGCCCGGCGCACTGCCCTGTGCGCTCGAGGTCTGTCGCCGTCTGCACACGCTCGGGGCGCAGGTCTTTATGGACACCTGCCATGCCGCGCTGTGTGAGAAACTGCCCTTTGTGCGGTATGCCGCATTTGCGGATCTGGTGCATCGGGTGGATTTCGTCATTGCCATCGGCGGCGACGGGACCATGCTGCGCTGTGCCAGAGCCATGATCGGCTCCCACGCCTCGCTCCTGGGCATCAATACCGGGCATCTGGGCTTCATGGCAAGCCTGGAAACGGACGGGCTCGATGCGCTCGCACAGCTGTTCACCGGGGAATACTACCGCTCGGAGCGGATGCTCCTGCAAGGGGAGCTGTCGAGCGAGGAGGGTCTGCACCGCTTCTATGCACTCAACGATGTGGCCGTGTCCGGCATGAGCGGGAAGGTCTTTGACTTCTCGGTGCTTGCCGACAATGCGCTCGTCGGACGCTACCGTGCCGACGGCATGATCTGCAGCACCCCCACCGGCTCGACGGCCTATGCGCTGTCCGCAGGGGGGCCGCTGATGGAGCCGGAGCTGCAGTGCATCGAGATCACGCTGATCTGTCCGCACTCGCTGTTCAGCCGCCCGCTCCTGCTCTCCGCGGACCGGACGGTGACCATCGTACACACGGCTGATGCGGAAAAGCAGATCTTCCTGAGTGCGGACGGCGAGGCCCCCATCCGGTTCCCGGCGGGGGCAGCCCTGCGGCTGCGGCGCTCGGAGCATACCGTGACGCTCATCAGCATGCAGGAGGCCGGCTTCTTTGATTCGGTCAACCGAAAGCTCATGCAGTCCATCAAGGGCTTTTCGGACGAGATGTGAGGGGGCGCACCTATGAAAAAAGCAAGGCAGAAGCTCATCATCGAGCTCATCCGCACAAGCAGCATCGGCAATCAGGATGCCCTCCAGGAGGCACTGCGGCTCCGGGGCTTCCCGGTCACACAGGCGACCGTGTCCCGGGACATCCGGGAGCTGAATCTCATCAAGCGGGCGGATGAGAACGGCGTTTACCGCTATGTCCTGCCCGAGCAGAGCCTCGGGAATACCGATCTGCTCACCGGCAACATCCTCGATGCGGACAGTGCCGGGAATACCGTGGTCATCAAATGCCGCAGCGGCACCGCACAGGCCGTCTGCACCGTGCTCGACGGCATGGTCCGCCCGGAGGTCGTGGGGACCCTTGCCGGGGACGATACGATCTTCGTCCTCATCCGTACAGGGGAGCAGGCCAGGCGCTTTGCGGCGGAGATCCTAAAAAAACTGCATATGTAGCAGGCTTCCCCCTCCAGGGAAGCCGGAGTTAGGTGAGAAGATGTTAGAAGAACTGTATATCGAAAATCTGGCGGTCATCGAACGTGCATGCATCGGCTTTGAGAAGGCGTTCCATGTGTTCACCGGTGAGACGGGCGCCGGAAAATCCATCCTGATCCACGGCATCCAGGCCGTGCTCGGACAGCGTGTCTCCAAGGACTGGGTGCGCACGGGCTGTGAGCGGGCGAGCGTCACGGCGCTGTTCACGCAGCTTCCCGAGGAGGTGCTCGAGCTGCTCTCGGAAATGAATATTTCCTGCGACGAGCGCCAGGTCACGCTGACACGCGAGATCCGTGCGGACGGCGGCAGCGTCGGGCGCATCAACGGACGCACCGCCTCCGTGTCCGCCCTGCGGGAGATCGGCACCCTGCTCATCTCCATCCATGGCCAGCACGACAACCAGGTCCTGCTCAATCCCGAGCACCACCTGCATGTCCTCGATGAATTCGGGGGCGAGAGTACCTATCTGACGGAGTACCAGCGTGCCTTCCGGCAGCTCCAGACCATCGCCCGGGAGCTCGGACGGCTCAAAAAGGAGGAGCAGTACCGCCGCCAGCGCAGTGCCCTCCTGCGCCGCCAGATCGAGGAGATCGGGGCGCTCGACCCGCAGCCCGGGGAGGAGGAGACCCTTGAAAATGCGCTCATCCAGGCGGACAATGCCGAGCGCATCCTCCAGGCGCTCCACGGCGGCGCGGGAGCGCTTTTCAGTGACACGGAGGAGACGGCCGTGGACCTTGTGCAGGGCGTGATGCAGCAGCTGCGGGACATCGAGGATGTGTTCCCGGACACCGCGGAGATCACCGAGCGGCTGTCGGCATGCGCCATTGAGCTCAAGGACATCGCGGAGGACCTGCGGCATATGGCGGGCAGCGTGAGCATCGACGAGCAGCGCACCGAGCAGCTGCGCAGCCGCTACCGGGCCATTTCCCAGGTCAAGAAGCAGTTCTTTGTGGATTTTGACGAGCTTTTAGCACTCTATGAGAGTGCCCGGCAGGAGATGAGCACCATGCAGGAGGACGATGACCGCATCGCAGGGCTCGAGGCGCAGAAGGCGGAGCTTCTGGCGGACGTCACCGAGAAGGCAAGGGCGTTGTCGGACTACCGGGCGCAGACGGCCGAGCGCTTTGTGGAGCGCGTGAGCGAGGAGCTGCGGTTCCTGGATATGCCGAATGTCGTGCTCAGCGTCGAGCAGGAGAAGGGCAAGCTGACCATCCAGGGGCGGGATAATGTGACCTTCCTCATCTCCGCGAACAAGGGCGAGATCCCGCGTCCCATCTCCAAGATCGCCTCGGGCGGTGAGCTCTCTCGCATCATGCTCGCCCTGAAATCCGTCATCGCCGACCGCGACCGCATCCCGACGCTCATCTTCGATGAGATCGACACGGGCGTGTCCGGCAAGGCCGCACAGAAGATCGGCATCAAGCTGCGGGAGATCAGCCGGCAGCGCCAGGTGCTGTGCGTGACGCACCTGTCCCAGATCGCCGTGATGGCCGATACACATTATATGATCGAGAAGCACGACGAGGGCGAGCGCACCGTCACACAGGTCCACCGGCTCGATACGGAAGGCCGTGTGGATGAGATCGCCCGGATCATGGGCGGCGAGAACCCGAGCGAGCTGATGCTCGAGAATGCCCGCGAGGAGCTGCGCCGCGTCCGGGAAGAAGCATAACAGGAGGTATTATGGAACCGCATGCATACGAAGTGGCCGAGATAAACGGCGATTATGCAGGCCTGCGCCGGCTCGACGGGGAGGACGATGCCCTCTTCACCGTCGCCATGGCACTCCTGCCGCCCGGCGTGGACATCGGCACAAAACTTACGGGGATGATGGGTATGTTCGAGATCATCGAATGACACCCATTCCGCATATACATTATTAATAAGAAAGAAGGAACCAGCTATGAAGAATGTAACACAGGATATTTTCTATATCGGCGTGAATGACCATGCGATCGATCTGTTCGAGGGGATGTATGACGTCCCGAACGGCATGGCGTACAACTCCTATGTGATCGCGGACGAAAAGATCGCCGTCATGGACAGCGTGGAGGCGGGCTTTGCAGAGCAGTGGCTCGACAACCTTGCCGGAGCCCTCTCCGGGCGCACACCCGATTACCTCATCGTGCAGCATGTGGAGCCCGACCATTCCGGCAGCATCCGGCGCTTCCTCGAGACCTACCCCGATGCCGTGATCGTCGGCAATGCCAAGACCTTCACGATGCTCCGGAACTTCTTCCCGGACCTCACCTTCGACGATGCACACAAATGCGTGGTCGCCGCTGACGGGACGCTCTCCCTCGGCAGCCATACCCTGCGCTTTGTCATGGCCCCCATGGTCCACTGGCCGGAGGTCATGATGACCTATGACGAGCGTGACGGTGTGTTCTTCACCGCCGATGCCTTCGGCAAGTTCGGCGCACTCGATGTGGACGAGGACTGGGCATGCGAGGCACGCCGGTACTATTTCGGCATTGTCGGGAAATTCGGCACACAGGTCCAGGCCGTCCTCAAAAAGGCCGCAGCGCTCGACATCCGCACCATCTGCCCGCTGCACGGCCCCGTCCTGACCGAGAACCTGTCCTATTATCTGGATCTGTACAACACCTGGTCCTCCTACGGCGTGGAGACCGAGGGCGTGATGATCGCCTACACCTCCGTGTACGGCAATACCCGCAGGGCATGCGAGCTCCTGTCCGAGGCACTGACCGAGGGAGGGTGTGAGCGTGTGATCCTGTGCGACCTGGCACGGGAGGACATGGCCGAGGCTGTGGAGGATGCCTTCCGGCACGGTAAGCTCGTGCTGGCGACCACGACCTACAACGGCGATATGTTCCCGACCATGCGCACCTTCATCGCGGCACTGACCGAGCGCGGGTACCAGAACCGCACGATCGGCCTGATTGAGAACGGCTCGTGGGCGCCGACGGCTGCCAAGGCCATGCGGGCGCAGTTTGAGAAATCGAAGAACATCACCTGGCTTGAGACCGCAGTGAAGATCACCTCGTCCGTCAAGGAGGCCGATCTTGCCGCCATCCGCGCCATGGCAGCGGAGCTTTTGCAATGACGGACTGGACACAGCACTACAAACGGGCCGTCACCTTCAGCTATGATGACGGGAACGAGCAGGATCTGCGGCTGCTTGAGATCCTCCGGCAGTACGGACTGCGCTGCACGTTCAACCTCAATTCCGGACTCGGGGGTGATGCAGGCACCTGGGAATATGAGGGGGCTCTGGTGCGCCGCATGGTGCTTTCGGAGCGGATCGGCTGCTATGCGGGGCATGAGATCGCAGTACACGGGGCGAAGCATCTGAACATGACGGAGCTGTCCGATGCGGCACTGCATGAGGAGATCGTGTCGGACCGGGATACGCTCGCATCGCTGTGCGGGACGGTCCCCGTGGGGGCGGCCTACCCCTACGGGGCGTATGATGCGCGGGTGATGGAGGCCATGCGTGCCGCCGGGATCCGGTATGTGCGCACGGTGAACAGTACCCACAGCTTTGCACCGCAGGAGGCGCTGTTGGCCTTTCATCCGACGTGCCATCATGACGATCCGGCACTGGAGACGCTTGTGGAGGACTTCCTCCGTCTGGAGCCGGAGACCCCGCAGGTGCTGTACATCTGGGGACACAGCTATGAATTTGACGGCCACCGGAACTGGGACCGCTTCGAGCGGATCTGTGAACGCCTGGCCGGGCATCCGGACATCTTCTACGGCACCAATGCACAGGTGCTGCTCAGAGGTGAGATGTGAGGGGGAAGACCGTGCTTCGGCCGCCCACCCCCCACCCCCTCCCTCTCCCGGTGAGGGGGGTGGGGTGGGGATTTCTTTTTTTCTTTGGGGGGGGACTGCCGTCCCCCGCACCCCCCTTGCTTTCGGCGCGGCTCAGTTTCCTCTTCAGGGCAAAGCCCCGAAACCAAGGGGTGTGGGGGGGACCGAAGGTACCCCCACGGGGTCCGGGGCAAAGCCCCGGATAGGGGGTGCAGGGGGACGAAGTCCCCCTGCATCAAAAACGAAACCACCCCCCGCGTGCGAAGCGCGCAAGGGGGGGCAGCCGAAGGCTGCGGGGGGGCTCCTCCGCCCCTCCGCGCAGTCCCTGCGCTGCTAAACATCCCTGGTTCTTCACCCGTTTTGTATGAACGGTACGGGGATTTCCCGACCGTTTATGTGCAGAAATCACAAGAATTTCTGATTTGATTGACAAAAGCCCGAAAACTATGTATAATAATAGTACATAGGATCTATTATGACAGAATACAGGGGCCGCATCCCCTTTTTATTATGATCTCAGGAAAAAAGGATGGGTTTGCAGATGAATACTTCACAGACATTCGGCACGGACGATGCACAGTCGATCGACCTTAAGGACATTCTGTTTTTAATGATCAGTAAGCTCTGGCTGATCATTCTGATCGCTGTTCTGGGTGCAGCAGCAGGCTTTTGCTATTCCAAATTCGTGCTGCCGCTCGAGTATTCCTCCCATATCTCCATGTATGTGCAGAGCTATACCACCTTCAATGAGAACCCCGACCAGAATTATAATAATATCAATAATTCCAAGCAGCTCATCAATACCTATATGGAGGTGCTCAAGGACGATGCCGTGCTCACAGCCGTGGGCAAGCGCATCGAAGGGCAGTTCGATCAGGAGATTCTTGATGACTGCTTTGTCATCAACAGCAGCGGCAATATCACCCCCGCCTCCCTGCGCAGCTGTATCTCCATCGCGTCCGTCTCCGATACGAGCGCTCTCAAGCTGACCGCGACCACCAAGAGCCCCGAGGTCTCCGCCGCCATCTGCAACAGCATGGCCAAGGAAGCCCCCGAATACCTCGACAAGGCCGTCGGCGTCGGCTCCATCAGCACCATCGATACCGCTAAGGTCTATCCCACCCCCGTGGCACCCAATATCCCGAAGAATACCGCCATCGGCGGCATGGCCGGTGCCCTCCTCATCATGCTCATCATCTTCCTTGTTGACTTCTTCGACAATACCATCCGTACCACCGACTGGCTCGGCAACCGCTTCTCCAAGGCCATCATCGGTGAGATCCAGCAGTTCGACGGCGGCAAGTCCCGCAAGAAGAAGCGCAGGAAAAAGACCGACAAGGCCGATGACCATATCAAGCTGACCGATCCGGATGTGCCGTTCTCCGTCGTGGAGAGCTATAAGTCCATCCGTACCAATATTTCCTTCGCACTGTCCCCCTATGAGCGCAAGATCTTTGCCGTGTCCTCCGCCAACCCCGGCGAGGGCAAGTCCACCACCTCCGCCAATATCGCCATTGCACTGGCACAGGGCGGCAACAAGGTGCTGCTCATTGACGCGGACCTGCGTAAATCCGTACAGCACAAGATCTTCGGCCTGAAAAACAAAAAGGGTCTGTCCACCGCCATCAGCCGGATGCACGGCATCGACGAGTGCATCTCCCGCGATGTCATGGAAAACCTCGACGTCATGACCGCAGGCCCCATCCCGCCCAACCCCTCCGAGCTCCTGGCTTCCGCAAGTATGGATGCCCTGCTCGAGAAGCTCAGTGCACAGTACAATTATATCATCATCGATACGCCTCCGGTCAATGTCGTGACCGACTCCATGGAGCTTGCCAAGAATATCTCCGGCATCATCATAGTCGTGCGCTATGCCGTCTCGACCACCGATGAGGTCGAGACCGCCATGAAGAAGGTCGAGTTCTCCCAGATGGACATGCTCGGCTTCATCCTCAACGACATCAAGACCCGCCATGCCGGCAAGTACTACTCCAAGTACAAGTACGGCAAGGGGTATTACTACAAGTACGGCTACGGCTACTACGGCAAGAAGCCCGATGCGGCGTTTGAAAACGATACCGAGGAGGACAAGCCCGGCACGGCACAGACAAAACAGGATGATCCCAAGAGCGACGGGAAGAAGGACTGATCTTTCATGCTGACAGAATATCATTGCCATGTGCTTCCGGGGATCGATGACGGCTCCGACAGTGTGGAGACCTCGCTTGCCATGCTCTCGCTCATGCAGGCGCAGGGCGTGGAACGAGTGGTGTTCACCCCGCATTTCTATGCGCATCGGGAGGCTTCGGTGGAGGCCTTCCTCGAAAAGCGGCAGGCGGCGTTTGAAGCCATCCGGGAGCGTTCCCCCATCAGGGAGATGCACCTTGGGGCGGAGGTCGCCATTGAGCACGGACTCTCCGAGCTCCCCGGCATCGAAAAGCTCGCCGTCAGCGGCACGCGCATGATCCTCCTGGAGCTCCCCTACCGGGAATTCCGGCCCTGGATGCCCGAGGAGGTCTACAACCTCACGGCGGAGTTCGGACTCAAGGCCGTGATGGCACACATCCACCGCTATCTTGCGTACTACAACAAGGAGGAAATGGAGCGGATCCTCGATCTGAACGCTGTGTTCCAGATCAACAACGAGGCGTTCGGCTCCCTCTCACAGCGCAGCTTCGTCAAGAAGCTCATCCGGCAGGAATACCCGCTCGTGTTCGGCAGCGATGCCCATGACATGAAGGAGCGCCGCCCGAACTGGGATCTGCTGCTGCGAAAATGCGACAGCGCGGTGATCGAACAGGCAAACCGAAGGCTTGAACGCTATAGAACGGAATAGGAACATTTGTTCTGGGGGGGGTACACTTGAAGGATAACGAGAACAGGCCTAATACATCGGAGCAGAGCAGCTACAAGCGCACATTCATGCGCATCCTGCCGGCACTGATGATGCTGTACGATATCACAGCCATCCATATTGCATATTTTCTGGCACTCTGGGGACGTTTTGATTTTATGATCTCACAGATCCCCGCGGAGTATCTGACCGGATACGGGATATCCATTACGATCTATTCGATCGTGACGGTGTCCGTGCTGCTGCTGTTCCGGCTGTATAACAGTATCTGGAGATTTGCGAGCTTAACCGAGCTCATGCGCACACTCGAAGCGAGCGTGCTGTGCTCGTGCATGTATACCATAGTCATGACATTCCTTGTGGCAAGGATGCCCCTGTCCTACTTTGTGTGGGGCATGCTGCTGCAATTCTGCCTGGTGCTCGGGATCCGCTTCTCGTACAGGTTTGTGATGTTCCTGCGTGCCAGACGGCGGCAGAACGCCGAGGATGCGGGCAGGGTCATGCTCATCGGTGCGGGTGCTGCGGGACAGATGATCCTGCGGGATCTGCGCAATTCCGATGCCACCCATGACAAGGTGGTCTGCGTGATCGACGATGACCCCGAGAAGTGGGGCCGCTACATCGCCGGGGTGCCGGTCGTCGGCGGACGGGACGACATCCTGCAAAATGTGGAAAAGTACCATGTGAGCAAGATCTACCTTGCCATTCCGAGTGCGCCTGCGGAGCAGAAGCGCGACATCCTGAGCGTGTGCAGTGAAACGGACTGCGAGCTCAAGCAGCTGCCCGGCATGTACCAGTTCGTGCTCGGACAGGTGACCGTGAGCAAGATGAAGCAGGTGTCCGTGGAGGATCTGCTCGGCCGTGATCCGATCAAGGCGGACATGGAGGAGGTGTTCTCCTTCATCCACGGCAAGACCGTGCTCGTCACGGGCGGCGGCGGCTCCATCGGCAGTGAGCTGTGCCGGCAGATCGCCGCGCACCATCCGCGCCGTCTCATCATCTTTGACGTGTACGAGAACAACGCCTACAGCATCCAGCTTGAGCTGCGCGAGCGCTTTCCGGAGCTCGAGCTCGAAACGCTCATCGGCTCGGTGCGTGACAGCCGCCGCATCTTCGATGTGTTCCGGGATCACCGCCCGGAGATCGTCTATCACGCTGCCGCGCACAAGCATGTCCCGCTCATGGAGGACAGCCCGTGCGAGGCCATCAAGAACAATGCGATCGGCACCTACAAGACGGCCTATGCCGCCATGCTGCACGGCTGTCAGCGCTTTGTGCTGATCTCGACGGACAAGGCGGTCAACCCGACGAACATCATGGGCGCGAGCAAGCGCCTGTGCGAGATGATCATCCAGAGCTTCGATGCCCGCATCAAGGAGGGCCGTGCGCAGGACATCCCGCAGCTGTTCACGCATGAGGTGTGCGAGATCGAGGGGGGACGGCTCCCTGCCGTGGACCTTCGGAATGTACATACACAGTTCGTGGCCGTGCGCTTCGGCAATGTGCTGGGGAGCAACGGTTCGGTGATCCCGGTGTTCAAGAAGCAGATCGAGAAGGGCGGTCCGGTAACGGTCACCCATCCGGACATCATCCGGTACTTCATGACCATTCCGGAGGCAGTGAGTCTTGTGATGCTGGCCGGGACATATGCCCACGGCGGCGAGATCTTCGTGCTGGATATGGGAAGCCCCGTCAAGATCGACACGCTTGCCCGGAACCTCATCAAGCAGTCGGGGTACAAGCCGGATGTGGACATCAAGATCGAGTATACGGGCCTGCGTCCGGGTGAGAAGCTGTACGAGGAGAAGCTGATGGCGGAGGAGGGCCTGAAAAAGACCGAGAACGACCTCATCCATATCGGCTGCCCGATCCCGTTCGATGTGGACAGCTTCCTCTCGGAGCTGGAGAATCTGATGATCGTCTCCTATGAGAACCGGGAGGACATCCGTGAGCAGGTGCAGCGGATGGTCTCCACCTACCACCCCGCGGACAATTCCAAGGGCGTGACCCGGACCGGACAAACGCTTGCCGCCGGCACTGCGGCAGCAGGATAAGCAAACAAAAACCGCTCCCGATGGGGGAGCGGTTTTGTGTTTGTTTGGCTACTTCACACGCACCCGGACAAGCCGCCAGTCCTCCTGATAGGAGTACATATCGGATGCCTCGAGCAGGGGCTCACAGTCGAACCGGTCGTCCAGCACATAGTGCGAATAGGACAGGTCCTTCGCATCCGGCGGATGGATGTTGAACACATAGAAATCATCGGTGTATGCCGCGATGTCCTCGGGTGCATCGAGCGTGCGGACCTCGCAGGGGAAGACGTCGAACGTGGTCAGGACGGTGTGGGTGTTCTTGTGGACATAGTGCTTGGCCTCGGGGAAGTAGTAGATCATGATGCCCAGGGACCACTCGTGGTCGTGGATGATGCTGATGTCCCCGTCGGGGTGCTGCTCACGCATGAGTGCGATGATGTCCAGCAGGTCGGATTCCGACTTCTTGTGCCACATCAGCCCCGTGTTGAGCACGCCGTTCGCGGCAATGACCGCCGCCAGAGCGGCCGGTCCCCACCGGATGTCCAGCCGCGTCACAAGGACGGCCGCCATCAGGATCGGGATCCCGGTGAACATGAACAGGTAGCGGTCCGCCTGGAAGGGATGCACGTTCAGCAGCATGAACACGAAAATGGCCATGGCCGCCGCGATCAGAAGGAAGAAGAAGAGGAGGGGCGTGAACCGCGCCCAGGTCCGGCTCCAGCTCAGGAGCGGGATCTCCCGGGGATCCTTGATCTCCCGGATGCGGCGGATGTTGACCGCACGCAAAAGATAGAGAAGCAGTAGGAGCTTGACCACACCCCAGATGACATCCTCCACATAGGGACTCAGGGAGGAGGAGAAGGGGGTGTCGAAAATGTTGTGGACAAGATAGCCCACACCGCTGAACTCGGCCTCCCAGTAGTGCTCCTTCACATTGCCCAGCTGGTGCAGCACCACCGAGAGCCACGGCAGGTAGCAGACGGCCGCGATGCAGCCGCTGACAAAGAAACGCCGTGTCTGCCGCAGGTCCTTGTGTAAAAGCGTCCCCGCAAGCAGGACCACATAGAATCCCACGGCGGCGATGAGTGCGATGTAATGCGTGTACATGGCGGCAATGCAGAAGACCGTAAAGCCCACAAGGTCCCGCCGCTCCTTCTTCTGGAACGCCAGATACGCATAGACGGCCGTCCCCGTCAGGGTGAAATACCCCAGCACGGTCGGGCGGATCTCGTGGATGAAATTGTCAAAGTTCAGCGCCGAGCACGCATAGCCGACCGCACAGACCAGCGAGACCCTGGTGTCAAAGGCACGCCGTATGGGGAACATCGCCAGGAACTGCATGCCGATGAGCAGCAGCACATTGAACATGCGCATGGAGAAGAGCGAATCCCCGGCCAGAAGCGTGAACGCCTTGAGCAGGAGCGTGTAGAGGGGCGGACTGAAATCGGCGGGGATGAGCGCCCAGATCTCCGGGAGGGAGTGCCGGGTCAGCGCGTACTGGTAGGAGCTGTCGTAATTGATGTGGTCCACGGTCGTGACGGGGATGCACAGCAGGCACATCAGCGCCGAAAAGCCGACGGCCAGAAGGTAGTACTTGCCCTCACGGGCGAAATGAGCCCTGAGCTTATCCATGGTGCCTCCCTTCTGCCCGGATGCGCAGGCACAGAAGCCGGAAGAGCGTGCGGATGTAGGAGAGGATGAAGGGCAGGAGCCGGCGTTTGGACTCGCCGAACATCCGCTTGTTGAAGGTGATGGGGACCTCACGGATGACCAGATCCCGGTGTTTGAGGCGCATCAGGAGCAGTACCTCCTCGAGGACATCGTAATTCTCGCAGGAAAGCTGCACCTCCTTGAGGTAGGCGGTCTTGTACAGCCGGAAGTCCGTGGAGACGTCCCGTGCCCTGATGCCGAGCACGAGCCGGAAGGTGCCGTTGAGCAGCCTGGACATGAGGATGGAGGTGCGGTCGTCGTGGGTGACACCGCCCTTGGTGTACCGTGAGCCGATGACGACATCCACGCCCCGTCCGTCCCCGAAGGCAGCGAGCATGGAGGGGATGAATTTCGGATCGTGGGAGCCGTCGCTGTCGAGGATGAGGAACACATCCCCGCGGGCCTCCTCGATCCCGGTGCGGAAGGCGCCGCCGAAATGGGGGTAGCGCTGGTTCACATAGCGGGCCCCGTGCCGGGCACAGACCTCGTCGGTGTTGTCGAGCTTCTGCTCGGTGTCGATGATGAGCAGCTCGAACTGCGCCCGCTCCTTTTGCAGGATCTCCTTGATCTGCGGCAGGAGGACCTCGAGATTTTCGGCCTCCTTGTATGCCAGCAGGACCACACTGATCAACATAGCATTTCTCCTAACTGTTTCGAGATGGACATACGTCACTGTCTATTATAGCATTCTCTGCGGGAAAATGCAAGCATTTTCAGCGGATTTTCCGAACCGGCGAAAAAAAGGAAACCTCCCGGAAAGAGGTTTCCTTGTACTGACATAGTCTTATTGCTGCATAAACTCCTCCAGTGTGCCGGTGAAGTTCTTGGCACCGTAGGCAGCCGAGTAGCGCAGGATGCAGGCGGCATCGTTGGCATTGACGCGCCCGTCCCCGTTGATGTCGCCGAACACGGCCTCGGCGGGGTCCTCGGCAGACATGCTCGAACCGCCGTAAAGGGACATCAGTTCGACCTGACCGTTATGCCCGGCTATGAACGGGGAATTCCCGAGAGCCATAACGTAGCGCAGAAGATCCGCTTCATTCTCCGGGATCTGTTCTGCATCCCTAAAAGCCAGAACATACTGCGTGACAGGAAAGTCATACACTGCGAGCTGTGAACTGTATACTTTTTCGCCCGAATCAACACAGCTATTCGTCCAGTCCTCCGAAAGCCCCCATACCGAGGGATCGTTTTTGTTAAGCAAAGCATCCATCTCTTCCTGTGTGATCTCATCCCGGATAATGACCTCAAATTCAAGGCTGAAATAATCCCCCTGACGCAGGCCCTGTGTGCGGGTGTTCTCGATGTACTCCATCCAGTTTACAAAATGGACGAAAATACTGGAGGGAAGATCCTCCGGAGAAGAGGCCGTATCATTCTTCCGAAAGCCGTCCGGGAGGGACTGGTTATATTCATTGAATACTTCTTCATCCGTCAGACTCTCGTAATAGGCAAGGTCCTTGGTGGTATCATAATCATAGGGCTGCTTGTACGGGAAACCGGTCATTGCATTGGCCGGGATCGCCGTCACAAGCCCTGCCATGACCGCAGTGCAGACGGCACCGGCAAGAAGTTTTCTGATCTTGTTCATGTAAAACCCTCCTCTTTGTGTGTGCTGTAAGCTCCGGTCCGTGCATGCCACATCGCCATCGCCCCCTGTCGAAAAAGTGAATGAATGTTCCCTATATACAGTATAGCACATATAACAGAATTTGTCAACTATATTTTCCTATATTTAGCAAACGTAACAATGCCTTCTAAAGACAGGAGCAGCTGTACAGTCCCATTATCCGGTCATGTGCCCGGTGATATTGCTGACCGCGATCCGTCAAAGAGACGCGCATCCGGGCATAAAAACAGCGCCCCGGGCAAAACCCGGAGCGCGTTTTGGAGCTGGTGGTCGGACTCGAACCGACGACCTGCGCATTACGAATGCGCTGCTCTACCAACTGAGCCACACCAGCAACATGACTATTATACCACAAAGCGGGGCGGATGTCAAGCCCCCGGAGGGAATTTTTTGCGCTGAACGAATGTCTCTTTTTCGATTTGCGACAAAAATGTAGTTTCGGTAATTTGTGAATTCAGAAAAATTTAATTAAAGGACTTGACAAATCCACAAAAATGTGTATAATAATAAGTAGCATGCAATGCGTTAAGACGAACCGAAGAGACCATATCACAGATAGGAGTGTAAGCATGAAAAGAATCAAATCCCTTCTGGCAGCGGTGATGATGCTGGCAGCCATGCCGGCCGCACAGAGCCTCGGGACCGTGTCGGCAGCGGAAAAGCTGACGGAGTATGACGGCACTTACGTCATCCGCAATGTCAACAGCGGTCTGTGTCTGAATGTCGAGGGCGGCAAGGCGGCAAACGGCACGAACGTGCAGCAGTGGGGGACCAATGAGCCGCATACCTACGACACCTGGCGCCTTGAGCAGACCGATGACGGGACCTACCGCATCTTCTCGATGCTGGGCGGCGGCACCACCTATGTGCTCGATGTTGTGGACGGCAATGTCTGCATCAACGAGGCAAGCGGTACGGACAGCCAGCGCTTTACGGTATCCGCCAACAGGACCGCCAGCTTCAAGCTCATCAGCAGCGCCTCCTCCAAGGCAGTCGAGATCATCAATGCCGAGACCGGCTCCGGTGCGAATGTGCAGGAGTGGGAGATCAACGGCGCGACCTGCCAGGACTGGGAGCTTCTCCCCGTGACCTGGCACACGGGCGACCTGACCGAGACCAAGGTCCAGGTCAACGGCGATGAATTCCTTCCCGGCGACCTCAACGACGACGGCAGAGTCGATGTCGTGGACCTCGTGCTGACCAAAAAGCTCCTTGCCTCCGGCACCGCCACACAGCACCAGAAGTACGCCGGCAATGTCAGCGGCGACGAGGAGTTCGGCGTGGTGGATCTGGTCAAGATCGCAAAGTTTGTGACCCTCCGCGAGGGCGGCTTCATCCGGCAGGATGTCCCGATGGAGCGCATCTACGCCGCCGTGGACGGCGAGTACACCGCAGGCTGGGCCGAGACCAACCATGAGGGCTTCACGCAGGAGGCCTTCCTGAACCTGACCAATGAGGTCGGCAGTGATGTCGCCCTGAATATTTCCGTGGCCTCCGACGGCGTGTATGCCGTGACCTTCCGTCACGCAAGCGCCGGCACCGCCGACCGCACCTGTGCTGTGACCGTGGACCAGCAGATCGTCTACTATACGCTCCAGGGTACGCCCACCGGCAGCTGGGATACCTGGACGGAGGAGACGCTGTATCTGCCGCTCAAGGCGGGCGTGAACCACCTCGTCCTGACCTCCCAGACAGCGGACGGTGCCCCGAACCTTGACAGCATCACCGTGACCAGGAGCGACAAGGACGCCAGCCCCTCCACCCCCATCGATCCCATCCAGGGCACGCCGGTGGGCGGCCAGCACAATGTGCCGGGCGAGGGCTACTGCATGGAGAACCTCAACCGCGGCGTGGCAGCGGCCTATAACGGAAAGGGCATGCTCATCTCGTGGCGTCTGCTTGCAACGGATGACGACAACACGAGCTTCAAGGTCTACAAGAACGGCAACCTCCTCACGACCGTTGCCGACGGGCAGGCAAGCTACTACTATGATGAGGGCGGCTCGCCCACGGATACCTACACCGTGGACACCTATTCCGGCAATACGCTTGCGGAAGCTGCAAATCCCGCTATGGTATTCGGCACGAAGAACGGCGGCCAGTCCGGTGCGTACTTCGATATCCCGACCCAGACACCCCCTGACCAGACCATGCCCGACGGCACGACCTGCTCGTATACCGAAAATGACTGCTCCGTGGGCGACGTTGACGGTGACGGTCAGTACGAGATCTTCGTGAAGTGGGATCCGTCCAATTCCAAGGACAATGCCAATGACGGCTATACCGGCTCCGTTATCATCGACTGCTACCGCCTTGACGGCACGCGCCTGTGGCGTGTGGACCTTGGCAAGAATATCCGTGCCGGTGCGCATTATACGCAGTTCATGGTCTATGACTTCGACTGCGACGGCAAGGCAGAGATGATCTGCAAGACTGCGGACGGCACCAAGGACGGCCAGGGCAATTATATCGGCGATGCCTCCAAGGATTACCGCACGACGGCAGGACGCATCCTGTCCGGTCCCGAGTACATCACCCTCTTTGATGGTGCGACCGGTAAGGCACTCGATACGCAGAATTACGATCCCGGCCGCGGCACGGTCGCTGACTGGGGCGACACCTACGGCAACCGTGTGGACCGCTTCACCGGATGCGTGGCCTACCTTGACGGTGAGCATCCCTCCGCTGTCTTCGGCAGAGGCTACTACTCGAGAATGGTCGTTGCTGCATGGGATGTTGTGAACAAGAAGCTGTCCAAGCGCTGGACATGGGATACCGGCTACAGCGCAAGCACGCCCGGCTTCGGTGACGGTAACCATCATGAGCTGGCAGCCGACGTGGACGGCGACGGCAAGCAGGAGATCGTATGCGGCTCCGCAGTTGTGGACGATAACGGCAAGCTCCTGTACACCACCTCCAATGCACACGGCGATGCCATCCATATCGGTGACTTCGATCCGTCCAATCCGGGTCTGGAGATCTTCCAGTGCCTGGAGGATAGGGTCCATCCCAACGGCAAGACCGTCAACTACGGTGTGGAGCTGCGTGATGCCAAGACCGGCAAGGCGCTCTTCCGTGAGACAGCCTCCGGCGATACCGGCCGCGCACTGTGCGACAACCTCATTGCCGGCAATGCGGGCGCAGAGATGGTCGGCTCGCACTCGGGCAATGTCTACCTTGCAGCCGGCAGCCACGAGGTGGTATGCCAGTGGAGCGACATCACCAAGTGGGGCCAGAACTCCGTTGTTTACTGGACGGATGTCCTCGAGCGCGGCGTACTCGACCGCACGATGGTCGATCAGTACGGCAAGGGCAGAGTCTTTACGGGCGACGGTGTTTCCTACAACAATTACTCCAAGTCCAATGCCTGCCTGACCTGCGACCTTGTCGGCGACTGGCGTGAGGAGATCATCGCCAGAAAGTCCGACGGCGGTCTGCGCGTGTTCACCACCACCTTCACGAACGATTACCCGGTATACTGCCTGATGCACAATCCGCAGTACCGCGTTCAGGTGGCAGCCCAGAACAACGGCTACAACCAGCCGCCGCATACCGACTTCTTCCTCGGCACCGGCTATGACCTGCCCGAGAAGCCCACGGTATACACACCCTGAAGTCCCATCCCTGATGTGAGAGATCCCCGGCCTTTGCCGGGGATTTCCTTATGTCTTGTGTCTTGACGAAACACAGAAACTGTGGTATACTATATGATAGACAAAACCGCCGGTTCTCCGGCACACAAGGAGGGATCGATCATGCAGACACAGCAGGATCCTCAGGATACATCGAATTATGCCCATTGCCTGACCATGCGCAACCGGCACAGGAAGAGCCACTATGTCCGCTGTATCATCACCAGCATCCTCATGCTGATGAACGGCTATTTCCATATCATCACCATGCCCATCCGTGCGGGGGAAGGGTACCTTGATGCCTATCATTTCGGGCCGCTGCGTGCCGCAGGACTTCTGACAGGGATCCTTGCGATCGCGGTGTCCATCCTCTTTCTCATCCTCTACTGGATGGCCGATCCCGAAAAGCCCCGGATGATGTTCGTGGATATGCTCATTTTTCTGGCGGGCGCCCTGATCGGCCTGTTCAATCCCCTCATCTGCGTGGCGGTGGCGATCACCTTCGCCTTCGGCCTGAAGGACTGCAAGGAGGCCATTTGGCTCAAGCAGCAGCCCGGCTACCCCACCTTCAGCGTCCGGCTCGAGGAGCAGACGCGCAATGCCGATTACCGCGGCGACCATGCCATCAACGACACCATCCTGGAAGCCGATACCACTTTCCGGGAGGGCGTGACCGGGGATACCCTCCCGGACGTGCCGCAAATGGAGCTGACCTGGAAGCATTCGGCAAGAGCCGCGAGACTCTCCACCGATGTGGAAGCCACCCAGGACTACGAGATCATCGAGGGCAATTCCCCCGATGAAATGGCCGGCGTGGCGGCGGAGAACGATCTCCTGCCCGATGCCGCCGAGGTAAAGTCCGTCCCGCTCGAAGTCCCCATGGCAGCGCTCCCCGATGTGGACGAGAGCATACTGTCCGCCCCGGCCCCGGCTCTTGGGGAACCTCCCGTGACCGCCGGCAAGACGCTCCCCGATATCACGACCGGGACGCAGCCCGCTGTAAAGACGCTCCCCGATCAAACGATCGTAACGCCGCCTGCTGCTCCGAAGAAGGGCAAGCAGCTCCCGCCCCCCGTGCAGACGGACATCGCCTCTGCCAGGGCGTGGGCCTCGGAAAAGCCTGCCTTCCCCGAGCCCCCGGCCTCCTCGGAGATCCCCGATCCCAAGTGGGATGTGCCCGAGACCAAGTGGGATGTGCCGGATCCCGTGATGGACACCGGTGCCATCCTGTCCGATATTCCCGACATCGCCGGTGACATCCCGGATCTCCCGGAGATCCCCGACATTCCAGAGCTCTGACCCATGAAACAGAAGCAGTATTTCCGTGCGGAGCATCACTTCCGGATGCGTGAGCGCATGAAGGCACATGCAAAGCACCACCGGATCCGCTGCGGCAGGTGATGACGGACGTCCTTGCACACCCCGATGCGCCCGCACCGGAGCCCGCCCCTTATGCGGGATTTGACACCGCCGCCATCCTGTCGGGTGCCGCCGTACAGACGGACTTTCCCGATCTTCCGGATATACCGGATATTCCACAGCTCTGATCCCCGGTGCCGGACACCGGGAGAAAGGAATCCCCATGTTTGCGATCACCAACAGTGTGGGCCTCTTTGGGATGAACGCCTTCCCCGTGACGGTGGAGGCGGAGATCCTGCGGGGACACACGCAGTTCGATATCAGCGGCCTGCCCGATGCCGGCATCAAGGAGAGCCGGGAGCGCGTGCGCAGCGCCGTGTCCTCCTGTGACATTCCCTTCCCGACCGGACGGGTGCTGCTCAATCTGGCACCGGCGGATGTGCGCAAATCCGGCACCTCCTTCGATCTGGCCGTGTTTGTGGCACTCATGCAGGCCATGGGGGTGCTGCCCCCGCGCCTGCCCGAGAGCGTGTTCATCGGGGAGCTGGGCCTGAACGGGACGCTCCACAGCGTCCGCGGTACCCTGCCGATGACCATGCTGGCACGCAGCCAGGGCTTCCGGGAGATCTACGTCCCCGCGGAGAATGTCCGGGAGGCGGCCGCCATCGACGGGATCGACGTGTACGGCGTGGAGGATGTCCGGGCACTGCTCTCGCATCTGCTCGGGGAGTACCCGCTGTCCAAGACCCCGTGCAGTCCCATCGAGCCCGGACGCATTGTCCAGGACATCCTGGATTTTTCCGATGTGCAGGGGCAGGATAAGGCAAGGGCCGGCATGGAGCTCGCTGCTGCCGGCGGACACAACATCCTGCTCGTGGGCAGTCCCGGCTCGGGCAAGAGCATGCTTGCCAACCGCCTGCCGTCCATCCTGCCGGAGATGACCCGGGCGGAGATCCTGGAGACCACGAATGTCTATTCCGTGGCCGGACTGCTCTCGCCGGAGGAGCCGCTCGTGACGCACCGGCCCTTCCGGTCGCCCCATCATACCGTATCCGCAGCCGGACTCATCGGCGGCGGCAGCATCCCGGCACCGGGGGAGATCTCCCTTGCACACAACGGCGTGCTGTTCCTCGATGAGCTCCCGGAGTTCGACCGTGCAACGCTCGAGATCCTAAGACAGCCCCTCGAGAGCCGGGAGGTGACCATCTCCCGTGCCGCAGGCTCGGCCTCCTATCCGTGCAGCATCATGCTCGTTGCGGCTATGAACCCGTGTCCGTGCGGCTACTACGGCTCGACCCAGAAAAAATGCACCTGCGCCCCCAAGCAGGTCGAGCGCTACCTGTCCCGCATCTCAGGCCCCCTGCTCGACCGGTTCGATATGCATGTGGATGTCGATCCCGTAGCCTACAAGGACCTGTCCTCGAAGGAGAAGGCCGAGCCCTCCGCCGCGATCCGGCAGCGGGTCGAGGCCGCACGCTCCCGCCAGAAGGAGCGCTTTGCCGGGACGGACATCTATTGCAATGCCATGATCCCGGACCATCTGCTGCGGGAATTCTGCCGCCTCGAGCCCGATGCGGAGAGCTTCCTCAAGGCCGTGTTCGAGCGCTATTCCCTCAGTGCCCGCGCCTACAGCCGCTTGCAGAAGGTCGCGCTCTCAAGCGCCGATCTCCACGGAAATCCGACCATCACCCGGCAGGACATTGCCATGGCCGTGCAGTTCCGCGGCTTTGACAGTAAATACCTCCGATAAAAAGCGACCAGAGATACAGAGGAGATTATGAAACAGTTTTTTGCAACCCTGCGCAAGTATATCCGCATGTCGGACAAAGCGCTCATCACGGCAGCACTGGCCTGCTCGGTCATCAGCTGCATCATGCTCTACAGCATCGCGGCCAATGATCTGCCGCTCAAATGCGATATGAGCACCTTCCGCACCCAGTTGGCCGCCAGTCTCCTGGGACTTGTGATCGTGGTCGTGCTCAGTATCATCGACTATAACAGGATCGTCCGGCTCTGGTGGATCTATGCGCCCGCGGCGATCGGCCTTGTCCTGCTGACCTTCACGGGACTCGGCTACCGCAGAAGCGGCGCCGACGACCAGGCATGGCTCGAGATCGGCGGGTTTTATCTACAGCCCTCGGAGCTGCTCAAGCTCGCGTTCATCCTGACCTTTGCCTTCCACCTCTCGCGTGTGGAGGAGCATATGAACGACCTGCCGCAGATGCTGCTCCTGTGCCTGCATGCGGCTGTCCCGCTCGGGCTCGTGGCTATGCAGGGCGACTACGGTACGGCCATCGTGTTCGGCGTCATCTTCATGGCACAGCTCATGAGTGCCCGGATCGCCCTTCGCTATATCATCGCAGCCGTCATCGCCATCCCGACAGCGTGCATCGCCGCCTGGAATTTCCTGCTCTCGGATATGCACAAGAACCGCATCCTCGTGCTCATCCATCCCGGCACGGACCCGGAGAACCTCGAGTACCAGCAGGACATGGGCCTGTCCGCCCTGGCAAGCGGCGGCATCTTCGGGAAGGGCCTGTCCGGGGAGAGCTATGTGACCGTGCCGGAGATGCACAACGACTTCATCTATGCCTATGTCGGCCAGAGCTGGGGCATCATCGGCTCCCTGCTCGTGCTGCTGCTTCTGACGTATATCTGCCTGAAGGTGCTCACGGACAGCGTGGGCTCGAAGAATCTGCAGGGGCGCTATATCTGCATCGGGACCTTTGCGATGATCTTTGCACACTGTCTGATGAACATTGGGATGGTCCTCAAGGTCATGCCCGTCATCGGCATCCCGCTGCCCTTTTTGAGCGCGGGCGGCACGGCGGTCGTGTGCATGTACACCGCTGTGGGCATCGTCAACAGTACCCGGTGCCATAACGAGCGCAAATACCGCATCTTCTACGATGCGGAGCCGGATTGACGGGCATCACGGCACGGGAGCGTCTGAGAATGCTCTATCCCGTGCTGCTCATCGCGCTCATGACGGTGATCTTCTGCTTTTCGGCGCAGAGTGCCGATGACAGCACCGTCGAGAGCAGCCGGATCTGCCGGGCAGTTGCACCGGCGGTTTTCTCGGACTATGCGCAAAAGACCCCGGATGTGCAGGAGGAGCTGGCACTGGGGCTGACATTTGTCGTGCGCAAGGCAGCGCATTTTACGGAATATGCGCTGCTCGGCGGCCTGTGGTATCTCTGGCTGCGCCGGCGGCGGCTGGGCTGGTGCCTGAGCCTTGCGGCCGCCGCACTGTATGCCGTGACCGATGAGGTACACCAGCTCTTTGTACCCGGACGCGCCGGGATGGTGCAGGATGTGCTGCTCGACAGCACGGGGGCAGCCTGCGGGGTCGCCTCCGTGGTGATGCTGCTGTGTGTGATCCATGGTATCCGCTGCCGCAGTGCGCAGGAGAGGGGAGTGTGGAAGCTTTGAAAAGGATCCTGATGATCTCCAATACCGCTTCGATGCAGTTCCTGTTCCTGCTCCCGTGGACCCAGCTTCTGCGGGAGATGGGGTATGAGGTACATATCGGATGCAATTTCAAGGAGGGCAACAACTGCACGGAGGAGCGCCTCGAGCAGTTCCGCACGCAGCTGCGCACGCTCGGCATCCCCTACCACCAGATCGATTTCCACCGCAACGCCTGTGAGCTGCACAAATTCAAAAAGCCCATGGCGCAGATGCGGGAGGTGCTCTCGATGGGGGACTTTGAGGCCATCCACTGCCAGACGCCGGTGTGCGGCGTGTGCGGGCGGATCATCGGCCGGCAGATGCACCTGAAGGTCATCTACACCGCCCACGGCTTCCATTTCTACAAGGGAGCGCCCCTGATGAACTGGATGATCTTCTACCCCATCGAGCGCATCTTAGCGCACGATACGGACACCCTCATCACCATCAACCACGAGGACTACCGCCGGGCACAGCATTTCAAGGCCGGGCGCGTGGAATACATCTCCGGCGCGGGCGTGGATCTCACGCGCTACAAAACGGCAGTCCATACCCGCGGGGAGGTGCGGCAGGCACTCGGGATCCCGCAGGAGGCGACCGTGTTCATCAGCATCGGGGAGCTCAACCGCAACAAGAACCATGCCGTGCTGCTCGAAGCGCTTGCACGTCTGCATGACCCCTCGCTGCATCTGGTGCTCGTGGGACAGGATCACCTGAGCGGCGCATTGCAGCGCAGGGCGCAGGCACTCGGGGTCCAGTTCCAGGTGCATTTCACGGGCTTTCGGGATGACGTGCCGGATCTGCTCCATGCATCGGACGTGTTCTGTTTCCCGTCAAAGCGGGAGGGGCTCGGCTTTACGGCGATCGAGGCTATGGCAGCGGGACTGCCCCTCATCACCTCGGACCGGCACGGGATCCTTGACTACAGCAAGGACGGCGTGACGGGGTACACATGCAGTCCCGGGGATGTGAAGGGCTTTGCCAGGGCCATGCAGGCGCTTGCCGGCGATGATCTCAAGCGCCGTGCCATGGGAACGCATAACCGAACCGTTGCCGAGCAGTTCGCCCTGCCGCAGGTGCTCGACCAGATGCGGGAGATCTATGCCAACACGCTCGATGTCCCTGCACCGCATACCGTATAAAACAAAAACGGAGCCTTTGAGCTCCGTTTTTGTTTTAAGGCTTGGTGACTTCAAAGGCCTCCGCCCTCTTCTGCCGTCTCACATCCACCATGATGTCCACAAGGACCCCCTCGGGGGTGTACTCCTCCGAGAAGAGCCGTCCCTCCTCGCGCAGACACTGCAAAAAGCTCCCTTCCGCGTAGGGGATGCACAGCTTCATGCGCTTTGCCGTCTCCGGCAGGGCGTGGACGATCGCCGTCAGCAGCGCCTCCAGACCGTCCCCGTGCCGGGCGCTGATCCAGACCGTTTCCAGATCGCTCTGTCCGGGCGCTTCCAGAAGATCCGCCTTGTTGAGGATGTGGATCTGCGGGATGCCGTCGCAGCCAAGGTCGTGCAGCAGTTCCTGTGTCACCTGCATCCGCTCCCGCACATCCGGCTCGGAGGCATCGAGCACATGCAGGATCACATCCGCCTGTGCCGTCTCCTCGAGCGTCGAACGGAAGGCCTCCACCAGATGATGGGGGAGCCGCCTTATGAGCCCGACCGTGTCCGAGAGCAGGACGCTCCGGCCGTCGGGGAGCTCAAGTGCACGGGCGGTGACATCGAGCGTCGCAAAGAGCTTGTCCTCCGCAAGGACGCCCGCCCGGGTGAGCATGTTGAACAGCGTGGATTTGCCGGCATTGGTGTAGCCGACGATGGCCGCCGTGAGGACACCGTCCTTCTTGCGGCGGCTGCCGAGGAATTTGCGGTGCCGCTCGAGCTCCCGCAGCTCCCCCTCAAGGGAGGCGATGCGGCTGCGGATGTGCCGGCGGTCGGTCTCGAGCTTGGTCTCGCCCGGGCCCCTCGTGCCGATGCCGCCGCCGAGCCGGGAGAGCGCGGTGCCCATCCCCGTCAGGCGCGTCAGGCGGTATTTGTACTGCGCGAGCGCCACCTGTACCTTGCCCTCGGCCGTGCGGGCGCGTGCGGCAAAAATATCCAGGATGAGCATGGTCCGGTCAATGACCCGGCAGTCACATGCATCGGAAATGTTGCGGATCTGCATCCCGGTCAGCTCCAGATCGAAGATCAGAAGATCCGCCTCCAGCAGCGTGAGCTGCTCCCGGATCTCCTCGAGCTTTCCTGCACCGATGCAGGTCGCCGCCTCCATCGCAGGCCTTGCCTGGATCACTGTGGCCGCTGCCTCGCAGCCCGCCGTCCCGGCAAGCTCGCACAGCTCCTCCATGGAGCGCACAGCGTCGTATTCTCCCGTGTCCAGCCCCACTAAAATGGCTCTGGTGCGGGTCTCTTCCTGTCTGATCTCATGCATGCTGTCATGGTTCCTTTCTCTGTGAAAATCATTTCCGGATCCGATACCGGTTGACCCGGACGGTCTTTTGCTTCAGGGGGAAGTACTCCTCCTCCGTACACAGGAGCTCTCCGCCGCATTTCTGGATCACGCGGTTCGAGCCGATGTTTTCGGGGAGGGCATCAATACGGATCTGCGTGAAGCCCTGTGAGAAGAGATACGAAACAAGGCAGCGGCATGCCTCGGTCATGTAGCCCCGGTTCCAGCAGGAACGGGACAGATCGTACCCGATGACGGGCGTTTTGCCGTCATCCTCATAGCCGACCACGTCGATCCCGCCGATGAGCGCCCCGTCCTCCCGGCGCTCGATGGCAAAGCAGAGCCGCTCGGGCTTGTCGTACTGCGCGATCCACGCCCCGAGGATGCGCCGGGTCTCCTCCACATCCTTGTGCGGGTCCCAGGTCATGTATTTTGTGACCTCCGGGTCATTCGCCCAGCCGGAAAACATCGCCTCGGCATCCTCCATGACAAACGGCCGCAGCAGGAGCCTGTCCGTATGAAGTGTCAGTCTCATGGCCGGCCTCCTTCCTGTGCCTGCGGGGGCGGACCGCCCGCACGCTTCATCACGGCCCGCACGATCACCGACTGGAACACAAATGCAAGGATGTACCCGAGCACCAGGCAGACCGCCAGCGAGAGCGGCAGCTCATGAAGGAAGGTCGGACGCGCCCTCTGCATCCCTTTGACCGCGCCGGCAATGGCATCGTACTGCTCACTGAGCCCCGTGAGCTCGCCGCGGATCCCGGCCAGTTCCGCATCGGTGATGTCCTCACGCAGGCTCTCCTCCTGCAAGGCGGTGATCTGGGAGGTGAGTCCGTCCAGCTCGGCTTGCATATCCGATATCTGCCGGTCAAGCTGGGCAGCAGCCATGTTCGTCATGAAGAACACCATCACGACCGTGATGACGGGCGTGTAGAGGAGATCCGAGAGCAGCGCCGAGACAAGCCCGTAGCGGATGCCCCCCTCGATGCCCAGGCGGTGACATACGCTGTCACTGAGTCGCTTCATGGGCACGAGCAGCCCGATGAGCAGACTGATGAGAAAGCTCACCAGGAAGCTCACGAGGAGCATGGGCAGGGCAAAATGCCCCGACAGCAGCGTGCCTGTCAGGGAGAGGGCGGCGCTCATGAGCAGTGCCATCAGGACACTGATGAGGATTCCAGCTTTTTTCATAACGATACGTCCTTTCTGTGATGATCTTTTGTTATTCCGTCAGGTCTCGCGCTGCCTCACGCCCGCGGTGCTTTTCGTGCCGCCGGTAGGCACGCGCATCGCGCTCAAGACGGGAGAGCGGCCGGACGCCGCCCCAGTCCCCGCGCTTTTGCCGGTCGATGGCGCGTCTGGCCTTTTTGCCAAGCTTTTCATAGGGGATGAACCGTGTCATATGTCTCCCTCCTTATAGGTGCAGGCTCTGCCCGTCACGGGAGATGACCGTGCCGGAAAAGAGCGTCTGCAAGGCGTCTGTGTACTGCTCCGGTGTTTTCTCGGCGGGACTGTAATGCGTCAGCCACAGCCGCGCTGCGCCTGCCCGGGCCGCAAGCGTGCAGGCATCCTGCATGAGCATGTGTCCCTTGGCCTCCATGCTCTCGTGCTTGTCCGCCGTGCCGTACATCCCCTCGCAGACAAAGAGGTCCGCCCCGCGTGCAAAGAGCGCGATCTCAGGGACGGGGCGCGTGTCGGTCGTGTAGACGATGCAAAGCGGTGCGCGTGCCGCCGCGGTCACCATGTCCTGCGTGATGCACCGTCCGTCCGGGAGGCGCACGCTCTCCCCGCTGTGAAGGCGCTTCCAGTCGGGCAGGGGAACGCCGAGGGCCCGGGCGCGTTCCGGATCAAAGACCGGACGCTTTGTGAGCGTGAGCCGGTAGCCCAGGCACGGGACGCTGTGGTCCAGGGGGAGCGTATCCGCCGAAAAGCCCGGGTCGATCTCCGGGAGGGGCAGGTGCGTTTCCCGGTGATCGGGCAGGGGATGCACCGTCACCGGGTAGGGAAGGCCCCCCGTCACAGCGGTCAGGTGCCGGATGGTCTGTACGCAGTCCTCCCCGCAGTAGACGGGCAGGGGCTCGGTGCGGCCGGTGTTGCCCAGCGACAGGAGCAGTCCCGGCAGACCGGCCACATGGTCCGTGTGGCGGTGGGTGAAGAGGATCGCACGGATGCGGCTGAGCTTGCAGCCGAACCGCGCCGCGGCGACCTGCGTGCCCTCCCCGCAGTCGATGAGGACGGCACGCCCCTCATGCTCTGCGTACAGGCTCGTCAGATGCCGCTGCGGCAGGGGGAGCATGCCCCCCGTGCCGAGCAGGGTCAGTTCCATATCAGTGTCTGCCTCCCTTCTTGCCTTCCTCACTCCCCGCCTTGAAATTGAAGACCGGGCGGAGCGTATCGAGCACCGTGACCGTCTCCCCGATCTGTCCGAGGATCTCCTCCACGGGCTTGTAGACCATGGGGGACTCGTCAATGGTGTCCCTGCCGATGCAGGTGGTGTAGATGCCCTGCATCGACTGCTTGTAGTCGGCCATCGTGCAGCGCTCCTTTGCCGCAGCGCGGGACATCAGGCGTCCGGCGCCGTGGGGCGCAGAGCAGTTCCAGTCGGGATTGCCCTTCCCCCTGCACAGAAGGCTGCCGTCGCGCATATTCATCGGGATGAGCAGGACCTCGCCCGCCTTCGCGGACACCGCGCCCTTGCGCAGGATCATCGACTGCGTGTCGATGTAGTTGTGCATCGTGGTGAACTGCTCCTCGATGTGCCAGTGCATCCCCTTGACGATCACATCGGTCATGGCCCGGCGGTTGCAATCGGCAAATGCCTGCACGATCGCCATATCATGGAGGTACTGCTCAAAGAGCGTCCCCTCGCAGTAGGCAAGATGCGCGGGCACGGCAGTCTGCTTGGTGGTTTTGCGGCGGCGGATCGCCTCCTCAATGTGCCGCTCCTGTCCCTGTGCCTTCATGTCGGCAATGAGCTGCCGGAGGCTCTCCTCATCGCTGCGGTTCAGACGCCGGTAGGCCTCACGCTGGTAGTAGTCGGCCACCTCCACGCCCAGATGGCGGGAGCCGGAGTGGATGACAAGGCAGAGCTGCCCCGCGCTGCTCCGGTCCACCTCAATGAAGTGGTTGCCGCCGCCCAGGGTGCCGATGCTGTGCAGGGCACGCTCGGGGTGGATGTGGCCATAGCAGTACAGCGACGTCAGTGCGGTGTCCTTCGCATAGCGGTGGGGGGACTCGCGCACGGCAAAGCCCGAGGGGATGGAGGCGCGGATGAGCTTGTCGAGCTTCTGCGGTTCAAAATGCGTCTCCCGCAGACAGGTGGTCTCCATGCCGCAGCCGATGTCCACGCCCACGAGGTTCGGGACGAGCTTGTCGGTGACGGTCATGGTGGTGCCGATGGTACAGCCCTTGCCGGCGTGTACATCGGGCATGATGCGGATCTGTGCGCCCGCCGCGAAGGGCTGGCAGCACAGCTCGGTGATCTGGGCAGCGGCGGTCTCGTCCACCCGGTCACTGAAGATCTTGGCGCTGGCATGAGCGCCCTGGATAATAAACATGGGATTCTTCTCCTGTTCCGCCGTGGTCCTGCCGGAGGACCCAAAAAGGGCGCTCCTGCACACACAGAAGCGCCCGTCATATCGGTATCCTGACAGCAAATGCCGGCATAGCGCCCTTAGGAGCGGGCGGCCCTGGCTGTCATCCGGTGAGGCACACGGCTGTTGCATGGTGCGGTAATGGATGTGATTTTGTGGGAAAATAGTGTAAATTGAAACATGCCGGGGTACCTTCCTTCTCATTGGATTTGTTCTTCTGACAGGAGAACAGTCTTATTATAGCACAGATCCTGCGGTTTGTCAAGCGCTATTTCACAAAGTCCGCCGATTGCAGGATCGAGAGGAACTGCGGCCGGAAGCGCTCATAGGTCTCCGGGTCGGATTTGCAGGTGATGATGTACATGGTCGTACCGTCGGTGAGGTAGCCGGCCATGCAGGTCTTGGAGAGGGTGTCCCCGCCCATATCGACCGTGTACCGGAACTCCATCGTCTCCACGGCCGTCGCACCGGCATAGACCGTATTTTCCTCGATGACCTCGAGGGTGGTCGTGGCGTTCTGGTACTCGAGCAGTGCGGAGATGGCATAGTCGTGCAGGGAGGTGTATTCGGGCTTGCGGTTGTCCTGCGTAACGATGACCGTGGCATCCTCATCCTGGTAGAACACATCATAGGCCTCCGAGGAAGTCGTCTGGAAATTCTCCGGGATGGACAGATACAGGTCCGGCAGCGGCAGGGACTGGTAGACCGCCTCGGTCTGCACGGAGGAGTCCGTTCCCGCCTTCCCGCAGGCATGGAGCATCGGCGTCAGAAGCAGCACTGCCGCACAGGCAGCAAGGGCAAAACGATTCATAACAACACATCCTTCAAGCGGCGCTTTGAGAAAAGCGGACAGCAAGCTGTCCGCTTTCTGTGACCAGGCCGATAAGCCGAGTTCTGTCGTGTGCGATAATTTATCTAGGCACTGCGTCGCCGCAGTGCTCGAGCCGCCATTACCGGTACCATCCACCGAGCCGGTGTTGAGATGGCCGGTACCATTAGGCGTTGCATCGGATAGGGTTTACACGGCAGTGCAGTCTCCTGCACTCCGGTGAGCTCTTACCTCACCATTCCACCATCACCGCCCGCAAAACGGACGGCAGTCTCTTTTCTGTTGCACTTGCCCTAAGGTCGCCCTCGGCTGCCGTTAGCAGCTATCCTGCTCTGTGATGCTCGGACTTTCCTCGTGAACTTCAAAAAAGCGTCCACGCTATCGCATAGCCTGCTCACCTTCTCTATTATACCCGCTTTTGCGGGAATTGTCAAGGGGGCTACATGCGCTTGTACTGATTGGGCGTCATACCGGTGAGCTGGCGGAACTGGCGGAAGAAGTACTTCTCGTCAAGATACCCGCAGTTGGCCGCCACGGCCGCCAGACTCAGGGAGGTGGTCAGCAGCTGGTGCTTGGCATAGGTGATGCGGCTCTCGATGAGATCCCGGTGGAAGCTGATGCCGAACAGCTCCTTGTAGGTGCTGCGGAAATACCCCGTGCTGTGGTGCAGGATGCGGCAGGCATCCTCCGCCGTCCACTCACGGTGGGGAGCGTGGTAGATCTGCTCACGGATCTGGATGTACCCCTCAAAATTGGGATTGCGCCGGCACAGCGTATAGCGGTGGATGGCCTGTCCGATCTGCTCACTCATGAAATGCATGGCCGTGTCGTAGGTGAAGCTGTGTGCGTCCGAACGCATGGAGGCCGTCACGAGCGAGCCGTAGCCGCAGTGCTTCCTGTAGAGCGGCGCGTACTGGATGCGGGCCGCCAGCTTGTCCCCCAGGATCGTTTCGTACCCCTCCGGAAAGCTGCCGATGATGCACGCCGCATACAGCTTGTCGGAAAGCCTTGCACAGTAGGGTGCACGGTCCCCGAAGGCCGCCTTGAGGTGCTCGGCGATCTCCCGTCCGACCTCCACGGAGGTGTTGCGGCTGCCGATGCTCAGGCTGTCCGAGAAAATGTCCGTGCGCAGCACAAGGAAGATGATCTGCTCGTCCTGCCCTGCCTCCGCAAGCGCAAGCTGGAGCTCGTTGCGCAGACCGCTCTCATTGTACAGACCCGTGGCCGCGTCATGGAAGATCGACAGGTTCTGGCATTCCAGGAGCGTGGTGATGTCGTTCTTCATACGCAGCTGCTCGAGCGCGTTCGAGGCGATCTTCAGCCAGTCACGGAAGATGATGTCATAGCTGTCCGCACGGTCGTATTGCAGGATGAAATAGCCGAATTCCCGGCCCGCAAAGAAGATCGGGCAGAAGTAGAGCACACGTCCGTGCTCGGTCTCCGGGATGATCTCCGGGAAGAGCGCACCCTTGCGGTAAAAGACCGGATCCGTATTGGCATTGCTGCCCGGACACAGCACCGTGTAGCACAGCATCTCCTCACTCATGGAGGCCTCGTCCGGATCCCGGCCGCACCAGTTGTCGTACAGGCACAGGTACAGACCGTTCAGGTCGCGGATGAGGTACGCAAATTCCTGGAGCACCCGGACATAGTCCGTCACGCTCCGGCAGGTGGTGAGCTGCTGCTCGAAATTGCCGACCATGTTCATCTTGCTGTAGAACATCGTGCGCCGCACGGCTGCCAGCTCCTCACTAAGCTGGTGGGGATCCACACCGCACGGGCAGCTGTCCCCGTGGACCAGACTGCCGCGCATGGGCGGGTGCAGGAGCTTCTTGCCGGTGATGCGCTCGGTGAGCATCTGCACTGCCGTGGCACCGATCGCCCGGCGGTTGCGCTGGAAGGTCGTGAGGAGCGGCGCATGGACATAGCGCTCCCCCACATGCTCATAGCCCGTGACCGTCACCTGCTGCGGCACGGCCACCCCGCCCGCCATCAGCGCATCGCACAGACCGTAGGCCATGTAGTCATTCGCACAGGCGACCGCCTGGGGGAGGTGACGCTTGCCGCTGAGATAGTCCGCGGCAAGGGATTCCCCGGAATTCATCCAGAAATCGCCGAAAATGACCTTGTTCTCCCGGTAGGCGATGCCGTGCGACTCGAGCGCCTCCCGGTAGCCGTCCACACGGTCATGGGAGGTCTGGGTGTTGGCATAGCCGGTCAGGAAATCGATGTCGTCAAAATGATGCGCCTCGATGAGATGCTCGACCATCGCACGGATGTCCTCCCGGACGTCATTGTTGACGCACGGGAAGCCCGGCAGGTCGGCACCGGTCACGACCACGGGAATGTCGCTGCGGCTGATGATGCGGTCATAGATCTCCTGCTGCAAGACCGGATTGAGCACGCATTCCGCCGTCAGGATCAGCCCCTGCAGCCGCTGGGACAAAATGAGGTCGTAGATCTTGTTTTCGACCTCGACATCGGCAAAATATTCCGCCGAATTGTAGATGTTGGAAAAGATCATCGTTTCAAAGCCCTGCGCCTGTGCCTCCCCGATAATGCCGCGCAGCAGGATCTGCTGCTCCTCCTCGGTGGCCTGCGCCGTAATGATCCCGATCATGGGCCTTGGTGTACGTTCTTCCTGCAAGGCTGTCACCCCCCTGCTTCTATTATACCACATATTTTTGAAAAAGCAAGTAAAAAATATGCATTTTCTCCACCAAAAATACAAAAAAGGGATTGTAAATGCCTCCCGCATCGTGTAAAATAATATCAGAGATTGTGAATAAAATAAAAACGGCGCAGGATCCATTACCTGGCATGGAAAACGCATTGCAATCTGTGAGAAATGCCCGGTATGCTGTCACTGGGTCGTGCATCCAAGCCGTGAATTTCACAATATCAGACATCAACCCCTACATTTCTATCGGGACAGTTTCTCCGAAATTTTTCGGAGAAATTGTTCTTTTTTCACACTTTATTCATATCCCTCCGCCTTCCTCCCCGCGCCCGTCCAAAAATCAGGGGGAAAACGGGGGATATTTGTACAATTCCCCGATTTTTCGGGACGCCACTGCCCGGGGACTTGCAAGGCGGGGCGGGACGTGCTATAATAGGTATCGGATTCATGAATACCAATTCCATCAAAAAACATGCGGTGCCTCCGTCCGCATTTGCAGCGGATGCAGGAGGGTAAAAGGGAAACAGGTGCGATTCCTGTACGATCTCGTCACTGTGATGGGGCAGTGCTGCACGGATGCCACTGGCGGATGCCGGGAAGGTGTGCAGGACGGACGACCCCTCAGCCAGGAAACCTGCCGTTTGTTGGTACAGGGAGTTGATCCCGGATCACGAGGCATTGATCGTACCGCCCGGATGCAGCCGCATCCCATTTCGATGCCCTCGTTCTGACCGGACGCAGGGCATTTATGCGTGATCCTGTACCCGTATGCAGCGGGCGACGTGCAACAGCCGATGCCCCAAAAATTATGTACAGGAGGAACTTAACATGAGAAAAACACTTGCCGTGCTGGCCGCACTGACCATGCTCGCAGGCCTGACCGCCTGCGGTGCCCAGAACACGGACAGCAGCTCCGCCGGAGAAGCACCGGCCGTTTCGAGCGAGGATGCTGCTCCCGCCGATGCAGATGCTGATGCAGACGCTGATGCTGATGCAGATGCCGACGCCGATGCAGACGCAGACGAAGATGCCGATGCAGACGCAGATGCCGACGCTGACGCAGAGGACGAGGAGGACTACACCACCGGTGATGCCTCCCTTGACGACCCGCGCAACCAGGACGAGATCGGCGACAAGGAGCTGCTGGTGCTGAGCTTCGGCACGAGCTTCAATGACAGCCGCCGGCTGACCATCGGTGCCATCGAGCAGTCCCTTGAGGACAATTTCCCGGACTATGCCGTGCGCAGGGGCTTTACCGCCAACATCATCATTGACCATGTCAAGCGCCGTGACGGCGAGGCGATCGACGATGTGGACGAAGCACTCGAGCGTGCCGTGAACAACGGTGTCAAGGAGCTGGTCGTACAGCCGACCCACCTGATGGACGGTCTGGAGTACCACGATCTGGTCGATCAGGTCGGCGAATATGCCGATGCATTTGAGAAGGTCTCCTTCGGTGAGCCGCTTCTGACGAGCGATGACGATTTCAAGCGCGTGGAGAAGGCCATTACCGAGTGGACGGCCGAATATGACGACGGCAAGACCGCCATCTGCTTCATGGGACACGGCACCGAGGCCGAATCCAACGGGGTCTACCAGAAGATGCAGGATCTGCTGACCGCCGACGGCTATGAGCACTACTATGTCGGCACCGTGGAGGCCACCCCCTCCGTGGACGATGTGCTGGCACTGGTGCAGCAGGGCGATTACGAGCGTGTCGTACTCGAGCCGCTGATGGTCGTTTCCGGCGATCATGCCAACAATGACATGGCGGGCGACGAGGAGGATTCCTGGAAGAGCATCTTCGAGGGTGCCGGCTATGAGGTCGAGTGCGTGCTGCGCGGACTGGGTGAGAATGAGGACATCCGGGCGCTGTATGTCGAGCATGCACAGGCTGCCGTGGATGCACTGGCTGAATAAATTCAAACAGACAAGCGGGACGGACCAACAGTCCGTCCTGTTTTTCCGATATAGAAGGAGGATCTTTCCATGAAACGCACATGGTTCACACCGGCACTGCTCTGTGCGCTGCTCCTCACGGGCTGCGCAGGAAATACCGCATCCGAGCCCGAGCCAACAGAAGCCGCACAGGCCGATGCCGGTTCCGCAGCAGACGCCGGTTCCGCAGCAGACGCCGGTTCCGCAGCAGACGCCGATTCCGAAGCAGACGCCGATTCCGATGCCGATGCCGATGCCGACGCCGATACCGATTCCAAGGAGGAGGTGCAGCCGGAGACAGTCGCGCCCGATCCCGTGGGCTTTGAGGGGATGGAGCCGGTGTATGTCGATGCGCTTTCCGACGGTGAGTACGAGATCAGCGTGGATTCGAGCTCGTCGATGTTCACGATCGACTCGTGTACGCTGGTCGTTGAGGGCGGACAGATGGCCGCACAGATGCACATGGGCGGCACGGGCTACCTGTACCTCTACCTGGGAACGCCGGAGGAGGCGGAACAGGCGGAGGAAGCCGACTGCATTCCCTTTGAGGAGCAGGAGGACGGCACGCATGTCTTTACCGTGCCGGTGGAAGCGCTCAACCAGGAGATCGACTGTGCCGCCTACAGCAAGCGCAAGGAGACCTGGTACGGCAGACTGCTGGTGTTCCGCGCCGATACCCTGCCGCTTGACGCCTACGGGGAGGGCAATGTCGTCACAGCGGACTCCCTGGCGCTCGAGGACGGCAGCTACACGGTCGAGGTCACACTCGAGGGCGGCTCCGGCAAGGCCTATGTGGAATCCCCGGCCGTGCTGACCGTGGAGGACGGCAGGGCACTGGCGACCATCACCTGGAGCTCGCCGAATTACGACTATATGGTCGTGGGGGAGGAGCAGTACCTCCCGGAGAACGAGGACGGCAATTCCGTGTTCACCATTCCCGTGGAGGCGTTCGATCATCCGAATGCCGTGCGTGCGGATACCACGGCGATGAGCACGCCGCACGAGATCGAGTACACGCTGTTCTTTGACAGCACCACCCTGGAGAAGGCCGAGTGAAGCGGATCGCCGCCTGCCTTCTGACGCTCCTGCTCTCCCTGTTCTGGGGGAGCTGTGCCGCGGCTGCCCCCGCCGTGCCGGACGGGACGATGGCGCTGCAATATGCCGAGCAGTTTTCGGTGGAGGCGCAGCCCGACGGCACCACCCGCATCACGATCGGGGAGGACCGGTTCCTCCTCGTGCCGGAGGGCGTGCCCGTCCCCGCGGGTGTGCAGGAGACGGTCCTGCAGCAGCCGCTGACGGATCTGTATGTGGCCGCCTCCTCAGCCATGGACCTCTTTGACGGGCTCGGGGCGCTGGATACGGTGCGCCTGACCTCGACAAAGTACGAGGACTGGGGGCTCCCGGCCGTCCGGGAGGCGATCGACAGGGGGGACCTTACCTACATCGGCAAGTACAGTGCCCCCGATTATGAGGCGCTGCTCGAAACGGACTGCACGCTGGCCGTGGAATCGACGATGATCTACCACAGCCCCGAGGTCAAGGAGCAGATCGAAGCGCTGGGGATCCCGGTGCTCGTGGAGCGCTCGAGCTATGAGCACAGCCCCATGGCCCGCATGGAGTGGATCCGGCTGTACGGGCTCCTGCTCGGGTGTGAGGAGGAGGCCGATGCGTATTTTGCGCAGCAGGTCGAAAAGCTCACACAGCTCGGCAATCCTGACACCGGACGCAGTGCCGCCTTTTTCTATATCCACTCCTCCGGGAGCGTGGTCGTGCGCAAGCCCGGGGATTATGTGTCCCGGATGATCGAGATGGCCGGCGGGTCGAATATTTTCACCGCCGATGAGCTCCACGCGGATGAGAATGCCCTGTCCACCGTCAACATCCAGATGGAGACCTTCTATGAGAAGGCGGTGGAGGCCGATGTGCTCATCTATAACAGCAGCATCGAGGGGGGCTTCGAGGACCTCCCGGAGCTGCTGACCGAGTACCCGCTCCTCGCCGACTGCAAGGCGGTGCGGACGGGGGATGTCTGGTGTACGCACCAGAACATGTTCCAGAAAACCACGGGGGCTGCCGATATGATCGGGGAGCTGCATGCGATCTTAGACGGCAGCGCACCGGAACAGATGACCTATTTTTACAAGCTTACCTAAGGAGGGATGGCCATGCACCGCAGGCGCATGGGTGTGATCTATACATTGCTGTGTGTGCTGCTCCTGGCGCTGATGCTGGCCAATCTGTGCATCGGCAGCGTGAATACCGCACCGGGTACCCTGCTTGCGGCACTGCGCGACCCGGATGCCAACACCGTGACCTACCGGATCCTCATGCAGATCCGCCTGCCGCGGATGCTCTGCGCCGCCGTGCTCGGCGGGGGACTGGCCGTGTCGGGCCTTTTGCTGCAAAGCTTCTTCCAGAACCCCATCGCCGGCCCCTACATCCTGGGCATCTCCTCCGGGGCCAAGCTTGCCGCCGCACTGCTCATGGTGGCTGCCCTCACCGGGGGATTCGCCCTGCGCTCGCTGTGGCTGGTGGGCGCGGCCTTCGTGGGGGCGATGCTGTCGATGGGACTGGTGCTGCTCGTGGCCTCGAAGGTCCACAGGATGTCCGTGCTCATCGTGTGCGGTGTGATGATCGGGTACATCTGCTCGTCTGTCACGGATTTTGTCGTGAATTTCTCCGACGATGCCAACATTGTGAACCTCCACAACTGGTCGATGGGCAGCTTTTCGGGCAGCGACCCCCGGGATGCCCGCATCGCCTGTGCGATCGTCCTGCCCGCCGTCACAGGCGCCTTTCTGCTGGCCAAGCCCATGGACGCCTACCGGCTCGGGGAGCAGTACGCCCGCTCGAGCGGCGTGGCCGTCAGGCCCTTCCGGGTCGCACTGATCCTGCTCTCGAGCCTGCTGTCGGCCGCCGTGACGGCCTTTGCAGGGCCGATCTCCTTCGTGGGCGTGGCAGTCCCCCACCTGGTCAAGACCCTGCTGCACACGGCAAAGCCCATCCGCATCCTGCCGGCGTGCTTTTTAGGCGGAGCGGTGTTCTGCCTGTTCTGCGATCTGGTGACGCGCACGCTCTTTGCGCCCACGGAGCTGAGCATCAGCAGCGTCACGGCACTGTTCGGCGCCCCCGTCGTCATTGCCATGCTGCTGCGCAGGGAGGGGGGACACAGCGATGTCTGAACCGATCCTGCGTGTGCAGGCGCTCGATGCCGGCTATCACGGCCGCGTGATCCAGAAGGGCGTCAGCTTTGAGGTCGCACCCGGAGAGATCCTCGTGCTCATCGGCCCGAACGGTGCCGGCAAATCCACCATCCTGCGCACGGTCACAGGACAGCTCCCGCCGCTCGGAGGGCGCATCACCCTTGCAGGCACCCCGCTCGGGCAGTACAGTCCCCGGCAGGCAGCCCGGCACATGGCAGTGCTGATGACCGAGCGCGTCCGGATGGAATACGCCCCCTGCCGGGAGATCGTGGGGATGGGGCGCTATCCGTACACGGGGCACTTAGGGCTCCTCTCGCCGGAGGACCGCCGGGCCGTTTCGGATGCCATGGCACTGGCGGACGTCACAGACCTTGCCGACCGGGACTTTTCTTCCCTGAGCGACGGACAGCGGCAGCGCGTTTTGCTGGCACGGGCGATCTGTCAGGAGCCGGAGCTCCTGGTGCTCGATGAGCCGACCATGCATCTGGACATCCGCTACCAGCTCTCCCTGCTCGGGGTGCTCAGGCGGCTGACACGCGAGCGAAATGCGGCGGTGCTCATGACACTCCATGAGCTCGAGCTTGCGCAGCGCATCGCCGACCGGGTGCTGTGCATCCGCCCAGGGTGCCCCGACCGCTGCGGGACACCGGAGGAGGTCTTTGAAAGCGGCTATATCGCGCAGCTCTTCGGCGTGGAGGCACATGCCTTCGATGCGCTCTACAGTACGCTCGAGCTCCCGGCGGCACAGGGCCCCCCACAGGTCTTTGTGATCTGCGGGGGCGGCAGCGGCGTGCCGGTGTTCCGGCAGCTGCAAAGACGGGGGATCCCGTTTGCCGCCGGGGTGCTGCATGAGAATGATCTGGATCTGCCGGCCGCAAGAGCACTTGCCGTGCAGGTCGTGACCGAGGAGGGCTTTGTCCCCATATCCGAAGAGCGCCTCCGGCAGGCGAAGGACATCATGGAGCGCTGCGATGCGGTGATCTGTACCGTGCCGTCGTTCGGGCCGATGAATGAAGGCTGCAAAAGCCTTCTTGCACATGCCCGCAGTCTCGGCAAGCTCCGTGATCCTGAAACAATAGCACAAAAAACCTGAGAAAGCATTGCCTTCTCAGGTTTTTTTCGGAACTGATTTTAGAAAACTCAGTCCACGATCAGGGACTGTCCCGTCATTTCCGCCGGCTGCGGGAGCTCGAGGAGCTTTAAGATCGTCGGGGAGAGGTCGGCGAGCACGCCGCCCTCACGCACCTTGACATCTCCGGCACCGACCACGATGAACGGAACGGGATTGGTCGTGTGCGCCGTGAACGGGGAGCCGTCCGGCTCCATCATCTTGTCGGCATTGCCGTGGTCGGCCGTGATGAGGGCCGCACCGCCCTTGGCCAGGATGGCCTCGACCATTCTGCCCACGCAGGTGTCCACGGCCTCAACGGCCTGTACGGCTGCATCGAAGATGCCCGTGTGGCCGACCATGTCGCAGTTGGCGTAGTTCAGGATAATGACATCGTACTTGTCGGACTCGATGGCCTCACAAACGGCATCGCAGACCTCATACGCGCTCATCTCCGGCTTCATGTCGAAGGTCTCCACGTCCGGGGACTTGATGAGGATGCGGTCCTCGCCCTCGAACTGCTTCTCCTCACCGCCGTTGAAGAAGAACGTCACATGCGCATACTTCTGCGTCTCGGCAATGCGCAGCTGCGTCTTGCCGCACTTGGCAAGGTATTCGCCGAGCGTCATGGTCAGCTCCTCGGGCGGGAAGGCCACCTCCACATTCGGCATGGTCGCATCATACTGTGCCATGCAGACAAAATGTACCGGGAAGAAGCCGTTTCTGCGCTCAAAGCCCTTGAAATCCGGATCCACAAAGGAGCGGGTGATCTGACGGGCGCGGTCCGGACGGAAGTTGGCAAATACGACCGAGTCGTTCGGTGCGATCACTGCACCGCCCTCCAGAACGGTCGGCAGCATGAATTCGTCGGTGACTTCATTCGCGTAGGAATTGCGGATGGCCTGTACGGGCTCGGATTCCTTCACGCCCTCGCCGTACACGAGTGCCTCATAGGCCTTCTCGACTCTGTCCCAGGCATTGTCACGGTCCATTGCATAGAAACGTCCTGCAATGGTGGCGACCCTGCCCACGCCGATCTTGGCAAGCTCTGCGACCGTCTCCTCCATGTATTCCGCAGCCGAGGACGGCGGCACGTCACGGCCGTCGAGGAAGGCATGGAGATAGACCTTTGTCAGACCAAAGCGCTTGGCCATCTCCACGATGCCGAAGATGTGCTCCATGTGGGAGTGGACACCGCCCGGGGACAGAAGGCCCATGATGTGCAGCGCACTGTCATGCTGCTTGGCATTCTCCATGGAATGGACAAGTGCGGGATTTTTGAAGAAATCGCCGTCCTGGATGGACTTGGTGATCTTCACGAGCTGCTGGTATACGATGCGGCCGGCACCGATGTTGGTGTGTCCGACCTCGGAATTGCCCATCTGTCCGTCCGGCAGACCCACATCCAGACCGGAGGCGCCGATGATGGTGTGCGGCCCCTGTATGTAGCGGTCCAGATTCGGGGTGTTGGCAGCCATGATGGCATTGCCGTAGGAATCCGGGTTATAGCCATAGCCGTCCATGATAATCAAAGCTACGGGTTTCTTAGCCATAGGAAAAACTTCCTTTCTCATGATTTTCAGAATGCTCCGCTGCGATGCGGAGCATTCTGGTGAAATGTGCAATTATTCAGCGACTCTGTAAAATACCACGACACAAAGCTCGCCGATCGCGCCGGGTGTTTCGTATGAGTGCAGCTTCCAGCCATCGGCTGCATATTTGTCGATCATTTCCTGCAGCTGTGCTGTAAATTTGTTTCTGGTAGAAAACGTACAGCCAAAGGAATCCACCTTATACTCATACTTCTGCTCCATGATGCTCAGCCCTCAACAGCTGCCTGTACGATGGTGTTGAAATCCGCAGCCTTCAGGGAAGCGCCGCCGATGAGACCGCCGTCGATGTCCGGCTTTGCCAGCAGCTCTGCGGCATTGCCGGCATTCATGGAGCCGCCGTACTGGATGGTGACAGCCTGTGCGGTCTCCTCATCATAGAGCTTGGCCAGCTGCGCACGGATGAAGGCGCAGACCTCCTGTGCCTGGTCCGGGGTCGCGGTCAGGCCGGTGCCGATGGCCCATACGGGCTCGTAGGCGATAACGACCTTCTTGACATCCTCCTTGGAGACATCCCACAAATCGAGCTTGATCTGACGGGCGATGACCTCCTCGGTGATGTTGCACTGACGCTCCCACTTGAGCTCGCCGACGCAAACGATGGGCTTGAGGCCGGCAGCCAGGGCAGCAGCCGTTCTCTTGTTGACCGTCTCGTCGGTCTCACCGAAGTACTGTCTGCGCTCGCTGTGGCCGATGACAACGTATTCTACGCCCACCTCTACGAGCATGTCGGCAGAGATCTCACCGGTGAAGGCACCGGACTTCTCAAAGTGTACGTTCTCGGCGCCCACCTTGACATTGGAGCCGGCGGTAGCAGCAACAGCGGTTTCGAGATTGGTGAAGGGAACACAGGTGATGACCTCCACCTTGCCCTCTGCATTGGCAACGAGGGGCTTGATGGCCTCGATGAGCTCCTTGGCCTCGGGGCGGGTCTTGTTCATTTTCCAGTTGCCGGCAATAATTGCCTTTCTGACTGCTTTGTTCATGGGTTATCTGCTCCTTTACATCTTATGATAGAATTCCAGAATGTGCCCTGCGCGTCCTCTTTAGGTGAACGCCGCGCAGTACCGCAGTCCGTCCGGGAACTGCTCAAAAACAGCCTCCTCAAACTGCGCATAGGCAAGCACTCTGTAGGTTTTGCGTGCTCCGTTTCCGGGAAGGGGACGTCAGTCCTGCGCCTCCTCTTCGTCATCCTTGGCAACGGTTGTGACCTCATGGCTGTCGATCGCATTTTCACTGCCGATCTTCACACCGTTCTTGACGGGGGAGACCAGGAAGCCGACGATCATGCCGGTGAGGAAGCCCACGGCGGTTGCGGTGATGACGGGGGTATGCTTGTAGGAGAGGATGCGGTCGATGACATCCTCCTTCTTCTTCTGGACGAGCTGAACACTGTGGGAGACCGTCTGCGGCAGCTCCACCGTTTTCAGCGAGATCTCAGGGACCTTGATCGAGATATTATCCTGTGTTTTCATGATGTATCACACTCCCGGTAGTAAGGATCCTCCTGCTGCACGGGCAGCAGAAGGATCGTTACGAGGTTCTTACTTCTCTGCGATCACAGCCACGCCCGGGAGCACCTTGCCCTCGAGGTATTCAAGGGAAGCGCCGCCGCCGGTGGAGATGTGGCTCATCTTGTCAGCGAAGCCGAGCTGCATAACGGCAGCTGCGGAGTCACCGCCGCCGATGATGGTCGTTGCATCGGTCTCGGCAAGTGCTTTGGCTACAGCAATGGTACCCTGTGCGAGGGTCGGGTTCTCAAAAACGCCCATCGGGCCGTTCCAAACAACGGTCTTGGCGGACTTGACAGCCTCTGCAAAGAGCTTCTGGGTCTCGGTGCCGATGTCCAGACCCATCTTGTCAGCCGGGATGGCATTGGAGGGAACGTTCTCGATCTCGATGGGGGCATCGATCGGATCCGGGAAGGAGGCAGCCACAGCCGTATCCACCGGCAGGAGGATCTTCTTGCCCAGGCTCTCGGCCTTGGCGAGCATCTCCTTGCAGTAGTCAAGCTTCTCGTCATCGACAAGGGAGGTACCGATGGAGCCGCCCTGTGCCTTGAGGAAGGTGTACGCCATACCGCCGCCGATGATGAGGGTATCGCACTTTTCGAGCAGGTTGGAGATGACGTTGAGCTTGTCAGCGACCTTGGCACCGCCGAGGATGGCAACGAAGGGACGAACCGGCACCTCTACGGCATTGCCCAGGTACTGGATCTCCTTCTGCATGAGGTAGCCCACAGCGGTCTCCTTGACGAACTTGGTCACGCCGGCAGTGGAGGCATGGGCTCTGTGTGCGGAGCCGAAGGCATCCATCACGAATACCTCACCGTCCACGAGGTCAGCGAGCTCCTTGGCGAAGTCCTCACCGTTCTTGGTCTCCTCGGCACCGCGGAAGCGGGTGTTCTCGAGGACAACGATCTCGCCGTCGTTCATCTCGGCAACAGCCTTCTTGGCGTTCTCGCCGACAACGGTATCGTCCTTGGCGAAGGTCACCTTAGCGGACACGAGCTCAGCGAGTCTTGCAGCAGCGGGTGCAAGGGAGAACTTGTCCTCCGGACCGTTCTTCGGCTTGCCCAGATGGGAGCACAGTACCACCTTGGCACCGTTCTCGGTGAGCTTGTTGATGGTGGGCAGTGCAGCCTGGATGCGGTTGTCATTGGTGATCACGCCGTCCTTGAGCGGAACGTTGAAATCCACTCTGACAAGAACCTTCTTGCCCTTCACGTTGATATCTTCTACAGTAACCTTGTTCAAACCTGCCATTGCTATGACATCCTTTCACTGAAAATTTGCCCCGTATCGGGACTGCCGTATCATGGGAGGTGACCCATAATATCACAATTCCTATTATACACTATTTTTCCGGATTCTGCAAGGGGTATTTGATAATTTTCTGTGAATTTTGCAAAAAAACCTAAGGCACGGGAGCGGACAGATCGGGGAGATCATGCAGAGTGAAGCGGCGGCACGCCCCTGCTGGGGGCAGGGGGAGGGCGTCCGGGGACAGCGTTTCCCGCTTGACAAAACGCCTCCGGTGTGGTATGATGGATGCAGAAACACAGGAAGGGGGCATGCCCGATGGAGCTGCCGAAGGATCCGGCGATCTTAGTGAGCTACCTGAACACCCAGCTGCGGGATTTTTACCCGAGTCTGGAGGAATTCTGCAAGGCACAGGACTGCGACCGCACCGAGCTTGAGGCGCGGCTGGCAGGGATCGGCTACCGTTATGACGAAACACAGAACCGGTTCCGGTGAGGGCACCGGCACAGGAGGGGAAGCCATGGAAGCAGCACACCTGCGTCTGAAATATGTATTCCTTGAGGAAAACGGGGGAGTGCCCGCACTCTATGTGGACGGGGAGGCTGCCGCAGCCGTCCCGGGCATGGAGGGGGCGCTGCCGGAGCGCTTTTTGGAGAGCTTTGCACCGCCCGCTCTGCTCGAGCGGATGCAGCGTGCGTGCGGTGCGCGTCTGGTGACGGTCCTGCGCACGAGCGATGTGCAGATGCAGGAATTTGCCGCGCTGCTCACGGAGCACGGGGGAGAGACATAATTTTTCTGCTTTTTATACAAATTTCGCTTGACAAACGCTTCGATCTGTGGTAAAATTGTAGCATCGCCGGGTGAGACGCATCCGGCGGAGCATTTGCCTTGAAGGAGGGTATGGATCATGTCCGAGATGAAGGATAAGATTTTCAAGTTCGGCGGAGATGTGAAGAATTCCGCAGAAAAGCTGGCCAAGGGAGCGATCGACGGCTCCAAGAAAATGGCCGAGAAGGTACGCATCAAGAACGGCATCAGCCATGCGGAGAGCCGCCTGAACGCTGCCTATATTGAGGTGGGCAAGAAGTACGAGGAGCTCTTCGGCAACGAGGCGGCGGAGGAATTCGCGACGGCCATGGCAGAGATCGCCGATGCCAAGGCACAGATCGCCGCTCTGCGTGCGGAGCTGGCTGCCATGGACAGCGCTGCACTTTGCCCGAGCTGCGGCAAGTATGTCCAGGAGGGACAGCGCTTCTGCCCGTACTGCGGTGCAAAGCAGGTGAAGGATGAGCCCGCCCCGGAGACCTGGGTACCCGCTCCCGAGGAGCCCGAGGAGACCCAGGAGGAGACACCCGTTTCCGAGACCGAGATCGTAGAGAATGAGGAGGTCTGAGGACCTCAAAAAAGCCGCTGCGTAAAGCAGCGGCTTTTTGTATGGAGCCCGCGCACGGTTTTCAGGGGAGGCCCTGCTTTGGCCGCCCCCTCCCTCTCCCGCTTCGCGGGAGGGGGACGCCGAAGGCGGCAAAAAGCTTTTTTGACAAAACAAAAGCCGCTGCACCTGCAGCGGCTGTGTTTGTGTATTTACCAGTTGAAATCGTCCTCGTCCAGATTGTCCCAGTCGTAATCGTCCAGGTAGTCCTCGTAGCCGCTGTCACTCTGTGACTGCTTGGCCTTCTCCACATAGCCGAGCATGGAGGGCACCAGGATGGAGGCGAGTACGCCGAGGACCATCACGATGCTCAGCACGATGGAGATCCAGCTCATGATCTTGCCGGCCTTCACGCTGCTGCGTGCCTGCGGGGACATCATGTCCGTCACGGTTTTCAGCCCGCTTGCCTTGACCAGCGAAATGATGGCCAGGATGGGCGCAAACGAACCGCAGCATACAATGGAGGTGATGAGGGCGATGATGCCCAGCACCTTGACGGTGTTGGCACGCTTCTCCACATCCGGATTGAGCCCCTCCTGCTGCTGTACATATACATTGGTCACCTGCGGCTGTCCGTAGGCGTTCGGCTGGCCGTAGCTGCCGTCCGCCGGCTGGCCGTAGTTCGGCTGCTGCGGATAGCCCTGCTGGCCGTAGCTGTTGTCCATGGGCTGCTGATAGCCGCCGTTTGTCGGCTGACCGTAGCCGTTATCCATGGGCTGCTGGGGTGTCTGGTTGTTCGGATCATAGCCGAACTGATTCTGATCGTCCATAGGTTGCTCCTTACGTTATCATAAAATTTGCCGGGAAATGTCAGTCCTTCAGCGGGATGCCGTTCCCGTCGGTTTTAATGGACCCCGTCACGAGCATGATGAGCTCCACAAAGGCCCAGATGCCGGGAATGAAGATCGTGAAAAATCCGATGATGATCGCCATGAGCGGGATGCTCACCAGGTAGATCACAAGCTGTGCGATCGCCTTGTTCGTATAGCCCAGATAGAAATTGTGGATGCCAAGGCCTCCTAAGAACAATGCCAGCAGAATGGCCGTGATCTTGGATTTCTGTGCGGTCACAGGGGCACCGTTCATCGGCGGCACCGGATTTCTCACAGGCTGCGTCTGCATCTGCATCGGCGGCTGATAGGGCTGCTGAAATCCCGGATTCACGGGCTGCTGAACGCCGGGATCCACGGGCTGTTGGTTGAGGTTCTGTTCTTCCATGAGATGCTCCTTCTGTGTCAGGTGATCGGCATCATGGCGGGGACGAAATTGCGCGTCACGCCCCAGGCGATGATGATCCCGCAGACCGTCAGCCAGAATGCCAGGGAGCGCGGGAACAGACGGATCTTCTTGCCGAACAGGGCGGCAAGGCGTTCGATGTACCACAGGAGGACGACCAGCACAAGGCCGACCGCCCATGGATTTTCGTGCAATGCCAGTGTCACATGGCCGTGGATGAGCGCCAGGATGCTTCTGGTGCCGCCGCAGCCGGGGCAGTACAGTCCCGTTGCCTCATAGAAGGGACAGAACAGGATGTGGTCCGCCGTGAACTGTGCCGCATGCCAGACAAGGCCGTGCAGCAGCACCGCAAGTGCCAGTGCTGCCGGCGGCATCCAGATGAGCCTGTACTTCCACAGGCTCCGGAATACACCTGCCTGCATGGTGTTTTACATATACTCCTCGAGCATTTCGGACATAGTGCCGGCTGCTGTGAGGATGATGTTCAGTACGATCCATACGGCGCCCACGATGATACCGGCGATACACAGTGCCTTACCGGTGCTCAGGCTCTTCTGTCCCTCGGGGGTGAGCAGGTCCATGGAGGCCTTCAGGCCGTTGGCCTTGACCAGACCCACGATGCCGACGATCGGGCCGGCGATGGTGCAGCAGCAGCCGAGCACGATGCTGACAACGAGGCTGACGATACCGAGCGTCTTGACGGTGTTGGCGGTCTTTTCGAGATCCGCATCGGCAGCGTTGTAGTTGGGCTGGCTGTAATTGGGCTGTGCCTGCTGGTTGTAATCATAGGTCGGTGCCGGCTGGCTCAGATCGTTCTGGGGCGCACCGAAATTGTTCTGCGGCTGTGCGCTAAAATCATTCTGCGGCTGTGCGTTAAAATCATTCTGCGGCTGTGCATTAAAATCATTCTGCGGCGGTGCGCTAAAATCATTCTGCGGTGCGCCAAAATCATTCTGGGGAGCGCCGAAATTGTCCTGCGGTGCGCCGAAATTGTCCTGCGGCTGTGCGCCGAAATTGTCCTGCGGAGCGCCGAAGTTATCCTGTGCGGGGGTACCGAAGCCGTTCTGGTCGGGTGCCGGGAAGCCGTTGTTCGGGTCGTTCGACGGCTCAAAGCCAAAGTTGTTCTGCTCGTCCATAGTTTTCTCCTTACATGTGCGGCATTCCCGCGTCCTTGCGGGAACTGCCTGTTTTCTGTGCATCCGGATGACGCACAGATACAATTGTATTATAACATGATTCCTTCCATAGAAAATGTATAATATGTGAATAAAATGTGAAATATAAGTGAATTAAAACCTTTTCGGGTCAATTGTCGCTCGCTTCTGGCTCCTTATGCATCTGGTGATCGACCAGGCGGCGCAGGGGCGTTTCGGAGAAGAGGACCTCGGTGCCGCTGCGGGCGAGGGTGCCCAGGACGGTTTTCATGAGGGCGGCTTGTTCGCCGGACAGCTCGGAGAGGGCCTTGCGGATGGCATTGACGGTCGTGCGCTTGTTGGCGATGAGCTCCCCGAAGGTGGCCGCATCGGGAGCGGCGAGGATGTCGAAGAGGGTATTGACGAAGGCCTCACGCTGGGTGTTGTCCATTTCGGAGAGCCATTTCTGCATGGTGCGGTTGACGGCCATCCCGGAGCGCGAGAGGGTGGAGGCCCGCAGGAAGGCATTGCGCTGGAGCTCCCAGGTATAGGGGTCATGCTGGGCGATGCCGCCGGCGGCGGTGCTTTTGATGATGGTGTGCTCGACATAGCCGGTCAGGAGCAGGCCGAAGAGGGAGGATTCGGGGATGAAGCTGGCCACGCGGTGGAGGGTGCGGCGGTACGCGGGGGAATCGGCGACCTCGTCCTGGAAGCCGGGGCTGTCGTAGGCATAGATGCGCATGATCTGCCGGCGCACGGCGGGACAGGCGAACATGGCGGCATACATGGCGAGGTTGCCGCCCTTGGAGTGGCCGCCCAGGCGCAGGGGGGAGGTGATGTCGGAGAAATGCGCATCGAGGTACTGCACGGCCAGGAGCTGTCCGGGGGTATGGAGCTTGTAGCTCATGGTGAAGTCCTCCTTCCAGCCGACAAGGGAGGTATCGGTACCGCGGTAGACGATGAAGAGGGTGCCGTCATCGAGGATGCAGGTGACGGCGGAGAACTGCATGACGCTTTCGGTGTCGAGCTGATCGGTGTAGCCGGTCAGGCGCATTTTGCCAAAGCGCCGGGATTCGCCCATTTTGCGCAGCAGCTGCATGTCATGGCTGTCGGGGTCGGTCACGGGATAGGCGGACGCTGCATCGCTCATGGTGATCTGCTCGGAAAAGTCCCCGGAAACGACGGGGGACAGGTCAATATAGCCGAACTGCGAGAGGATGAGCCCATCCACTTCATTGAAGGGATCGGTGGAGAAGGGGATATCCCCGCGCCAGTCGAGGTAGTCAAGAATACCGGCCATACAGAACAACTCCTTTTAGAGGTGAGAGGTGAGAGGTTAGAGGTGAGAATGAGATATGCCCCTCCCGTGGGAAACGGGGGGCGTGGGGCAGAGCTCCGCGGTGTGGGGTGCAGGGGACGCAGTCCCCTGCAAAAAGCCCCCTCCCCGGGGGAAACGGGTTGCGTGGGGCGAAGCCCCACGGTGAGGGGTGCAGGGGACGCAGTCCCC
>JAFTZY010000016.1 GCA_017460955.1 Oscillospiraceae bacterium
CCGGCTCTGCGGCGGGTTCGGGCTCTGCGGCAGGCTCCGGCTCTGCGGCGGGCTCGGACTCCGGGGCAGGCTCCGGCTCTGCGGCAGGCTCCGGCTCCTCGGGGAGCTCCGGGACGGCCATGTCCTCCGGCTGTGTGTAGACGGGTCCGTCCTCCACGGGCTCCTCAATGAGGATGTCGTCCTCCTCGGGGAACACCTCGCGGGGCTCCTCCTCGTCCTCGTCCTCCGGATCGGCCTCGGTCGTGGTGAACATGCCGATCAGCCGCTGCAAGAACGAGGGCTTTGCCTCCGCGATCTCCTCCTCATCCTCCGACAAATGCCGCAGGCGCGGGGGTTCCTCCGCTTCCAGGGGGGCTTCTATGGGGGCTTCCGTCGGCTCCTGCGCAGTCAGCTCCTCGGGGGCCGTTTCCTCCTGCGCAGCTTCCTCCTCGGGCTCATCCTGCACCGGATGCGTGAACAGGGCGCGGATCCGGTCGAACAGGCCCGGGCCGTCGTCCTCTTCTTCTTCTTCGTCCTCGTCGGGTTCCGGGAGTTCCTCCGGTTCTGTCACTTCCTCGGGTCCTGTGATCTCCTCCGGCTCCGTCACTTCCTCGGGTCCTGTGATCTCCTCCGGCTCTGTCACTTCCTCGGGCTTTTCCGCTTCCTCGGGCTCCTCCCGGGGCTCCAGAAGTGCCTCAAGCGGGATCTCCGGGGCGGGCGGGGCAGTCTCCCGGAGCTTTTGCAGACGGGCTGCACGGATCCGGGCGATCTTCTGCTCGAGCGTCTCCTCCGCGGGTTCTTCGGCTGCGGGGACCTCCCTTGGGATGTCGGGCGGGAGCTCATCCGGGATGCTGATGACCTTCCTGGCCGGGGGCTGGGGCGGTCTTGGCAGGTCCTGCGAGGTCGTGCCTGCGCGGCGTGCCGTTGCCCGGCGGCGCTTGCGCTTGCGGCGGCCCGTCTCCAGGATCTGGTTGGGGCGGCGGTCGGCATCGGGCCGGGGCAGTGCCGTCTCATCGAGCCGGTCATGCATGCGCACGGCGGGATTTGCGGAGGGCTCCTCCGAGAAATGGCTGATGGGCTCGGGGACCACCACGGGCTCGTGCCGGGGCGGGCTCACCTCCCGGGGCGGTGCCGGCTGCGGCTTCTGGCCGCTGTCATATTCCACCCGTCTTGCGATCGCTTCCACGCGCTTGACGGAGGCAGGGCTGGCAGGGTTCCTGTCCCGGGGATCGGCGGATCTGGGCGTTTTGCCGCCCTCGTCCAGCAGTCCCTGCAGCAGCTCCTCGATATCGTTCTTCATAGCATCCACTCCTGCTCTGCGTTATCGGATCTGACCCGTCCCGGTGATCCGGTACTGTGTGGTGGTCAGGGCCAGCAGCCCCATCGGACCCCGGGCGTGCAGCTTCTGGGTGGAGATGCCGATCTCCGCACCGAAGCCGAATTCCTCCCCGTCCGTGAAACGGGTGGAGGCATTGACATAGACGGCCGCAGAATCCAGGTGATTGAGAAAATATTCCGCATTGGCCATATCCCTCGTCACGATGGACTCGGAATGATGGGTCGAATAGGTGAGGATGTGGCGGCATGCCTCCTCCACGCTGTCCACGACCCGCACTGCGATCTCATAATCGCCGTATTCCCTGGCATAGTCCTCCTCGGTCACGGGGATCACGGATCCCCCTAAGATCTCCTGTGTGACTGCACAGCCGTGGATGACCACCTCATGGGCATCGAAGGCCTTGCGGACTGCCGGCAGGAACACGGGGGCGATGTCCTTATGGACGAGCAGCGTTTCGATCGCATTGCACACGCTCGGACGCTGGGTCTTGGCATTGTCGGCGATGGACACGGCCATATCCACATCCGCTGTGGCATCCACATACACATGGCAGTTGCCGGCACCGGTCTCAATGACCGGCACGGTCGCCTGACGGACCACCGCCTGGATGAGGCCGGCGCCGCCCCGGGGGATGAGCACATCGAGGTACCCGTTCAGGCGCATCATATCCGCTGCGGTCTCCCGGTCGGTCTTTTCCACGAGCTGGACAAGGTCGGCGGGCAGTCCGGCGCTCCCGAGCGCCCCCCGCATCACGTTCACAAGGCAGGTATTGGAGTGGATGGCCTCCTTGCCGCCCCGCAGGATCACGGCGTTTCCGGCCTTGAGGCAGAGCACGGCGGCATCGACCGTGACATTCGGGCGGGATTCAAAGATGATGCCGATCACGCCCATCGGCACGCGCACCTGCCGGATGCGCAGACCGTTCGGACGCAGCCACCCGCGCACCTCCTCGCCGACGGGATCGTCCAGTGCAATGACCTTGCCCACGGCATTGGCAATGGCCTCGATGCGGGATGCATCCAGGCGCAGACGGTCCTGCATGGCCTTGCTCATGCCGTTTTGCACGGCATTGTCCATATCCCTGCCGTTGGCCTCGATGATCTGTGCGGTATTGTCACGCAGTGCCTGTGCGACAGCGGCAAGTGCGGCATTCTTCTGTGCGGTCCCTGCAGCACCGGCTGCATGGCTTGCGGCCTTGGCACGGCTCCCGAGTGTTTCCATATAGTTCATAGCTTAGCCCTCCTGTCGGATCGCCGGGAACCAGGTGCCGAGCTGCTCGCCGTCAAAGAGGCGGTACAGATCCTCCGGGTCCCGTCCGTTCATGATGATCATATCCACACCGGCAGCCGTTGCGATCTTAGCTGCCGTGATCTTCGTTGCCATGCCGCCCGAGCCCAGACCGCTCCCGGCACCGCCGGCGATCTGCTCGATGCGCTCGTCGATCTCCTCGACGACGGGGATGATGCGGGCGCCCTCGTTGCGGCGCGGATCGTCGGAATACAGCCCGTCGATGTCCGAGAGGATGATGAGCACCTCGGCGCCGGCGATGGAGGCCACCACAGCGGAGAGCGAATCGTTCTCGCCGATCTCAAGCTCGAGCTCGTCAATGGCGACCGTGTCGTTCTCGTTCACGATCGGGATGCAGTTGACGCGGGTGAGCGCGTCAATGGCATTGCGCACATTGTCCACCCGGTCGGGGGTGCTGATGATGGTCTTGGTCAGCAGGATCTGTGCAACGGTGATGCCGTATTTCGAGAACATCTCGTCATAGATGTGCATGAGCTCGCACTGTCCCACGGCGGCCGCGGCCTGCTTGCCGGGGGTATCCTTCGGACGCTCGGGCAGATTGAGCTTGCCCACGCCGAGTCCCACGGCACCGGAGGACACAAGGATGATCTCATGTCCGGCGTTCTGCAGATCGGACAGCACCCGTGTGAGATTGGTCATCCGCCGGATGTTGAGCTTGCCGGTCTTATGGGCCAGTGTGGAGGTCCCCAGCTTGATGACGATGCGTTTTTTCGCTTTCAGGTCTAACATACTTCTCCTCTTTTCCGCTGCGGGGCATTCACCAGATTCTTCGGTGTCCCTGCAAGATAGCTTCTCAGATTCTCGGCCACGATCCCGACCAGGCGCTCCCTGGTCTCCATGGCCGACCACGCCACATGGGGCGTGATGAGACAGTTCTTCGCTGTTTTGAGCGGTGTCTCCGGGGACATGGGTTCCTGCGTGAGCACATCCACGGCAGCGCCTGCGATCGTCCCTGCATTGAGGGCATCGGCAAGGTCCTGCTCGCACACGATCCCGCCGCGTGCGGTGTTGATGAGGTACGCGCTCTTCTTCATGAGCGAGAGCGTCTCCTTCCGGACCATCAGCGCCGTATCCGCATTGAGCGGGCAGTGGACCGTGAGCACATCCGCCTCCCGGAACGCCTCCTCCCGGCTCACGAGGGGGTACGGACAGTCCGCCGGGGTGCGCCTTGTATGGACGATGACGCGCATCCCGAAGGCCTCCCCCACAGCCGCCACCCGTCGGCCGATGCTGCCGTAGCCGATGACGGCGAGGGTCTTGCCGAAGAGCTCATGCACGGGATAGGGGAACCAGGAAAAGGTCCGGCTGCGCTCCCAGGCGCCGTCCTGCACGGCCTGAAAATATGCCGGCAGGCTCCCTGCCAGGGAGAGGAGCAGCGCATAGGTATGCTGCACGACGGCCTGTGTGGAATACTCCCCGGCATTGCACACGGCGATGCCAAAGCGGTTGGCAGCTTCGATGTCGATATTATTGTAGCCCGTGGCAAACAAGCCGATGTACTCAAGCTTCGGGCATGCCTCCATGACCTGAGCGGTAATGGGGGTCTTATTGCACAAAACGACCTGCGCATCCCCGATGCGCTCTGCGGCCTCCTCGGGGGCGGTGCTGCCGCAGCAGATGACCTCCCCGAACTGCCCGAACACGGAGAATCCCAGATCCACCGCATCCATGGTATCCCAGTCCGGGATCACGATCTTCCTCATGCCTCCGGCTCCTCCGGTGCTTCCTCTGCTTTCTCCGCTTCCTCTGCTTTCTCCGCTTCCTCTGCTTCCTCTGCTTCCTCTGCGGTCTCGGAGGCAGCCTTTGCGGATGCAGCGGTCTGCACGGCGCGCCTCTTTTCGCGGTCGATGGTCATGGACAGCACCAGTGCCAGCACCAGTGCGAGCAGCTCGGCGATACCGACGCCGTAGAACAGCGTCTGGTTGTTCTCGTCGAGGTACGGCAGCAGTGTACACGGCAGTGCAACGGCCAGGATAAGGTGGTGGGATTTTCGCAGGCGCATGAACTGCAGCCCGAACACCAGCAGTGCTGCCAGCGCCAGCACCACATGCAGTCCCAGTCCGATGGGGAATAACGTATTTTCCAGATTCTGATCCATTTTTCTCGATCTCCTTCGTCTTGTTCTCTGCCCAAAAAGCATTCATTTTATATTATAACACAAACCCTTCCGGATTGCAAGCATCCGGAAGGGTTTTTTTATGAGTCATGAGGAAGCACAGGGGAGTGCTCCCTTACTTCCAGCTTCTCACCTTTAAACAGGCAGCTCCACCAGATCCACAAGGAATTTCATGATGTTGACCGCATCGGTGAAATTGAGCACACCGTTCCTGTCCACATCCGCATTGATGATGCCGTCAGCGGAGAGCTTGAACGAGCCGAGCTGGTCCTTGTTCACGGCAATGACATCGATGATGTCCACATCGCCGTCGCAGTCGGCATCGCCATAGGTGACATCGGCGGGATCGGTGACAGAGGTGGTCGCTTCCTGATCGGGTGCGGTCTCCTCCTCGGGCTTGGTGCCGTCGGGCTCGGTGCCGCCGACAAGCACGCCGTCATCGTAGACGCAGATATTCGGAGCAAGCTGTTCGCTGCCGTCCGCAAAGAAGGCATCGTTCTCCTCATAGACTGCAAGGTCCTGATAGCTCCAGTCGTTCGCCGGATCCCAGGTGCCGCCGTAGTACATGCCCATGCCGAACTGGTACTTCTTGCCGGAATTAGCAATGTAGTACCCGTCCCAGGTCACTTCAAAATAGTACACGCCGTCCATCTTGTCGTACTTGAAGGGGCCTGTCAGCACGCCGTCGGCCTTCGGATTCTTGGGACCGTCCTCCGTATTGGCCTGGTCGTACAGCTCACGGCAGCCCGTATCGGTCAGGAGGCTGACATTGTTATTGAATTCGGAGGCATCGATATAGTAGCGGATACTGATCTTGTCCGACGGTGTATTTTCACCGGTCATGACCTTCAGAGAGATCTTCGTCACGCCCGAGCCGTCGGGATTGGCATCGTTGACAGCGCATGCCTCGACCCAGTAGCCCGAGCCGCCGCCCTCGCCGCCGGCAGGGCCGCGCTCGCCCTCATCCGTGGGCGGGAAGTCCGGCGTCACAGCCATCTCGTCCGTGCCGTACATCGCGTACATACCGGCACAGGCGCCGACAAAGGCTGCATTGTAGTCGATCGTTACCTCATTGAGGATGTAGTTGTTGGTGTAATCGTCATGGGCATCCTTGGCATCAAAGCCGCCGGCCAGTGCGCCCCAGAGGATGTGGCGCTGCTCGCGGGTATCCTCGGCGGACAAAAGTCCCGAGGCCGCACGGTGATGCGGATACTGTACGGAATCGTCGTTGTAGCCGACCACAAGGCTGCGGCTGCCGTGCAGCTCGTCCTCCGACCAGGGCAGCTCCTCGCCCGCATTGGCGGCTGCTGCATTGGCATGGACACGCTCGAGGAAATCCACATCGTTGTCGCCCAGCACAATGTCCATCTGCTTTCTGGCCCAGGTGCTCCACTCGCTGGGCTTGCCGTCGTTGTGGTACTTGTCATACAGCAGGCAGATCAGCTGCATGGCCGTATTATAGCGGGCACTGCCCCACTCGTTGAGGTAGGCATAGCCCTCGGGGGTCTCCGTATCCTGCCAGGTCTTCAGGCACTTGCCCAGGCAGTCGTTGTCCCAGAAATCGTCAAACACATACTCGTTCTTGCCCTGTGCCTTGCGGATCTTGTTGACCATGTCGAGCTCCGGGTGCTCCTGGTTGATGACGGCCCAGCGCAGTGCAGCGCCGCTCCACATATCGTTCCAGCAGTAGCACCAGCCGGAGGGAGCGTAGTAATCGAAGAGCTCATAGGCGGTCTCGAACACGCTCTCATCGCCCGTGGCGTCGTACATCCAGGCCGCAGCCCAGCAGTAGTCATCCTCCCACTTGGAGGAGGCATAGTACTGCCCCGGGCCGTCGCCGTTGTCGGACAGCTCCTTGGGGTTGTCGTTGGCGAATTTCCACAGCGCCTTGGCATAGTCGAGGGACTTTGCCGCATACTCCGGATCCTCGTCCTTGAAGTTGAGGTAATTGATGGCAAGGGAGGCGCAGGCGGATACGACATAATCCGTCTGGGGCTTCTCGGCCGTCAGGAAGAAGGCCGGACGCTCCATGGTATCGACCTCGGGGGATTCCCAGTACTTATGGTCGATATCGCCGTCGCCGACCTGATAGCAGTGGGCGATGACGGTGCCGTCCGCATCGCGGAAGGTACACTTCATCAGGTAGTCGTTGAAATAGCGCAGCACGGTCTTGATGTGATCGTCCTGCCCGAGCTTCTCATAGGAATCCCGGAATTCGTAGAAGCCCCAGCCGAGGGTGGCAGCGGCATAGTTCTCGGGCATACCGAACTCCACATGGTCGCCGGCATCGTGCATACCGCCGGCCACATCGACGCCGCCGTCCCCGTCGGGGTCGAGGATGTCGCGGTACTTGTCGATGAACTCCTGGGAAAGGTTGGTGCCGACCCTGTCCTCATTCATGGGCTGGAGCGGCACGGCAGCGTCATAGGTGTGGCAGTCGCCGCGCCAGAAGAGCCTTGTGTTCTCGCTCACCTCGGTGCCGCACATATTGGCATCGTAGAAATAGATCGAGTATTGCAGCGCTCTTGCGTAGTCATACTCCACGCCGGATGCATTCACGACCTCGCTGATGGGCGTGGCAGCCACGGCCGGCAGAACAGCCGACGGTGCCGCAGCGGCAGAAGCCGCACACACAAGTCCCAGAGCGAGCGCCTGTGCCCGGCGGAAAACGGATCGCTTCATAGTCAGGACCTCCTTATCATATCCACAAAATATACACACTTATTATAAACGATTTGGTTGTAAATGTCAATAGGGTTTTTACAGGTCGTAGAAAATTCCGGGATGGTATTGTAGAAATCCCGCAATTTTCACAAAGATGGGCAAAGAATTTTGTGCAAAAAAACGTTAACGGTGTTGGAAGAATATGTTATACTATAAATGGAAGAATTTGTTTTCTCCACGGACTGCAGAAGATAAGGAGGTATGCCCTATGAAACTGCAAAAGATCGCATCCCTGCTGACAGCGGGGCTGATGTGTGCCTTGTTTCTTTCACCGGTCTGCGCAAGCGCCGAAGTGACGCCCGTATGGTACGCCCCATCCTGGGAGGTTTTCCTGGAAGCAGATGCCGAAGTGCTGATGGAGGAATACTCCACCCCGACGATCTGGCGCGACGAATACAAATATGTGATCCGGTCCATGACGGACAACCCGATGGCCTTCACTGATTTTATGATCGAAGTGAAGGACAGGGAGATCGACCTCGGACAAGTGGATACGGATGCATTCACGGATAACCTGATCGCTTATCTGGAGCTTCCGGCCGATTCTTTTTTCGTCAGCGGCGTTGACAGCACTACTCCGAGCATCTTCCCCAAGCACGAGGCATTTCCGGAGGAGGACTGGGCCGAGCTGAACGGCAAGCTGCTGCTGTATCTGGATGCCATCGACCGCGTGGATCTGGTGACCCTACGCTATCCGGAAGGCCCCCTTGGCAAGCCCGGTGACCTCAACTGGGATTCGCAGGTCTCCGTGCTCGATACCGTTCTGCTCCAGAAAGCCGTCTGTGCCGAGCGTCCTCTTACTGAGGAAGAACACCAGCACGCCGACCTCAATAGAGACGGCAGGGTCAATGTCATTGACCTGACACTGCTCAAACGCATGCTGCTATCGCAGTAAGCCGTAAACACGAGCACCCCGGGGGGCCCTCCGGGGTGCTCTTCTTTTGTATGTAAAAAACGCATCCTGTTCCGGCAGGATGCGTTTTATTCAGAGGCTATGGTGCGGGCGGACAGGGTATCGAGCAGGAATTCGACCTTGCCCTTATCCCGTTCTGACAGGGAACGCCAGCGCAGCAGCACGGATTCCTCCTCAGCGGTCAGGTCAGCAGCATGCGGGAAGCTGGTGCGTCCGGCAAGATAATCCAATGTGACTCCGTAAAAATCGGAAAGCTCAATGGCACGGGAAAAAGGAAGCTCCCGCTCACCCAGCTCGTACTTGCCGTAATACTGCGCCGTTGTCCCCAGATAGGCAGCCAGATCGGACTGTGTCTTGTCCGCATCCTCCCGCAAGTCCCGGATGCGACGATACCATGCCATAACGATCACCTCCTTTCTTAATTCTTAAAAATTCTTAGACTCCTTAAAATTTTACCACAAAATCAATTTGGGTATTGACTTTTTAATCTAAATAGGTTATAATATATATAAATTCAATCTGATGTGATTGAAAATTGTGAACATTGTAAGGAGGAATTGTTATGAAATGGAAAAAACTTGTTATCTTATTACTGTGTACAGTCATAAGCATAACTACTGGGGTGTTTACGTCATCGTACACCCCGCTTCGTGCATCGGCTTATAATGCTGACGCTGCTGTCGATTACGCACTTGCGCACGCAAAAACCGGCACTTATAATCCCGATTATCATAACTACAATCCCGATGGAGGCGATTGCGCCAATTTTGTATCGCAATGCCTGTATGCCGGTGGTTTGCCAATGACCAGCGGATGGCACTATTGGGGCTATCCAGATGTAACGGGCTCATGGGTAGGTTGTCCACAAATGCGCAGCTATTTTGAAGGTGCCGGTTATAAAGTGATTGATAACCCTTCAACCGCCCAATTATTCCCCGGAAACCCCATCCTTTACTGGAATAATAACACATGGTCGCACGCCGCAATATATGTCGGAGACGGAAAAGTTTGCGCCCACAATAATGACCGGTATAAGGTCAACTGGACTTTAGGGTACTCCAAAACATGCACGATCCTCATCAACTCTGGCAATACTCCTGTAATAATCGATGATGAGTTGGATATCCCCTATCCCCGTCCTTCCGGCAGTCCCCTGATCCAGAAGGGATCAACCGGCAATGGTGTTTGCTGGGTGCAGAGTGCGCTGAACAAGGTGGGCTATTCTCTTACGGTCGATGGCGATTTTGGTACAAATACAGATGCTGCTGTCCGCTCCTTCCAGTCGAAGTACGGACTTGAGGTGGACGGTCAGGTAGGTCCTGCTACGATCAACAAGCTTGTAGAGGTGATCAAAGCAGGCACAAGCGAAGAGGTGCCGACCGGACCCGATATGATGACCGGTGCAGGGCAGACCGTTCCGGACGGCGATTATTATATCTTCTCGCTGTTGGATCCCAATTTTTACCTTGATATTGAAGGCGCAGCAAAACCCGGTGAAAAGGGGACCAATGTCTCCATGTGTATGGCATCCAATGGTAAGCTCCCCCCTGAATGCGATGTCTGGACACTTCAATATCTTGACAACGGTTTTTACAAGATCAAGCAAAAGGGGACCAACATCTGTCTTGACGTGCAGGGTGGTTCCCATAAGAGAGGGACCAATGTGCAAGTATGGACGGAGCATAACGATGCACCGGAACAGTGGTCCATCATGCGCACGGATACCGGATACCAGATCCAAGCCAAAAACGGCAGTTACTGTCTGGATGTACAGGACGGCGGCACCGCCAGCGGCACCAATGTCCGTGTATGGGACGCAAACGGTTCTCCTGCACAGCGTTTCTGCTTTGTACCGTATGGGCCATCCGTCGGGCAGACTGTAGCGGACGGCGTATATACGATCCGGTCCGCCTCGGATCCCTCTTACTGCATGGATGTTCCCGGTGATGACAACGCCGCTTATCTTCCCGAAACGAATGTCCAGCTTTGGACAGTGAAGGGCTGTAACGATAACTTTGAGGTCAAGTATCTTGGAGACGGGTATTATAGCATTTGTGAAAGCGTTACAGGGCTTGCACTTGACATTGTCGATAAGGGAGCCCGTGGCTACATGAATGTCAAGAACAATATCCAGCTTTATACAAATAATCAGACGAGAAATCAGAAATGGATACTCCGGGATGCCGGCGACGGATATTATTACATTATTTCGGCTTACAGCGGATATTGTGCAGACCTGAGCAGCGGTATAGCGGAGAAAGGCAGAAATATCGCACAGTATACCTATAACGGTTCAAATGCGCAGAAATGGAAGTTCACCGCACCGCTCGAAGCTCCGCAGATCAGCATCGTAAACGCCGATAAAGCTGTCATTCTCGCAGAAGAGACCGTATCCTTCATTGCTGTATCCAACAATGCAACGGGCTACACGATCAATATCACCAAAGACGGCGAACAGATCATTACACAGGATATGCCCGGCGGCAAGCTGGCATTGAGCTTTGACGAGCTCGGTCTCTACAGCGTTTATGTGACTGCATACAATGATGCCGGAACATGCGATAGTCAGGCGATCACGGTTGAGGTGGCAGAGGAAAAGCCCGCCCCCACCCCCGGCGACCTCAACTCCGACGGTGAGGTCAGCACGATCGACCTTGTTCTCCTCCAGAAGCACATGGTCCGTGAGCAGGTGCTGACAGCCGGACAATCCTCCCTCGCCGACCTCAACGCTGACGGCAGGGTCAATGTCATTGACCTGACACTGCTCAAGCGCATGCTGCTATCGCAGTAAGCCGTAAACACGAGCACCCCGGGGGGCCCTCCGGGGTGCTTGTTTCATTTCTTGTGCTTTTTCACCGAAAACCCGAAGTCTCCGCATTTTCTGCCCAGCGCGAAATACTCCCCGTGCGCATACGCGAGCAGTCCCGCCTGCTGGAGGTTGAGCTTTCCCTTGCTGTCAAGATAGCGCTCGTCCGCCTGCACCGCCACGATCTCCGACAAAAACATCGTGTGCGTGCCGAGCGGGAGCGTCTGCGTCACCCGGCACTCCAGACTCACCGGCGCACATTCGAGCACCGGCGCGGCTACCTGCGTCCCCGGCAGGAGCTCCAGCCCGAGCTTACCGATCTTGTCCGTCCTCGCACCCGTTTTCATCCCGCAGTAATCCGCGATCCTGGCCATCTTCGTGGTCGTCAGGTTGATGACGTACTCCCCCGTCTCCTCTAAGATCGCGTAGGAGTGCCGCTGCGGCCGCACCGAAATGTACGTCATCGCCGGATGCGTACACACGATCCCCGTCCACGCCACCGTCAGCACGTTCGGCCGCTCCATGCTCCCGCATGTCACCAGCACCGGCGGCACCGGTCCGAGCAGCACGCTCCCCTTCCAGATCGCCTTGCTCATGCGCCTCTCCTCCTCAATTTCCTACCTTTTTCCTACCTTTATAAATATGTGCCGTCACGGGGATGTGCATGCCTCCCCACGGCCGTCCCTTCCATTGTAACATATTCCACAAAAAAACGCAAGAGTTTATTCAAATTATTCTTCATGTAGTAATATCGAAAACGTTTATACGTCTTGTTGACCTCGCCGGATAATACAATTTGTATATTTCAGAAAAAAATTTAAAAAAGTGTTGATTTTCTCAAAAAAGTGTGGTATGATAGATATAAGAGTATTTTGGATAGGAGGATTGCTATGCAAGTTTTTCTGTATCGTGACGGCAAGGCGAATGTTGTTCACGCTTCTGAAAACAACAAAAAGACCGGCTGCGGCATCAACCTGCAAAAGCCGGAAAACATGGCAAAATTCAGCAAGGGGGGCTCTGTTTCGGACTCTTTGAGCCTGCTCAATGAGGTCAACTGCGAAAAATGTCAGAATGTCTTCGTCAAGAAAATGATGAAGCAGGATAACAAGGAACGCGCCGCAATGGCCAAGGAGGAGAAGAAGCGCGGCAAGGGCCATGAGGATGAGAACATGGTCTCCCTGGCTGCGGTGCAGGAGGAGAAGCGCAAGGCTGCCAAGCGCAAGGCCGGACAGGGCCATCAGCGCCGCAAGCACCAGACAAACGATCTTTTTCATCATGATCACTCCTCCTTGTTGGATTGATTGTATTATAGCAGGAGGATGGTCACAG
>JAFTZY010000067.1 GCA_017460955.1 Oscillospiraceae bacterium
TCCTGCGCCCGCCGCAGGACCTCCCCGGCGGCCTCCCGGTCCTTCTGTGCCTGGGCAAGACGGATCTTCAGGGCGCCGTATTCCTCGGAGAGCGTCTCGCGCTGCTCGTGCATCCTTGTGCGGCGGTCCTGCACATCGGTCAGGCCCGACTGTGCCGCTTCGATCTCCGAGAGCTTCTGCGCATAGGCAAGCTTTGCCGCTGCCAGTGCCGCATCGGCATCGGCGGCCTCGGTACGCAGCGTCTGCGCCTGCTCCCGGAGCTCCTGCGCCCGGCGACGGTACTGTGAGACCGGGAACGCCTGCCGCTCAGCCTCGGTCTGTGCCTGCAAAAACTGCTTCTGCAGCTTGGCATACCGGCCCGTCTCCTTCTCGAGCACGCGCTCGGCGCCCTCGGCCTCCTCGGCGCAGCGCCTTGCAAGCGTCTCCGCATCCCGGCACTGCACGGCAAGGGCTTCCATTTCCTCCTTGAGCTGCGCAAGCTCCGTCCTGCGGGTGAGCATCCCGCCCGTTTTCTGTACCGAACCGCCCGTGAACGAGCCGCCGGCATTGATGACCTGGCCGTCCATCGTCACGATGCGGAATTTATACCCGGCACGCCTTGCGATCTCCGTGCCGGCATCGATGTCCTCGGCAATGACGATCCTGCCGAGCAGGGACTCGGCAATGCGCCGGTAGGCCCTGTCGCATTCCACCAGGTCGCTGGCGATCGCTACAAAGCCGCGCTGGTTGTACAGCCCCTGGTCGGACAGGCGGCTGCCGCGGATGGTCGTCAGCGGCAGGAATGTCGCACGGCCTGCACGGTTCTCCTTCAGAAAGCGGATCCCGGCCTTGGCGGCGTTCTCGTCATCCACGATCAGATGCTGCACACTCACGCCCAGTGCGGTCTCCACGGCAATGCCGTAACGGCTGTCCACGGAGATGAGCTGTGCCACGCTTCCGTGGATGCCCCGGAGCTGCCCCTTCTGCACACTGCGCATCACGGCCTTGACGCTGCCGGAGAAGCCCTCCATGCTATTCTCGAGATCCGTGAGGATCCGGTGGCGCTGCTTTTTGTCCCGCAGCTGGAAGCCGCACTGCCGGAAGGCATCCTCGGCCTGGGTGCGCTGCTGATGAAGCGCCTGCATCCGCGCTCTGGCAGCGGTGATCGCCTGCTCCTGCGCGGTGACGGCCTCCTGGACCTCCTGCATCCGGGTGAGCGCCTCCTCATAGGTGCGCTCGGCCTCGGAGAGCTTCCCGGCATCCTCCTCCATGCGCTGCGTGAGCGCTTCGCGCTGCGTTTCGCACTGCTCGGTGCGCTGCTCGGCGGCGCGGATGCCAAACTGCAATTCACTGCGCTCGAGGTACAGGCTGTGCAGATGCTCATCGGCCTGTCTTGACCGTTCATCCTCCGCACGGTACGCCTCCTCCATCTCCTCGAAGGCACGCTGTGCCTGCATGAGCGCCTCCTGCGTGGCATCGCAGACCTCCTGCACCTCCCGGCAGCCCTGCTCGGCCGCTTCGAGGCGGCTGATGAGCGCCTCCTGGGTCTGGAGCTCCTGGGCATGGCGGGTCTGTGCGGCCTTGAGGGCGCCCTCATGGTGGAGGATGTCGTTCCTCCACACAGCGATGTCCGACTGTGCCTGTGCGGACAGCTCCCGCAGACGGCGCACATTCGCATGCGCCTCCTCCGCCTGCTCGGAGCACTGCTGCATCAGGGCATAGCACGCCTGGATCTTCTCCTCCTCGGCGGCAATGTCCCGCTCGGCGCTCTCGTACTCGCCCCGGCTCACAAGGAGCTTGTCGCGCAGCGTTTTCAGACGCTCCTGCAGCTCCTCGAGCTGTGCTGTCCACACGGAGATCTCGAGGGTCTTCTGCTCCTCGGCCAGCACCAGGAATTTCTCCGCCTTCTGCGCCTGGCGGTGCAGCGGCTCCACGCGGCCCTCAAGCTCACTGAGGATGTCGTGCAGGCGGTCCATATTCTCCTGCGCCGCCGACAGCTTGCGCTCGGCCTCGGTCTTGCGGTAGCGGAATTTGGAAATGCCCGCTGCCTCCTCGAAGATCTCCCGGCGCTCGCCGGATTTGGCACCGACGATCTCGGCGATGCGGCCCTGTCCGATGATCGAATAGCCGTCCCTGCCAAGGCCGGTATCCATGAACAGCTCGTTGATGTCCTTGAGCCGCACGGACTTGCCGTTGATACGGTATTCGCTGTCACCCGAGCGGTAGAGCTTGCGGGTCACGGAGACCTCGTCCCCGTAGCCCTCGAGCCGTCCCTCGCTGTTGTCGATGACCAGTGTGACCGCAGCAAAGCCCATGGGCTTTCTGCCAACAGTACCGGAAAAAATAACGTCCTCCATCTTATTGCCGCGCAGGGTCTTTGTGGACTGCTCGCCCAGCACCCAGCGCACCGAGTCGCCGATATTACTTTTTCCGCTGCCGTTCGGACCGACGACCGCCGTCAGTCCCTGGTCGAAATTCAGCCGGATCTTATCCGGAAAGGATTTGAAGCCCTGCAGCTCCAATGATTTTAAGTACATGCTTACTCCTCTTGAACGATTTTCACTTGATACGGCCCGAGCGATGCATCCGGACGGATCCTCACATCGCACCCGGACTGTGTGCGCAGCGCCAGCAGATTGCAGCGCTTATGCCCTGCGGCCTTGCTGATGCAGGACGGGTGTACGGCAAATGTCACACGCCGCCCCCCTGCGCCCCCGCACAGCGCCTGCATCCTTCGCAGATAGATCCGGCTCTCGCACAGCTCCCGGAAGGCCGGGTGGTAGAAGCCCGCCACCAGATCGCGCTCCACAACCTCACTGGCATGGAGCCCGCACTTGATGACGCGGATACCGGCCCCATGGTACTGCAAAAGCTCCGCGGCAGTCAGTTCGATGACCTCATCGAACGAAAAGAGCGGATATGCCCCCGCCTCATAGAGCGCGGCAAGCTGTGTCCCGCGCAGGACCGCGACCGGATAGAGCCGCACGGTATCGGGGCAAAGCGCCCGGATGCGCCGTCCCGTCTCCCGCTCATCCTCCATCGAGCTCCCGTACAGGCCGAGCATGACCTGCAGTCCCAGCTCAAAGCCGTTTTCCCGGATGAGGGAGGCGGCGTGTTCGACATCCTGCGCCGTATGCCCCCTGCGGTTGGCAAGGAGCACCCTGTCGCGCATCGACTGGGCGCCAAGCTCGATCGCCGTGACACGGTAGTGCCGCAAAAGCGCGAGGATCTCCGCATCGATGCAGTCGGGCCGGGTGGAGATGCGCACGCCCGCAAAGCCGTCCGGTCCGAGGAAGGGCTGCACGGCTTCCAGAAGCTCACACAGACAGGCTCTGGGCAGTCCCGTGAAGCTCCCGCCGAAGAAGGCGACCTGGGTACTGTGCCGGTCGGGGATGTCCCGGAATGCCTGCGCACAGATGCGCGTCACATCCGCTGCACGGGGCAGTGCAGCGTGCGATGTGATCGCGTGCTGGTCGCAGAAGCTGCACCGGTGGGGGCAGCCTGCATGGGGGACAAAGATCGCGATGTTCTTATGTTTCATAGCCCATGAGCTCGAGCGCTTCCTTGGCGGCCATCTGCTCGGCCTCCTTCTTGCTGCGCCCGGTGCCGGTGCCGATGACGTTGGAATTGAGGCACACCTCCACCACGAAGGTCTTGGCATGGTCGGGACCGGATTCCTGCGTGAGCAGGTATTCCACCTTCTCCTCGGGATTCTTCTGGATGACCTCCTGCAGCGCCGTCTTGTAGTCGCCGAAGAGCAGCGAATGCTTCTCCGGGATGCGCTCGGGGATGAAATGCAGGATGTGCGTCCGGGCTGCCTCCAGACCGCCGTCGAGGTACACGGCAGCGATCACGGCTTCAAAGGCATCGGCCAGGATGGACGGACGCTCCCGCCCGCCGGTATGGGTCTCGCCCTTGCCCAGCAGCAAAAACGCCCCGAGGTCGATGCGCAGTGCGAATTTGTGCAGGGATTTCTCGCACACCAACGCTGCACGGATCTTGGTCAGCTCCCCCTCCGGGAGGTCCGGGTAGTGCTCGAACAGATACTGTGATACCACGACCGACAGCACGCTGTCTCCTAAAAATTCCAGCCGCTCATTGCTGTGACGCTGCTTTTTCTTTTCATTGGCATACGAGGAATGCGACAGCGCTTCCTCGATCAGTGCCCGGTCACGGAACCGGTAGCCGATGCGTTCTTCAAGCTGTCCGATCTCTGCTTCCATTTATGATTCTCCCTTCATTTTCGCCATGTTCTCGGCGATCATGCCGATCATATCCCCCTCCACACAGGCCTTAGCCTGCCGGATCGCGTTGAAAAAGGCCTTGGCATCGGAGCTGCCGTGCGCCTTGATGACGGGGTGGGCCACGCCCAAGATGATGCCGCCGCCCTCCTCCTTATAGTCCATCTGCTTGCGGAAGGCCTTGATCTTGCGAAGGAGGAAGAGCGCGGCCAGGCGTCCCCTCCCGCCGCCGAACCAGTCCTTGAGGGTATCGCGGAAATACCCGCCCATGCCCTCGTAGAGCTTGAGGATCATATTCCCCGCAAAGCCGTCGCACACGACCACGTCAAAATGGCCCTGCGGCAGCTCCCTTGCCTCTGCATTGCCGGCGAAATTGACCGGCGCCTCCTGCAAAAGCGCATAGGTCTGCACCTCGAGCTCCCGCCCCTTCGTCTCCTCGGCCCCCACGTTCAGAAGGGCGACTCTGGGGGACTTTATGCCCTTGACACACTGCATATAGGCCGAGCCCATCACGGCAAACTGCACGAGCATCTCCGGGCGGCATTCAATGTTGGCCCCGGCGTCCAGGAGGATGAATTTCTCCTTCGCCGTGGGCAGCAGGGCCGTCATGGCAGGGCGCTTGATGCCCTTGATGCGGCCCGTGAGGAGGGTCGCTCCCGCCACCAGACCGCCGGAGCTCCCGGCGCTCACGAAGGCATCGCCCCGCCCCTCGCGCACGGCACGCAGTCCCACGGCAAGGGAGGTCTCCTTCCCCTCCTTGACGATCGTGCCGGGCTGTGCATGGATGTCGAACACCCCGGGCGCATGGAGGATCTCCAGGTCCGCAATGTTCACGCCAAGCTCCCCGGCGCAGTCACGGATCCGCGCTGTATCGCCGCACAGCACCACATCGGTGTCCAGCGTATCCTTGGCCATCCGGGCGGCCCGGATGACCTCTGCCGGCGCATTGTCCCCGCCGAAGGCATCTATGATGATCTTCATGTCCTTACTCCGTTCCGGCTTCCTGTAAAGCCTTGTCAAGGGATGAGAGCGCCCGCTGCGCAAGGAGCTCATAGCGCTCCTGCTTGCTGCGGATGCGCTCGGGCAGTGCCGGGAGCAGTCCCATATTCGCACCCATCGGCTGGAAATCCGCCGCGCCCCCCTCGCTGATATAGGCGCACAGAGCGCCCGTCATGGTGTCCCGGGGCAGCACGACCGGACGCATCCCGCGAAGCCGCCTTGCCAGCGCTCTTCCTGCGATGATGCCGCTCGCGGCCGATTCCATGTACCCCTCCACGCCCGTCATCTGTCCGGCAAAGAACAGATTCTCCGAGCCGCGCAGGGAAAAATCCGCATCGAGCAGGCGGGGGCTGTCCAGGAAGAAATTGCGGTGCATCACGCCGTAGCGCAGAAACTCTGCATGGGCAAGCCCCGGGATCATCCCGAACACGCGCTTTTGCTCACCGAATTTCAGATTCGTCTGGAAGCCCACCAGATTGTACATGGTGCCCTCCCTGTTCTCCCGGCGCAGCTGCACGGCCGCCCACGGGCGGTGGCAGGTCCGCGGATCGCGCAGTCCCACGGGCTTTAAGGGCCCGTAGCGCAGGGTGTCCTTCCCGCGGGCGGCAAGCACCTCCACGGGCATGCAGCCCTCGTACACCCGGAAGGCCTCCTTATCATGCTCATGCAGGGGGGCGCGTTCGGCATGGGTCAGGGCCTCCCAGAAGGCCTCGTATTCCTCCTTGTCCATCGGGCAGTTGAGATAATCCGCATCGCCCCGGTCGTACCGGGACTGTGCAAAGACAAGCTCCATATCCAGGCTGTCCGCTGCCACGATGGGCGCGGCGGCATCGAAAAAGCTCAGACGGCTGCCGCAGCGCGTCTCAATGGCGCCCGCCATCGCGCCCTCCGTCAGAGGACCGGTGGCAATGACGGCGTCGCGTTCCGGGAGCGCGGTGAGCTCCTCATGCACGATCTGCACAAGGGGATGCGCCTCAAGTGCCTGCGTCACAAGTGCCGAAAACTGCGTGCGGTCCACGGCCAGGGCGCCGCCCGCTGCCACGGCACATGCCTTGGCGCAGCGGACAAGGAGACTCCCCTGCCGCTCCATCTCCGCCTTGAGCAGTCCCCCTGCGGAGGCAAGGCGGGACGCCTTGAGGGAATTCGAGCACACGAGCTCCGCGAGCCCCTCACTGTGGTGTGCGGGGCTGAATTTCCGGGGCTTCATTTCATAGAGTGTGACGGGGATCCCGGCCTGTGCCAGCGCCCAGGCGGCTTCACAGCCGGCAAGTCCCCCGCCGGCAACGATCGCTTCTGCCATGCTATACCTCTTATTTCAGACTGCGCTGATACCCGCAGCCGTCCTTCTCACACACGAGCGTTCCGGACTTGCCGCCCTTCTGGAAGAGCGTGCAGCCGCACTGGGGGCATTTCTCCTCCACGGGGACGTTCCATGTCATGAAGTGGCACTCCGGATAGCCGCTGCAGCCGTAGAAGCTGCGGCCGCGCTTGGATTTCTTCAGGATGATCTTCTTGCCGCACCGCGGGCACAGGCCGCTGGTCTCCTGCACGATCATCTTGGTGTTGGTGCATTCGGGGTAGCCCGGGCAGGCCAGGAATTTCCCGTAGCGGCCGATCTTGATGACCATATTGCGGCCGCACTTCTCACAGATGATGTCGGTCTGCTCATCGGGGATCTTGACGTGCTTGCCGTCCATGGCCTCCTCCGCGGTTTTGAGCGTCTTGTCAAAATCCTGATAGAAGCCCTCGAGCATGCTCACCCAATCGGTCGTCCCCTGCTCGACATTATCGAGCTGGGTCTCCATCTCGGCGGTGAAGGCGGCATCCACGATACGCTGGAAATGCTCCTTCATGACCTGGGTCGTGACCTCACCGAGGGCGGTGGGCTTGAGCTGCTTGCCGTCGCGCTCGACGTACATTCTCGCCAAGATCGTGGTAATGGTCGGCGCATAGGTGCTCGGACGGCCGATGCCGTTCTCCTCGAGTGCCTTGATGAGGGTCGCCTCGGAATAGCGTGCGGGCGGCTGGGTGAAATGCTGGTTGCCGTCAAGGCTGATGACCTTGAGCACATCGTCCGTTGCCAGAAGCGGCAGCATCTTCTGATCCTCCCGCTCGCCCTCGGCCTTCTCCTCATACAGCACCGTAAAGCCGTCAAAGCGCACCGAATAGCCCGATGCCTTAAACAGGCACCCGTCCGCATCGATGTCCACGGAGACGGTGTCGAGCAGGGCATTGGCCATCTGGCTTGCGATGAAGCGCTCCCAGATGAGCTTGTAGAGCTTGTACTGGTCGCTCGTCAGGCTGTTCTTCACGCGGTCGGGCGAGAGCTCCGGCATGGACGGGCGGATGGCCTCGTGCGCATCCTGTGCATTCTTCTTGGTCTTGAACACCCGGGGCTTCTCCGGGAGATAGTTTTCACCGTAAACGGTCTTGATATACTCCGCAGCCGCGGCCTGTGCATCGGCGGAGATGCGCAGACTGTCGGTACGCATGTAGGTGATCAGACCCACAGCGCCCATGCCGTCCACGTCAATGCCCTCGTACAGCTCCTGTGCAGCCTTCATGGTGCGCTTGGACTGGAAGCCCAGACGCTTGGAGGCCTCCTGCTGGAGGGTGGAGGTGATGAAGGGCGGGGCGGGCTGCTTCTTCGTGATGCGCTTCTTGATGCCGGAGACAACGAATTTCGCCTTCTCGAGACGCTCAAGCAGCAGCTGGGACTGTGCCTCGTTCTCGATCTCGATCTTCTTGCCGTCCACCGCCGCAAGCTTTGCCATGAACTGCTTGGCACTGTGCGGAGAGCACAGCTTTGCATCGATGCTCCAGTATTCCTTGGGGACGAAGGCGCGGATCTCCTCCTCGCGGTCCACGATCAGACGCACTGCCACGGACTGCACCCGTCCGGCGGACAGGCCGCGCTTGACCTTCTTCCACAAAAAGGGGCTGAGCTTGTAGCCCACGAGCCGGTCGAGGATGCGTCTTGCCTGCTGGGCATTGACAAGGTCGATGTCGATGCGGTGGGGATGGGCCATCCCGGTCTGCACGCCGGTCTTGGTGATCTCGTTGAAGGCCACACGGTTATCGGCGCTCATGTCCAGCCCCAGCATCTGTGCCAGATGCCAGGAAATGGCCTCCCCCTCACGGTCGGGGTCGGTCGCAAGATAGACATAATCGCTCTTCTTGGCGCGGCGCTTGAGGTCCTTGATGACGTCCTCCTTGCCCTTCATATCCAGATACTGCGGGGTGAAGCCGTGCTCCACATCCACACCGAGCTTGGACTTGGGCAGGTCGCGGACATGGCCCATGGAGGCGACGACCTCATAGCCGGGTCCTAAATATTTCTGAATGGTCTTGGCTTTCGCCGGAGACTCCACAATGACTAAATTTGACATAATATCGCCGCTGTACTGCGGCGCACGCTCCTTTCCGGTTATTCGCTGTCCTCACCGGGCAGCATGTACATATCCCGCTGTGCGTTGACGATCCAGCCGCGCATTTCCATATCGAGCATCTGCATGGAGACCGTCTCGAAGTCCAGCTCCAGCAGGTGGCACACGGCGTTGACGTTCTGGGCACCACCCCGCAGAAGCTCCAGGATCCGGCGCTGCACGGCATCGGCCTCCTCGGGGATGGCAGCGGCCTTCTCCGGCTTTTCCGCCGGGATCACCTGCGCCTTCACCCGCGAACGGGCCGGGCGCTTCGGGGGCGCCTCCCTCTCTTCCTCCTCGCTGTAGACGAGGGAATCGAGCGTGCGGGAGCGGTGCTCGTCATCGAACAGGGAGAGCTTATGCGGGTACTCGAGATAATAGGCCCGCAGGATATCCAGATAGCTGAACACGGGCTCGGCGCCGTCGCGCAGAAAGCCGTTCACGCCGCTGTACCGGGGATCGAGCAGATCGCCGGGCGGCACGCAGAACACATGCTTGCCCTGCTCACAGGCAAGATTGGCCGTGATGAGTGCACCGCTCCTGGCACCGGCCTCGATGACCAGCACGCCCTCGCTGATGCCCGAGAGGATGCGGTTGCGGGTGGGGAAATTGTGCGGATAGGGCGGTGTGCCGGGAAAATACTCGGACAGGAGCAGTCCCTTGGAGGCGATCTCCTCGCGCATCGCACGGTTTTCCTTCGGATAATTATAATCCACCCCGCAGCCGAGCACGCCGATGGTGGGCTTGCCCTGCGCTAAGGCAGCGCCGTGTGCAGCCGAGTCCAGTCCCATCGCACAGCCGCTTGCCAGCAGCATATTGCAATGCGCCAGGTCCCTGCACAGCCAGTCGGCGATGCGCCGGCTGTAGTCCGAGGGACGGCGGGTCCCGACGACGGTCAGGATGAGGTCCCGGTGCAAAAGCGTGGGATCCCCCTTGTAGAACAGCACCAGGGGTGGGTTGTAGATATGGCGCAGGCAGGACGGATAGAGCGTACTGTCCCATGTCATGATTCCGATTCCATTTTTCTCGCAGAATGCCAGAACGCCCTGCGCCTGTGCCAGTGTTGTCCTGGTCACGCGGCGGCGTTCCTCGGCACGGAGCAAACCACAATCCGGATCATGGAGAACATAGTACAGCTCCCGGCAGCTGCCGTTTGCCTGCAAAAGCTCGAGCGATTTGACGTTGCCCGGTCCCATGGCCATCACGAGCCACAGCAGATAGACCAGCTCCTGCTCTCTTGTTTGCTTCTCCTCGTTCATTTCATCATCTCCCACATCAGGATCCCGGCCGCCATGGCCGCATTGAGGGACTCCGCATTCCCCCGCATCGGAATGATCACCTTCTCCTTGCAGGCGGCAACGGCATCCTCCGGCAGACCACTGCCCTCGTTGCCGATCCAGACGGCGCAGCCCTCACCGAGGTCACATGCCGTCACGGGCCGGGCGTCCCTGTGCAGCACTGCCGCATACGAGCGGATGCCCTGCGCCTCCAGAGCGGGACACAGAAGGTCTGCCGCCGGCGCCTCGAGCACCGGCAGACGGAAGATCGCGCCCATCGTGGCCCGCACGACCTTCGGACTGTACACATCACAGCACCGGTACACCAGCACGGCATCGATCCCGAACGCATCCGCCGTCCGCAGGATCATGCCCATATTGCCGGGATCCTGCAGCGCATAGAGCACCAGATACCGCCCGTTTGGCCGAAGGCGATCCCGCCCAAGCTCCATGCGGGCGGCACTGCATAATGCAAACACGCCCTGCGGATGCTCTGTTTCGGAGAGGTGATTCCCGAGCGCATCGGAGATGATGACGGGCTTTATGCCGCCGCAGAGCACATCTGCGTATTTTTCATACGCGGACTCGGTGACATACAGCGCTGCACACCGGCCCTCCTGCAATGCCTCACAGACGAGCCGCAGTCCCTCCGCTGCAAAGACCTGCTCCGTGCTCCGGAAGCGTTTGTCCTCGAGGACGCGCCGGTAGCGGCGGATGAGGGGGTTGTTCTTTGAGGTGATACATCCGTCCATGCCGGATCCCTCCCTTCCCAGGAATACCAAAAACCACGCTCTTATCATGATAAAGAGCGTGGTAGGATTGGCTTACAATCAAAGAGCTGCCTTAGCCTGCTGGGCGATGGCTGCAAAGCCCTCTGCATCATGAATGGCGATCTCGGAAAGCATCTTTCTGTTCAGGGTGATGCCTGCCTTCTTGCAGCCGTTCATGAAGGTGGAGTAGTTCATGCCGTTGAGCTTGGCTGCGGCAGAGATTCTGGTGATCCACAGCTGTCTGAAGTTTCTCTTCTTCTGCTTTCTGCCGATATATGCATACTGACCGGACTTCATCACAGCCTGCTTGGCCATCTTGAAGTGCTTGCTCTTGGCACCGAAATAGCCCTTTGCCAGCTTCAGTGTTTTATTTCTTCTCTTGCGAGTCATCATCGCACCCTTGATACGTGCCATAGTCATTTACCTCCGTTTAATTCCTGATTTGACGTTCTCCTGCCCCTTATAAGTCTTATACGTAGGGGATCAGCTTCTTGATGGTCGGTGCATTGGTCACGTCTGCCACGCCGGCACCTCTTGCGATCCTCTTGCGCTTGGTGTCCTTCTGGGTCAGTCTGTGGCGCTTATTGGTGTGCTGATACTTCACCTTGCCGGTTGCGGTCATCTTGAAGCGCTTCTTCGCGCCGGAATGTGTTTTTACTTTCACTTTCTTTGCCATGATTAGTTCCTCCTTTTAACTGGATGCTCACTTGGATGCCTTCGGGGATATGAACATTACAATGCTGCGGCCTTCCATCTTTGCGGGCTTATCGACCGTGCCGTACTCGCTGCATGCTTCCTTGAAGCGCTCAAGCAGCTCTGCGCCAAGCTCCGGATGGGCAATGGCACGCTTACGGAAACGCACGGAGACCTTCAGCTTATCGCCTGACTTCAGGAACTTGTTGGCCTGATTGACCTTTGTCTCGAAGTCATGCGTGTCGATGGCGGAGAACATCCGGATCTCCTTGATCGACATGACCTTCTGGTTCTTCTTGGCTTCCTTCTCGCGCTTCTGCTGCTCAAAGCAATACTTTCCGTAATCGAGGATCCTGCACACAGGCGGCTTGGCCTGCGGTGCGATCTTGACAAGATCGAGGTTCTTCTCATACGCCAGCTTCTGTGCGTCCCTGGCCGACATCACGCCGAGCTTCTGTCCGTCAGCATCGATGACAAGGACTTCCTTGTCACGGATCATTTCATTGATCTGCATGTCCTTAGTTTCCTTACTTATGGCGGGCACCCCCAAGCATTAAAATTTTAAAACAAAAATGAGTGCGGACACATTGCCTGCACTCACCACTCAGCCATAGCCCACAGCACGGCGCAAGCGCCCGCAGCGGGTTCCGGAGCAGTATTGACCGTTTCGGCAAATCGGCTTTTGCGCCGTGGTCAAACGGTGAGGCACACAGGTGTCTGCTTTGTTTTCGTATGCTATTATAGCAAAGATCCGGTCATTTGTCAAGCCCTTTTTGAAAAAAATTTTGCAAAGCAGCAAAAAATATGGCACCGGCTTTGTGTTTTCCGCATTTTCCGGCGGTTTTTCTATTGACAATCCCGCTCAAATGGTGTATAATTTAAGTAACTGCAATGCGCTTGAGACCGGACGATCCCGATCCTTACTCGATAGACACATATGTGCCGCGCCCGGCGCGGCGACCTTTACAGGAGATGATCTGTTATGAAAAAAAGAACGCTCAGGGGCTTTACGCTCGTCGAGCTGATCGTTGTCATCGCGATCATCGGCATTCTCGCGGCGATCCTGGTGCCGACGATGACGGGCTATGTCAAGAAGGCCCACATCCGTGCGGACCAGGCCAATGCCAAGTCCATCTACAACGATGTGCAGTTCGCACTGCTCGACGACAACGTCTACACCTCCAGCTATGTGACGGCGATCGAGGGCAAGACTGTCAACGTCCCCTACGAGACCACGCCGTACAATGCCATGTTCGTACCGCGCGGCAGCTTCCCCACGCTCGGCCCCGGCACCTCCCGGCCGACCTTTACGGACAACAGCACGGGCACCGTCGTGACCGTCCCCTACGGCATCCGCGTCATGTGCTCGATCGATGCGGTCCGCAACAAGCACAACAACCGCAGCGGCTGGATGGGCAATGCGGAGATGCAGGCCTTCTGTACCTCGCTCAACCAGATCGAGAACGTCAAGTACACCAAAGCCAATTCCAAGCTGGTCCTCCACGCCAAGACCGTGGGCGGCGTCAAGGTGACCCGCTGGTTCATCGTCACCCGTCTGGATGACCCGTCCATCATTGAGATCTGGGCCGGCACGGATGATACCACGAACGAGACCGGGCCCGCCTTCCGCGTATATCCGGACCCCATGGAGGAATATTCATAAGAGCCTGTTTTCGATCCTCCAATAGCCGTCCTTTCGGCATCTTTCCGCCCTGATTTAGCCCGTCCGACTTGCAATACAGCAAGTATGGCTGCGTCGAACGTGCGTCATCAGGACGCAAATCTGCTCGAAAATCCATCTATCTCCAGATCTCAAACAGTCTCTATAAGGAGCTAAACTACAAAAATCTATGTCAGAACAAACAGTCAGTCTTTCGCAGCCGCATCTGGTGCAGGCCATTTTCGGCAGCTTCGATGAAAATCTCAACATTCTCCAGCGCGAGTACGGCGTGATCCTCTTCTGCCGCGGTGCGGACATCCGTGTCTCGGGCGAATCGGAGGAGGGCGTGCGCGGAGCCGCGCAGGCCGTCGCACTGCTGGCAGAGCTTGCCGGCAAGGGCCAGCACCTGAACGAGCAGACCGTACGCTATGTCATTTCCATGGTCTCCGAGGGAGAGGCCGAGGCCGTCCGGGAGCTCGACGGGGACGGCATCTGCATCACCACAAGCGGCAAGGTCGTGCGTCCGAAAACCGTCGGGCAGAAGAAGTATGTGGACGCGATCAAAAAGAATACCATCGTCCTCGGCATCGGCCCGGCCGGCACCGGCAAGACCTATCTTGCGGTGGCGCTTGCCGTGCGTGCCTTCAAGGCGCACGAGGTACAGAAGATCATCCTGACGCGCCCCGCTGTGGAGGCGGGCGAGAAGCTCGGCTTTTTGCCGGGTGACCTCCAGGACAAGGTCGATCCGTACCTGCGTCCGCTCTATGACGCGCTCTTTGACATGTTCGGCGCCGAGGTCTTTGCAAGACATATGGAAAAGAACATCATCGAGGTCGCACCGCTTGCCTATATGCGCGGCCGCACGCTCGATGATGCCTTCATCATCCTCGATGAGGCACAGAATACCACCTCCGAGCAGATCAAGATGTTCCTCACGCGCCTGGGCGAGGGCAGCAAAATGGTCATCACCGGTGACATCACCCAGATCGACCTGCCCGAGAAGCGCAAGTCCGGCCTGATCGAGGCCATGAAGGTCCTGCGCGGCGTCGAGGACATTGCCACCATCCGCTTCTCGGAGCGCGATGTGGTGCGCCACAAGCTGGTACAGGATATCATCCGTGCCTATGAGGCATTCTATAAGGGCCGTCCGTAACGGCGCAACAATTCTGATCCAGAAGGGAGTCAATCTACCATGCAGCAAGCAGGCAAGCTCAAAGTCAGCATCAAAAACAACCAGAACACTGTCAAAATCCCCTCCGGCATACGGCTGCTCATCCGGCGCTGCTGCCATGCAGTGCTGATCTCCGAGGGCTTCACCAAGGATGCCGAGGTCAGTGTTTCCTTTGTATCCAATTCCGAGATCCGCCGTCTGAACAAGACCTACCGGGACAAGGACAGCGTGACCGATGTGCTCTCCTTCCCGCTCACCGGCGAGGACGGCACGCTCGAGATCAACGCCGAGACGGGCTTTGTGCAGCTCGGCGATGTGGTCATCTCCATCGAGACCGCCGTCAAGCAGGCCAATATCTACGGGCATTCCCTGACAAGGGAGATCGGCTTCCTCACGGTGCATTCCATGCTCCACCTGCTCGGGTACGACCATGAGACGAGCCCGCTCGACGAACGCATCATGCGCGAGAAGGAGGAGGCCGTGCTCGAAAAGCTCGGCATCTCCCGTGAAATGACCTACACCTCCACCCCCGAGGAGTAACGCAATGACAAGATCCGTCTTTCTGACGCTTTCCGGGCGGACCAATGCCGGAAAATCCACGCTGCTCAATGCGCTCATCGGCGAGAAGATCGCCTCGGTGAGCAGCAAGCCCCAGACCACCCGCACCCGCATTACCGGTATCCTCACGCGGGACGAGACGCAGTTCGTCTTTATCGATACCCCGGGACTGCACCGTCCCAAGAACAAGCTGAGCAGCCATATGCTGAAAACGGCCGAGTCCTCCGCTGCCGATGCGGACGCGGTGCTGTATGTCATCGACTGCACCAAGGGGCTCCACGAGCAGGATGAACAGATGCTCCGGAGCATCACAAGCCGCGGGATCTCCTGCATCGTCATCGTGAACAAGGTCGATCTCATGCAGGACAAATCCGCCATGATGCCGCTGCTTCTGCGGATCGAAAACACCTACCACCCGTATGCCATCATCCCCGTGAGCGCCCAGGCGCATGACGGGCTCGATGCCGTGATGGAAACGGCCGGTGCGCTTGCCCAGCCGTCCGTCCACTATTTCCCGGACGATGCCTTCACCGACCAGCCCGAACGGGTCCTGGCTGCGGAGATGATCCGGGAAAAGCTCCTGCGCCTGCTCAACGACGAGGTGCCCCACGGCATTGCGGTGACGGTCGAGTCCATGAAGGAGCGCGAGGACAGGGACCTGCTCGATATTTCCGCGGTGATCTACTGCGAGCGGGAATCCCACAAGGGCATCATCATCGGCAAGGGCGGAAGTATGCTCAAAAAAATTGCCAGCTCTGCCCGGCACGATCTCGAGCGTTTTTTCGAGATCCAGGTCAACCTCCGGTGCTTTGTCAAGGTCAAGGAGGACTGGCGCAACAAGGAGGGACTCATCCGCAGCTTCGGGCTGTCGGAGGAATGAACCGGCTCCCATTTCCAGCAATATTCACACACATCCCTGCGGATACTACTACCGGAGGGATGTATTATGTCTGACGAGTATTGGAGCAGGTTCCGGGAGAGCGGCAGTGTGGCCGACTACCTTGCCTATGCGGCTATGAAAGGAATGGAACATGCTGACATTGAAGGGCGTCGTTCTGACGCACAAGCCGATCGGGGAACAGGACAGGTTCATCGACATCCTGACGGCTGACAGAGGAGTGATCGAGGTGCTCGTCAAGGGAGCGGCCAAGATCAGCAGCAAAACCGGGAGCGCCACGCAGCTGTTTGCCTATTCGGAGTTCAGTCTGGCCGACCGGAAGGGGGGCTCGTATTTCCTGAGCAGCGTCTCCCCCGTCCGGATCTTCTACGGCCTGCGCTCCTCGGTGACGGCCGTGGCGCTCGCTTCCTATTTCTCCCAGGTGCTCACCTATGCCGTGCTCCCCAAAAGCGGCACGCCCGAGCTCCTGCGGCTCCTGCTCAACTGCCTGCATCTGCTCTCGCAGAAGGGAGCGGACGAGCAGCAGATCAAATGCATCTTCGAGCTGCGCTGCGCCTCCCTTCTCGGCTTCATGCCCGATGTGGTCATGTGCCGCCGGTGCGGTGCCTACCTGCCGCACGACCTCGTGTTCTCCCCCCGGAAGGGCGGCTTTGTCTGCGAAGACTGCTATCTCCCGCCGGAGCTGCCAAGCGGCGACATCCCCATGCCCGCAGGGAGCCTCCGGGCCATCCGGCACATCGTGCTCTCGGAGCCCGAGCGGATCTTCTCGTTCCGGGTGAGCGAGCGCTGCCGTGAGCCGCTCTTTGCCTTTTCCGAGCAGTTTCTGCGCTACCATCTGGACCGGGAGTTCCCGGCACTCGAATACTACCATATCATCACCGGTACCCCCGCCCCCGGGGCGGACGGGTCTACATAATAAGGAGTTTGGATCCAATATGCAAGATTTTGTTCAAGTCCTCGAGCTGGACAAGGTGCTCGCCAACGCGGCGGCCTTTACCTCCAACGAGGCAAGCCGTACCATGATGCTGCAAACCAAGGCAAGCCCGGACCTTGCCGAGGTGCGCCGGGAGATCGGCAAGGCCGATGACGCTTTGCAGCTTGCCGTTCAGTTCGGCACGCCCCCCTTCCAGGAATTCCGGGACATCTGCGGGATGGTCACCCGCGCTGCGTCCGGGGCAAGGCTCTCCCTGCGGGACCTGCTCGACGTGGCGGATCTCCTCCGGCAGGTGCAGTCCCTCCATGCCTGGTACGGGCATTGCAGCGAGACGGCGACCTCGCTCGACTATCTCTTCTCCCAGGTCATCCCGGAGGATGCACTCCTCTCCGTGCTCGAGCGCTCCATCGTCTCCGAGGAGGAGCTGGCCGATGCAGCCAGTGCCACGCTTGCCGAGATCCGGCGCAAGCTCATCCGCTCCCGCTCCCAGCTGCGGGAAACGCTCGACAAAATGATCCGGGACAAGACGATGCAGAAATATTTGCAGGACAACACCGTTACCCTGCGTGACGGACGCTTTGTACTGCCCGTCAAGACCGAATACCGCAGTCAGGTGGCGGGACTCATCCACGACACCTCCTCGAGCGGTGCGACCATCTTTGTCGAGCCCATGCAGATCGTGGAGGCCAACAACGACATCCGCCTGCTCGAGAGCCGCGAGGCCGAGGAGATCGACCGCATCATGCAGAAGCTGTGCGCCGAGGTCGGTGCCCGCGCCGATGCCCTGCGCCGGCTCCACGGCGTTTGCGCCGAGCTCGATTACTACTTTGCCAAGGCTAATTATGCCGCCTCCCTCAAGGCAGTCCGGCCCCATATCAGTGACGACGGCGTACTTGTGATGAAACGCGCCCGCCATCCCCTGCTCGACCCCGCCAAGGCCGTGCCGATCGATCTCGCCCTCGGACAGGAGCACCGGGCGCTCATCGTGACCGGTCCCAACACCGGCGGCAAGACCGTGGCGCTCAAAACCGCGGGCCTTCTTACCGCCATGGTCATGTGCGGACTGCTCATCCCCGTCTCCGACGGCAGCCGGGTGTCCGTGTTCCGGCACATCCTGGCCGACATCGGCGACAGCCAGAGCATCGAGCAGAGCCTGTCCACCTTCTCCTCCCACACCCTGCATGTGGTGGAGATCCTGCAAACGGCCGACGACAGCACGCTCGTGCTCCTCGATGAGCTCGGCTCCGGCACGGATCCCGTGGAGGGCGCTGCACTTGCCATCGCGGTCATCGACCACCTAAAGCAGCTCGGCGCCCGCCTCATGGTCACCACCCATTATCAGGAGCTCAAGCTCTATGCGGCGGATACGCCCGATGTCATCAACGCCTCGTGCGAATTCAACACGGAAACGCTCCGTCCCACCTACCGGCTCATCTACGGCTCCCCCGGCAAGTCCAATGCCTTTGCCATCTCCGGACAGCTCGGGATGCCAAAGAGTATACTCCGGCACGCAGAATCCCTCATCAGCGAGGAGAACCGGCGCTTTGAGCACGTCATCACGCGCTTTGAGGAGGCAAGGCGGGAGCTTGAGGGGATGCGCGAGGAGGCGGAGACAGCCAGGCGTGAGGCCGAAGCCCTGCGGCAGGAGTGGCAGGAGAAGAGAGATGCTGCCGCCCGCGAGGAAAAGGAGGTCCTCGAGCGTGCTGCCGCGCAGGCAAGCCGCATCGTCGAATCCACCAAGGCACAGTCCAATGCCCTGCTCGATGAGCTCGAGCAGCTCCGGCGCGAGAAGGAGCGGTCCGATTTCTCCGGACGTGTCTCCGCTGCCAAATCCGGCAGCACCCAGACGCTCCGGGAGATGTACAAGACGGCCAATCCCGTCATCGGCAGTCTCGACGAGAACGGCGAATACGTCCTTCCCCGCCCCCTGAAAAAGGGCGACCGCGTGCTCATCGCCGACCTCGGACAGGAGGCCGTGGTCTCCGGGGATCCGGGGAATGCCGACCAGGTCTTTGTCCAGATGGGCGTGATGAAGATGAAGATCCAGCTCTCCCGCCTGCGCCTGCTCGACAAAACAAAAACGCAGGAGCAGCCGAAAAAGAAGCAGCGCCGCGGCAGTGTTTCCGCCAAGGTCGAGCGCCGCAGCTCCATGGAGCTCGACATCCGCGGATATGCCTGCGATGAGGGCGTGTACGAGATGGAGCGCTTCATCGACGGGGCCGTCCTTGCCAACATCGGCACGGTCACCATCATCCACGGCAAGGGCACGGGACTCCTGCGCAAGGCTGTCCAGCAGCGCCTGAGATCCATGAAATGTGTCAAGGAATTCCGAAACGGCCTCTACGGCGAGGGCGAGGAGGGCGTGACGGTCGTGACGCTTCGTTAAAGTGTACAAAAGCACAGTTCAATATTTGTGAGCATTCACCATACCAATTCATAAAAATTCTCTTGCAGGGCCGGACGGAATCTGCTATAATATAGGTAACGTCATATCTGCATGGGCGGAAGGGAGGCAGGCGGTGCCCGGTATGGACCCGCAAAACAGGATGAAAGACAGAAAACGCATTGCCGTTGTGGCTGCCAATGTGCGCTATGAGGGATACCAGCATCCGGTGCTCAAGGGGATCCTGACACAGGCGGCGGCACTCGATTATGATACGGCCATCTTCTCTCCCTTTATCTGCTATGAGAACGACACCCCCTACCAGCGCGGTGAGGACCGGATCTACGATCTGATCGACTACAGCTTTTTCGACGCTGTTATCTATATTCCCTGCTCGATCATCAACAATCCGCTGCGGGCAAAGCTGGAGAAGGATTTTGAGGAGAACTGCCCGGTGCCGGTCATTGCACTCGAGCATGACAATCCGGCGCTGCACTGCATCCAGACCGGGGACCGTGCGGCCTTCGAGCAGATGGTCACGCATCTGATCGAAACACACGGGCTGACAAGGATCATGTGCCTGACGGGCTTTGAGGGCAATCTCCAGGCAGAGCTGCGGCTCCAGGGGTACCGGGACGCTATGGAGCGCCACGGTCTGCCCATTCCGGAGGACTACGTCATCTACGGTGACTTCTGGAAAATGGCAGCGACCGAGCTTGCCGAGAAGATCGCCGACGGCAGGGCACCCCGTCCGCAGGCGGTGGTCTGCTGCTGCGATACGGTGGCGATCACGCTGTGCAACCGGCTCGTGGAGCTCGGCTTCCGGGTACCGGAGGACATCGTGGTCACCGGCTATGACGCCTCCAAGGAGGCCGAGGAGAACGTGCCGTCCATCACCAGCTACGACCGTCCCCTGGTGGGACTCGGCGTGGATGCCGTGCTCGAGGCACACCGGCTCATCACCGGGGAAACGGCAGCGCCCGCTGTCAGGGACGTCGGCCGTCTCATCCCGGCGGAAAGCTGCGGCTGCGGTGAGGATTTCCGGCAGAAATTCGAGAAGCGCCAGTCCCAGATCCGCAACACTGAGACCTACCGGGAGCTGTTCGAGAACTGCCCCATGACGGAAACGCTCAACTCCACCGAAACGCTCAACGATCTGCTGTTAAAGCTCATCGAGCATCTCTACCTCATCAACGGTGCCAACGACTGGTATCTTTGCATGTGCGATGCCTGGGACGATCCGGCCAAGAACACCGGCGCCCCCTCGGCCTACAACAATTACACCGACCGGATGCACCTGCGGATCGATTCGACCGACCGGGACAGTTTTGTTGTCGATGTGCCGTTTGACCGCAGGGATCTGCTGCCGGCCTTCCATACCGACCGGGAGCATCCCCGCGCGTTCTACATCACACCCCTGCACTTCAACGAGCGCTGCTTCGGCTATACGGCGCTGAGCTTCGGGGATGAGCCCATGGCCTTTGATGTGATCTACCATTCCTGGATCCGGAATCTGACCAATGCCCTGGAATTCATGCGTGTGCGCAATATCTTAAGCAGCATGAACCAGCGGCTGTTCACCGCCTCCATCCGTGATGCGCTCACCGGTATCTTCAACCGCAAGGGCTTCAAGCACTACTCGGAGGAGCTGTTCCGCAAGGCAGCCGAAACGGACAAGAAGCTCCTCATCATCGCGGCGGACCTCGATGACCTCAAGGTCATCAACGACACCTACGGCCATGTGGAGGGCGACAATGCCATTTCCGTTGCCGCCAATGCCCTGGGCACCTGCGTGGCACGCGGTGAGATCTGTGCCCGGACGGGCGGCGATGAGTTCCTCATCATCGGCTGTGCGGACTACACCGAGGAGACGCCCTCGCAGTACCTCTCCTACATTTACGACTTCCTCGAGCAGTACAACAATGCGACCGAAAAGCCCTACACGGTGGGAATGAGCCTTGGCTGGGTGATCGCACAGGTGCATGCCGGGGAGGATCTCCAGACGTACATCGACGAGGCCGATGCCCGGATGTACGAAAACAAGGTCGCCCGCAAAAAGGGCCGGCGCTGAACATCGGACAGCTTTCACCTCACTGCTCGGCGGTGAGGTGAATTCATGCAGCTGACCCTTCCGGATCTTTCCGGGAAGGCCGGCATAGATAGAAACAAAAGGGTGAGAATTTATGAAACACACAAAGAAACTGCTTGCGGCTGCGGCCGCGTTGCTCCTGTGTACGCAGGGGCTGCACGTCCGGGCCGGTGAGCTCCTCGGACAGTCGGATTTTGAGGAGGGCGTGGGCCTTCCCTGGCACATCTGTGAATCCGCCACGGGCAGGATGGACTTTACCATCGATGACGGCACCTACAACATCACCGTCATCGATCCGGGCGGCGTCTCGAACGGCGGCGAGGACCGCTGGGACTGCCAGTTCCGGCACCGCAACCTCACGCTCGTGCAGGGGCATACCTACCGCCTGACCTACAGCGTGTGGGCGAGCAATTCCGGCTGGCTCTACTCCAAGATCGGCAATATGACCGTGGATGATGCGGAGCTGTGGCACTCAAACGGCAATCAGCTGAACATGTCCTATGACGGAAATGCCACGCAGTCCGAGGTCGAGGCCGCCCTGCGCAGCGCCCAGCCCAACGGCCAGTGGGGCGACTACAACCAGTGGCAGGGCGTGAACATAAGCGGCAATCAGTGGAACACCTTCGCCTATGAATTCACCCTCGGCTCGAACGGGGAGAATGCCTCCTCCGTGGACGGCGTGGGCGAGTGGACCTTCCATTTCGGCGGCGACGGGCAGTACACTCCCTCGGTCTGCTTCCCGGCCGGGACGGAGCTGCGCTTTGACAACCTGTGCCTGCTCGACATGAATGACGACACCAACGACTACCCCGAGCCGGAGGTATGGCAGCGTGCGGACATCCTCACGAACCAGGTGGGCTATTTCCCGAATGCCGCCAAGCGTGCCACCCTCCTCGAGACCGGGGACAAAGCGCTCGAATACTGGCTCATCGACGAGAGCGGCAGTACCGTCTACACCGGCGAATCCAGGCCCATGGGCTTTGACAAGGATTCCGGCGATACGGTGCATGTGCTCGACTTCTCCGACTTCAACGGGAGCGGCACCTTCCATCTCGAGGCCGATAACGGTGCGGTCAGCCGGGAATTTTCCATCGGCATCACTGATACTTATTCCTCCCTGCTCTACGATGCGCTCAACTATTACTACCAGAACCGCAGCGGCATCCCCATCGAGGCCCAGTACATCACCTCCGGCGATGCGCAGTCCCTTGCGCGTGCGGCAGGACACCCCTCGGACAATGCCGTTATCCAGCAAAGCTGGGATTCCTTCCAGGAATCCGGACAGACCCAGGATGTGACCGGCGGCTGGTACGATGCCGGCGACCATGGCAAATATGTGGTCAACGGCGGCATCTCCCTGTGGATGCTCCAGAATGCCTATGAACGCGCCCTCTCGACCGGTGCGCAGGATGCCTTCGCGGACGGGAGCATGTCGCTCCCGGAGGCCTCGAACGGCTATCCGGATCTCCTCGATGAAGCACGCTACGAGATGGAATGGATGCTCAGAATGACCGTGCAGGACGGCGAGTACAAGGGCATGGCCTACCACAAGGTGCATGACATCAAGTGGACGGCACTTGCCGTGGCACCCGCTGACGATCCGGAGGTGCGCATCCTCAAGCCCCCCACGACCGCAGCCACGCTCAATCTGGCCGCCTGTGCCGCACAGTCCTACCGCCTGTGGAAGGACCTCGACAAGAGCTTTGCCGACACCTGCTTAGAGACAGCCAAGGCTGCCTATGAAGCGGCCAAGGCGCATCCGGACATGTACGCGCCCCTCGACCAGTCCGTCGGCGGCGGTGCCTACGGGGATGACAAGGTGAGCGATGAATTTTACTGGGCCGCCTGCGAGCTGTGGGCCGCAACGGGGGACGATACCTATTATCAGGATCTCTCGGATGCACAGGAGGCGTTTTCCGTTCCCGATACCATGGACGGCGGCGAGGCCGTGGGCATCCCCGGCAGCTTTGACTGGGGCCACACGGCAGCACTCGGCTCCCTCACGCTCGTGCTGCACCGCGATCTGCTCACCGACAAGGCGGCAGCCCGGCTCGAGGAAAACCTCACAGCGGCCGCCGACTACTTCCTCTCCCTCGAGGAGAGCCAGGGCTATGGGATCCCCTACGCGCAGAGCACCATCAGCTATGCCGACAGCGACAAGGGCTATGTCTGGGGCTCGAATTCTGTTGCGGCGGACAATGCGGTGATCCTTGCGTATGCATACGATCTGAACGGCAATTCCGATTACTTAAACGGCACCGTCAGTGCCATGGACTACCTGCTCGGGCGCAACCCGATGGATGTGTCCTATGTCACCGGCTACGGCACGCACAGTGTCCAGTATCCGCATCACAGATGGTGGTCGAACCTGATCTCCAAGGACTTCCCCAAGGCACCGTGCGGCGTGCTCGTCGGCGGTCCCAATTCCGGCATGGAGGATCCGTGGGTGCGCGGCTCCGGCTGGAAGAAGGGTGAGATCGCCCCGGAGAAATGCTACATGGACCACATCGAGGCATGGTCGGTCAACGAATGCACCATCAACTGGAATGCCCCCCTTGCGTGGCTGACGGCCTATCTGTGTGAGCAGAACGGCGGCGTTGTCACCGGCTCCCATACGGGGGCGGTCAATGACGGCGGCTCCGGCGTTTCCAATGACAAGCAGACATATGATTCCGAGGCGGCCGCACAGATCGCCGAGGCACACACCGAGGAGGACAACAGCACCAGCGTCAGCAAGGCCGACAGTGCCGGCAAGGAGGATCCCGACAGCGGACAGAGCCATGCATCGGACGACCAGCCCGACAAGGCAGCTGCCTCCTCCAATATCCCGTGGATCGTCGGCGGCGTGCTCGCAGGTCTTATCTCCATTGAGGTCTTTCTCTACCTGCTCGTGCGGATGCTGCGGAAGAACAAGTCATGATCCCCATACAGCAAAAGCAAGGTCCCCGCGGCCTTGCTTTTTTGTGCGTGCAGGCATGATCGGATGGCTGTCCGAAGCTGTCCTTTTGTATAGTATCGCTGCCTTTTTGTCATATCCTATTGACAAATCCGGATCGGCATGGTATAATTCAATTGTACTCAATCGATTGGACACAATTGAATTTGAGAAAACCAAAATCAAGACAGAAAATAAGGAGTGTTGACAATGAGCATTTACGATTTCAAGATGAAGGACGCACAGGGGAATGAGGTAGACCTTTCCGAGTACAAGGGCAAGGTGCTGCTCGTGGTCAATACCGCGACCGGCTGCGGCTTCACACCCCAGTATGAGGGGCTCGAGGACCTGTACAAGAAGTACAAGGAGGCAGGGCTTGAGATCCTGGACTTCCCCTGCAACCAGTTCGGCGGTCAGGCACCGGGCACGGAGGAGGAGATCGTGGACTTCTGCCAGTCGCGTTTCGGCGTGACGTTCCGGCAGTTTGCCAAGATCGAGGTCAACGGCGAGAACGAGGCACCGCTGTACACCTTCCTCAAGAAGCAGCAGGGCGGGATGCTCGGCAGCAAGATCAAGTGGAACTTCACCAAGTTCTTAGTGGACCGTGAGGGCAATGTCGTGGACCGCTTCTCCCCGATGGATACGCCCGAGAAGATGGAAGGCAGGATCAAGGAGGTACTGGGATGAAATACGAATTTGAGCCCGAGGGCGTTTGCCCGATGCAGATCACGTTCGACATCGACGACGATGTCATCCGCAACATCGAATTCTTCGGCGGCTGCAACGGCAATCTGAAGGCCATCTCCAAGCTGCTTGACGGCTGGACGGTCGATCAGATCGAGGAGAAGCTGCGGGGCAATACCTGCGGCAGACGGCCGACCTCCTGCGCCGACCAGCTTGCCATTGCCGTGCGCGAGGCCTACAACGCACAGAAGGGGGCATGAGCATGAGCGAGGCACGCTATGAGGGCCTGCGGCTCGAGCATCAGCTGTGCTTCCCGCTGTATGCGTGCTCACGCATGGTCATCAAGAAATACCGTCCCTTCCTCGATGCCATCAACCTGACGTACACGCAGTATATCACCATGATGGTGCTGTGGGAGGAGGACTGCATCAGCGTGCGGGACCTCGGGAACCGGCTGTTCCTTGATTCCGGCACGCTCACCCCCCTGCTCAAAAGCCTCGAGGCCAAGGGCTTTCTCCGGCGCTACCGCTCACAGGAGGACGAACGTGTGCTCCTTGTGCAGCTCACCGAGGAGGGACTTGCCCTTCGTGAGGCGGCAGCGGATGTCCCGGCACAGATCGCCGGCTGCATCGCCCTGAGCCCCGAGGAGGCGCAGGCGCTGTACGGGATCCTCTATAAGCTCCTGCTGGGCAGCGATACAACAGATGAATGATATGCACCGCAGCATCTCCGGTTCCGACAGAACCGGGATGCTGCGTTTTTGTGCGGGATGAGCATTTCACCGGAGGACTCCGGGAATTTACGCTGCATCCAGTCCCGGGCATGGGAAAACCGCCTGAACGATTCCGGCGGTTTTCTCATTTGTTATGCAATTTTTTCCTGCTTCTTGGCAAGAATCCCAGATTTTTCGGCAGCGGCTTCTGCTTCGAGACGTTCGATCTCTGCCTGCCGTTCTTCTTTGGTCATTTTCATGATCTCCTCTGGAATTTCCACCCTGTCATCAATGAAATACTCTCTTTCAGCCATTGCTCAGCACCTCCCCGAAGTCGATCAAATGATTTGTTTTCAGCTTTTTCAACGTCTCCCACTGTGCATCAAATGCAGAAAGGCCATCCACCAGATAATCTCCGATATACATGTCATACAGTTTTTGGCGGATCTCCTGTTTCGATGTATACCAGAATACCCGTCCGTTATGGCATGCGACGAACCCTTTTCTATATCCGTTGCGGCAGCAGGAATTAAAATCCTCTATACTCGGCGGCATGCTGCTCGGATGCGTATGCAGCGTCACAATATTGTCTCTTCCGTTCAGTACTGTTCTGATCCGGTCCGTATAGGCGATACCACGCGGCAAAGTGCTGTCTGTCACGCCAAGGATCACCTCACCGGAATCACCATCGATCCAGTACATATCCTCAAATACAGTGCCGCTCCGATGCTTCAGCGCTTCCTTTGCACAGGTATACAACACCTTATTGACATCGGGATTACCGGTCGCACTGCCATATTTTCTGCGATAGTCTCCGCTTTCAAGGTAGGTTTTATTCACAAGGGTATCCTTGTTTCTGCCGTATCTTTGATTTTCCAGTGCCACCGTATCACGTCCCTCTGGTTTCATTATACCATCCATACTCCCGTTTGTCAAGCTGTTTTCAGCTGCGCGATGTTCGTGCCAAGGCACATACGGTCCTATGCACTCTGACATAAAAATATGCACGAAACTCTGTAAAACTTGCTGTATTGCTTGTTTTTGGCCAAAGCACTTGCTTTTTTTCCGAAAATGCGTTATAATGAAAGCTGGAACTCCGCTTATGCACAACGCAGCGACAGCAACCAAAATCCATTCCAGAAAGGAAGCATTGCAATGAAAAAGACGATTAGCTTACTGACCGCCGCCCTCCTGCTCGGCGCATGCCTTGCCGGATGCAGCCAGGAGTCCGGGAGCGTCAGCATCCAGACGGCGGACGATCTTGTCGGCAAGACCATCGGCACACAGCTCGGCACCACCGGCTATATCTTCGCCGGGGATGTAGAGGATGCCACCGTCGAGGCCTACAACAAGGGGGCGGATGCCGTACAGGCCCTCAAGCAGGGCAAGGTGGACGCCGTCATCATCGACAGCGAGCCCGCCAAGGTCTTTGTGGAGAAGAACCCCTCCCTGACCATTCTGGACGAGCCCTTCGCTGTGGAGGAATACTCCATCGCCTACAAGCTCGGCAATGACGAGCTGGGCAAGAATCTCGACGATGCACTCACCAAGCTCAAGGAGAACGGCACCCTTGATGAGATCACCTCCCACTGGGTCGGCGACAATGCCGATCAGGTCCCCTATACCCCGGCCGAAGGCGCATCGACCTCCAACGGCACCCTCACCATGGCCACCAACGCCGAATTCCCGCCGTATGAGAGCATGCAGGGCGGTGAGATCGTCGGCATCGATGTGGACATGATGACCGCTGTCTGCGAGGAGCTGGGCATGGAGCTGGTCATCAACAACATGGAGTTCGATTCCATCATCACTGCCGTGGATTCCGGCAAGGCCGACGTGGGCGTGGCCGGCATCTCCATGACCCCCGAGCGTGAGAAGAACGTGTCCTTCACACAGGGCTATGCGACCACCACGCAGGTCATCATTGTCAGAGCGGAGTAAGCGGTTATGCATCTGACGGATAAGCTTTACGATACTTTTATCGTGGATGACCGCTGGAAATACCTGGCCAGCGGTCTGAAAACCACGCTCATTATCACCTTCTTTGCCGTCATCATCGGCATGGTGCTCGGCTTTCTGATCGCCATCATCCGTGCCACTGCCGACAGGACCGGGAAGCTCAAGATCCCCAATCTCCTGTGCAAGCTCTACCTGACGGTCATCCGCGGCACCCCCGTGATGGTGCAGCTGCTCATCATCTACTACGTCATCTTCGCATCCGTCCGGATCGACAAGACCTTCGTCGGCATCCTTGCCTTCGGACTGAACTCCGCTGCGTATGTGGCGGAGATCGTCCGCTCCGGCATCATGTCCATCGACAGCGGCCAGTTCGAGGCCGGGGCCTGTCTGGGACTCAATTACCGGCGCACGATGCTCTACATCATCCTGCCGCAGGCGTTCAAGAACATCCTGCCGGCGCTGGCCAATGAATGCATCGTCCTGCTCAAGGAGACCTCCGTGGCGGGCTACATTGCCCTGGAGGACCTGACCAAGGGCGGCGACATCATCCGCAGTCTGACGTATGAGGCATTCCTGCCGCTGATCGCTGTGGCGCTGATCTATCTGATCCTTGTCATCACGCTCAGCCGGCTTGTCACGCTGCTGGAAAGGAGGCTGCAAAAGAGTGATCGAGGTTAAGAACCTGCAAAAATCCTTCGGGGATCTGCACATCCTCAAGGGCATCACCACGACGATCGAAAAGGGCGAGAAGGTCGTCGTTGTCGGGCCGTCCGGCTCGGGCAAGAGTACCTTCCTGCGCTGTCTGAACCGTCTTGAGCAGCCCACGGGCGGCACGATCATCTTCGAGGGCGAGGACCTGACGAAGATGTCCGAAAAGCGGCTGTATGAGGTCCGCGAGCGCATGGGCATGGTCTTTCAGCACTTCCACCTCTTTCCCCACCTGACGATCCGGCGCAACCTGACGCTGGCCCCGACAAAGCTGGGGATCATGTCGAAGGAGGAAGCGGACCGGAGCGCTGCTGCGATGCTCGAGAAGGTCGGACTTGCCGACAAGGCGGATGCCTACCCAAGCCAGCTCTCCGGCGGACAGAAGCAGCGCATTGCCATTGCAAGGGCGCTGGTGATGAATCCGGATGTGATGCTCTTTGACGAGCCTACCTCCGCACTCGACCCGGAAATGGTCGGTGAGGTACTCGCGCTCATGAAGCAGCTTGCGGATGAGGGCATGACCATGGTGGTCGTCACCCATGAGATGGGCTTTGCCCGCGAGGTGGCATCCCGGGTACTGTTCATGGAAAGCGGGAGGATCATGGAAGAGAACGAGCCGGAGGCATTCTTCACAAATCCTGAAAATCCGCGTCTGCGGGAATTCCTCTCGAAGGTGCTGTGATATGGGATACCGGGCAGCATTGTATGACACGCTCCATCCGGACTGCATTGCTATCCGCACGGCGGTCTTTGTGGAGGAGCAGGGATTTCAGGAAGAATTTGATGAAATGGATGCACATTCGACACATCTGGTGCTGTATGACGGGGATACACCCGTTGCAACAGGCCGGCTGCTCTTTCAGGAGGGCGGCTGGTGGATCGGGCGTGTGGCTGTGATGCAGGCATGCCGCGGGGCGCATCTGGGCAGCCGTGTGCTGTCCGAGCTGGAAGCGCTTGCAAAGGAACGCGGTGCGGATCATGTGAGTCTTGCGGCACAGTGCCGTGTGCAGAAATTCTATGAAAGTGCGGGCTATACAGCCTTGCCGGATTATCACGATGAGGAAGGCGTTCCCCATGTGAAGATGGTCAAAAAGCTATAGCTAAAAAGCCTTTGTACCTTAAACCGCCCCACTTTGTGCGTACAGCACAAAAAAGCCCCTATGGATAATTAAATCAAGCAACGAACTGGCTCCGCAATTCAAGCGGAGTCAGTTTTGTCTTTAATTGTATACGCTGGTGATTGTAAAAGTAAATGTAGTCATCGATCAGACGTCTGGCTTCGGCAAAAGTTGATCTTCATTCTGTAAATGCACTCAGTTTTTAGGATAGAGAAGAAATTTTCAGCCAAAGCGTTGTCATGTGGGTTCCCTCGTCTTGACATTGACGGCGTGATGTGGTATGCTTTAGTTAGGTTAAAATACGGTTGTCTCCAGTATCTCTTTTTCATACTGCTGTATATGTCTGTAACTTCTTGCCATAACAAAACCCCCTATGGCTTCTATTATACCATAGGAGGTCTTTTTTGTCATTGTACGGTTTTTATGGTTCGATTCATTTTGCTTGCACACTCTTTTATGTGTATGATTCTATCGCCGTGTGAGGGAGTATGAAGCCGATCATGGCATTGCCAAGCTTACTTCTTATTGTCATTTATGGAAATGATTCATTGTTTGATTTCAATCATCAAACGAAAAATATCTTCTACTGAAGTACGAAAGACTCGAGCTATATCCATTGCAAGTTTTAAAGAGGGATTATACTGTCCTTTTTGTCAAACAGCTTTTTCGTATTGTTTGCTATTCTGCACAACAAAAGCATAACTGGCACTTCGGTCAGCACGCCCACGGTAGTCGCAAGAGCCGCAGGAGAAGATGTACCAAACAAAGCGACAGCCACCGCAACAGCAAGCTCAAAGAAATTGGACGCTCCTATCATTCCCGCAGGGGCAGCTATATCGTGGGGCAGTTTTAACAGCTTGCAGGCGATATAAGCGAGTGCAAAAATAATGAATGTCTGCAATACAAGGGGAACAGCAATCAGCAGTATATGCAGAGGATTTTCAAGAATGACACTCCCTTGGAACGAAAATATCAGTATCAGGGTGAGTAGTAAGCCTATTGTTGTAATGCCGTCAAATTTGCGGATAAAGGTGTTTTCAAAGTAGTCTGCACCTTTGTTTTTCGTGACAATCACTCTTGTGAGAATGCCGAGGGCGAGTGGTATCACCACAAACAGCACCACAGAAAGAAGAAGCGTAGTCATTGGCACTTGCACATTCGATACACCAAGCAGGAGCTTAACGATAGGCACGAATGCAACAAGAATAATCAAATCATTGGTAGCGACCTGTACAACAGTATAGGCAGGATTTCCTTTCGTCAGCGTACTCCACACGAACACCATAGCCGTACAAGGTGCAGCGCCGAGCAGAACAGCCCCAGCGAGATATTCCGCAGCAAGTTCGGGAGTCATGAAAGCCTTGAAAACACCCAAAAAGAACAGACTTGCAATACCGTACATCGAAAACGGCTTTATCAGCCAGTTCACAACCCAAGTGACGAACAGCCCTTTTGGATTTTTGCCGACATTTTTGATACTCTGAAAATCGACTTTCATCATCATTGGATATATCATAAGCCATATCAATATTGCCATAGGTATTGAGATACCTGCATATTCAAACTGATTCAGAAACTCTGGTATCTGGGGAAGAAATCGTCCTATCAGCACTCCCACCACCATACACAGAGCCACCCAGATCGTAAGGTATCGCTGAAACACGCTGATACCGCTATTCTTTTGCTCCATAGTATCACTCCAATACATATTTATAAATTGAAA
>JAFTZY010000068.1 GCA_017460955.1 Oscillospiraceae bacterium
CCCCACATTTTCCCCCTCCCTTCAGGGAGGGGGCAGGGGGAGGGCGGCCGAAGCACGCCCCTCCCTGAGAGATGTTCCTTTACCGACAAGCGTCAGCTCACTCCTCAAATTCCGCCACGAGCGAGGACACCGTCTGCTTGGCATCGCCGTAAAGCATGACAGTATTGTCGTTGGTGAAGAGCGGATTTTCCACGCCCGAGAAGCCCGCGCCCTTGCCGCGCTTGAGGACGAACACCGTCCGTGCTTCAAACGCATTGATGATGGGCATGCCGTAGAGCGGGGAGGTCTCATCGTCAAGTGCGGAGGGGTTGACAACATCGTTCGCGCCGATGACGATCGCAACATCGGTATTGCTCATCTGCGGATTCATTTCATCCGCCGTTTTGAGCTGCTCGTAGGGGACATTCGCCTCGGCCAGGAGCACGTTCATATGACCGGGCATGCGGCCTGCCACCGGATGGATCGCGAAGCTCACCTCCGCGCCGTTGCCCTCGAGCTTGTCGCACAGCTCCTTGACGGCATGCTGCGCCTGGGCGACCGCCATGCCGTATCCGGGGATGAACACCACGGAGCTTGCTGCCTCCAGGATGAGGTATGCATCCTCCACGGACATGGACTTAGGCTCCTTGCCGGAGCCGGCACCGGCCCTGGCCTTCGATGCACCCGTGCTGCCAAAGAGGAGGGAGACGAGCGTGCGGTTCATCGCCTTGCACATGATGAGCGTGAGGATGAGGCCGGATGTGCCGACAAGACAGCCGGATACGACCAGAACGGAATTCGAGAGCGCAAGCCCCGCAAATGCCGCCGCAAGTCCCGAGAAGGCATTGAGGAGCGAAATGATGACCGGCATATCACCGCCGCCGATGGAGACGACCATCGTAAGCCCAAGGAGCAGATAGGCTGCCGTCGTGAGGACAATGCCGGTCAGGCCGATCTGCGCATTCCCGTTTGCGATGCTCACCGCATACAGTGCCACGCCCGCAAGACCTGCGAGCGCAAGCACGGCATTGATGCCGTTTTTGCCCGGGATGCTCACGTTTTTCTTAAAGAGCTTCCCCGAGAGCTTCCCCCATGCGACCACCGAGCCCGTGAAGGCGACCGCACCGATGGCAATGGTGAGACCAAGCGTGACAGCGGAGAATGCGTTCACATTCGGGTCGGTCATGTACTGTGTGAGTGCCACGAGCAGGGAGCTCAGGCCCCCGAAGCCGTTGAAGAGCGCCACGAGCTGGGGCATGCCGGTCATCTCGACTTTTTTTGCCCACACAGCACCGATGATGCCGCCGAGGAGCACCGCCGCCGCCGTCCAGACATAGGCATTCCCGAGCGGGGGCGCGGTGAGCGTGTCGGTGACCTCCTTCTCGAGGAGCACCGTCACCACGGCAATGAGCATGCCGACCGAGGAGAGGAGATTGCCCCTGCGGGCTGTGTCGGCTTTTCCGAGGAGCTTGATGCCGCGGATGAACAGGATCGCCGAGACCATGTAGAGAACCGTCGTCACGATGACGCGGACAGATTCAAAATTCACTTCCTGTCATCCCCCTTCTTTTTGAACATGCCAAGCATCCTGTCGGTGACAAGATACCCGCCGATGACGTTGATCGCAGCAAGGACAATGGCCAGAAAGCCAAGGATGTTGCTGAGCATCCCCTCCGTGTGGAGCGCCACTGCCGTTGCGGCGATCGCACCCACGACCGTGATGCCGGAGATGGCGTTCGTACCGGACATCAGCGGCGTGTGCAGCTGCGAGGGGACCTTCGAGATGAGCTCCACGCCCAAAAATCCTGCAATGACAAAGACAAATACCAATAATAAGATTTCACCGATCGCCATAATCAATCCTCCTGAAAGCGCTCGTGGATGATCCTGCCGCCCTGCGTCAAGAGACAGCCGCGCATGATCTCGTCCCCGAGATTGACCTTGCATTCCTTCGCGTCCTTATCGTAGAAGTGCGTGAGAAATGCCGTAAAATTGCCGGACAGCATTTTGGAGGCATCGAACGGTACCTGCCGCTCGAGCAGATCGCCCGACAGGATGATGACACCATTGTCGGTGATGACCTCCTCAAAGAGCTTCGAGCCCTCGACATTGCCGCCCGTGGAGCATGCCATATCGACAATGACCGAGCCCGGCATCATACGGGCAATGACGTCCTTCCCGATCAGACGCGGGGCCTTTCGGCCGAACACCTTCGCTGTCGTGATGACGATGTTCGAGCGCTCACAGACCTTGGCCTGCGCCTCCTGCTGCTTTTTGATCTGCTCGGGGGTGAGCTCCCTGGCATACCCCTGATCGGTCTGTCCCATCTCGCCCAGGTCGATCTTCACAAAGCTTGCGCCGAGGGACTTTACCTGCTCCTCCACGACCGGGCGCGTGTCAAAGGCATCCACTCTTGCGCCAAGGCGTTTGGCCGTTGCAATGGCCTGGAGCCCCGCTACGCCCACGCCGATGATGAACACCCGCGCCGGGTTGATCGTACCCGAGGGCGTGACCATCATGGGCAGGATCTTCGGGAGTCTGGCAGCCGCATTGACCACCGCCACATATCCTGCAAGCGAGGTCTGTGAGGACTGCACGTCCATCTTCTGCGCGAGGGTCGTGCGCGGGATCATTTCAAGCGAAACGGCCTGGATGCGCTTTTGTGCAAATTCACGCAGGAGCGCTTTTTCGTTGAACGGGTCAAGATAGCTCAGATGCAGGGTATCGGGCTGCAGCCCATCCGCACTGTGGGGCTTTAGGATCCGCAGTACGATGTCGCAGTCGTAGCCGTCCTGCTCCTTGGCAATGACAGCGGCACCCGCCTTCTCATAATCGGCATCGGAAAAGCCGGATCTCACACCCGCCCCCGATACCACCTTGCATGAAAAGCCCATGCCGATGAGCTTTTTGATGTCGTCCGGGATCATCGCCACGCGGGTCTCGCGGGGGTCGGATTCACGGCAGACAAGGATGTTTTTCATAACCTACCTCCTGAAAGAAAAAATAGCAATAGCAGACAATGCTCCCCTGCATGTGAGGGGAGTATTGCCTTGTATGCGGGACATTTCCGAAAACGGGTTTAATCCCAGGTCTGTGTGTTTCTTGCAAATTCGGATCCTTCCTGTACCTCCGGGAGCACTGCCTGCTCCGGCTGGCCGATCTGTATCTCCGGTTTACGGCTTGGAAATACAGCGATGTTCGGCAGCGTCTCGTTCTGCGCACACATCACACGATCCCCTGTGCGTTCATCGCATCGAGCACCTTTTCAAAGCCTGCGATGTTCGCGCCGACCACATAATTGCCCTCGAAGCCGTACTTCCTTGCAGCCTCGTCGATATTGTGGTATACGTTCTCCATGATCTTTTTGAGCTGTGCATCGACCTCCTCGAAGCTCCAGCTCAGACGCTCGCTGTTCTGGGACATTTCCAGTGCGGAGGTCGCAACGCCGCCGGCGTTCGAGGCCTTGCCGGGGATGAACCACACGCCGTTTTCCTGGAGGTACTTTGTGGCATCCTCCGTCGTGGGCATGTTCGCACCCTCGCAGACGGCCTTGCACCCGTTTGCCACAAGCTGCTTTGCATCCTCAAGATGCAGCTCATTCTGTGTTGCGCAGGGAAGGGCAATGTCCGCCTTGATCTGCCATACGCCGCGTCCTTCGTGGTACTGTGCATCCGGACGGTAGTTTTTGTACTCGGTCAGGCGTGCGCGCTTTACCTCCTTGATCTCCTTGAGCGCAGCAACGTCGATGCCCTCCGGGTCGTAGATCCAGCCGGTGGAGTCCGAGCAGGTCACGACCTTCGCACCGAGCTGCTGTGCCTTCTCGATCGCATAGATCGCCACATTGCCCGCACCGGATACGACGACCGTCTTGCCCTGCATCGTCTCGCCGTGGCAGCGCAGGAGCTCATCGGTGATGTACAGAAGTCCGTAGCCGGTCGCCTCCGTTCTTGCCAGGGAGCCGCCGAAGGAGAGACCCTTGCCGGTGAGCGTGCCCTCGAACAGCCCGCGGATCTTCTTGTACTGCCCGAACATGTAGCCGATCTCACGTCCGCCCGTGCCGATGTCACCGGCAGGCACGTCCGTACCCGCACCGATGTACTTGCACAGCTCCGTCATGAAGCTCTGGCAGAAGCGCATCACCTCACGGTCGGACTTGCCCTTGGGGTCGAAGTCGGAGCCGCCCTTGCCGCCGCCGATGGGGAGACCCGTGAGGGAATTCTTGAAGATCTGCTCGAAGCCGAGGAACTTGATGATGCCGATGTTCACCGACGGATGCAGCCGCAGACCGCCCTTGTACGGACCGATCGCGGAGTTGAACTGCACGCGGTAGCCGGTGTTGACATGTACATCACCGTTGTCATCGAGCCACGGTACGCGGAATTTGATCTGGCGCTCCGGGTTGACCAGACGCTCGAGGAGCGCATCGCGCCGGAACTGCGCTTCGTTTGCCTCGATCACCGGGCGGATGGATTCGAGGACCTCGCGCACTGCCTGATGGAACTCCGGCTCGTCCGGGTTCTTCTCAATGACCTGCGCGATGACTTCATCTACATAGGACATGGTAATGACCTCCTTAGGATTTGTATAAACGCCATGCAAGGACAGATGTCCGCACATGGAAAACGTTTCAATTTATCATACTACAAAAATGCGACTTTTGTCAATGTATTGGATACATTAAGTTTGCGACTTTCTCCCTGAAAAATCCGACCTTTCCAAAACATCTACGAAAAAGTGCATGGACTTTATTGCGGGATTCCGTTATAATGACAGACAAATCAAACGCAAAGGGGCGCTTTTCAAAGATGTTGCATGTGGATTATGAGGACAAACAGGCACTTGTGGAGACGGCAAAGCAGCTGCTCATGGAGCACCGGCGCATGACCGAGCCGGAGGCACACCGCTATTTGCAGATGCAGGCGATGAACCGGCGGCTGACCAAGCAAACGGTCGCCATCCAGATCATTCACCGCTACCGCATCGGGGTCAGAGCCTCTTGAATTCGGAGGGGGTCTTTCCGGTGTGCTTCTTGAAGATGCGCGTGAAGTAATCCGCCGAGGAGAGGCCCAGGATATCGCTGACCTCCTGCACCTTGAAATGCCCGCTCGAAAGCAGGAGCTTGGCATACTCGATCATGAAGCCCCGGTGGAATTCCGAGAAGGTCATGCCCGTGCGGCGCTTGAAATAGCGTGTGAAGTAGTCCCGGTTGAAGCCGAAGAATTCGGCGGCGATCTCGGTCGTCACAGCGGTGTCCTGACATTTCTCGAGGAGCACGGAGAGCTTTTCAAGGAGCGGCGCGGGCGCGTCATGCTCCTGCAGGGCAGTGAGCGACAGGTGCAGTGCCTGCGCGTACTCCTCGTTCATGATCCTGCGGTCGAGGAGCGGACTGAGCCGGAGGAGCACCTCCCGCAGCGTCTCGTCCCCGAGCGGCTCTATCAGAAAATCCACGGCGCCGAAGAGGAAGCACTGCCGCATACAGGCGGAATCATCCCCAGTGCTGATGACGAGCACCGGGATCTCCGGTGCCTTGCGGTGCAGGCGGGAGAGCACCTGAACGGTCGTTTCCCCGGAGGGGCGGTGGATGCACAGCAGCAGGTCAAATGTCCTGCGCAGCATCGTGCGCACGGCACTGTCCGGCTCGTCGGTGCGTCCGGCGATCTCGAAGCCGCATTCCTCCCAGACCGGCAGGCGGATCAGGTGCTGCAAGCCGCTGCCGACGGGATCGAGCACAAGGATCCGGTCATTCATGTTCTCCCTCCTTCCTGAAAAAAAGCACAGAAAAAAGGAGCTGTTCCATCCCCGTGTACCGGGATGAAACGGCTCCATTGCCTTGCTGTTCTGGGTCCATTGTATCACATACATTGCCCGGGTGTCAATACACCCGCACGACATCGGTCAGGTTTTTGATGAAAAATGTCGGAAAAATACCGGATGCTATGCGGCATCCCCGCCATGCAGTGACAGAAAATAAGAGGGTCCGCTGTGCCTTGCAGCGGACCCCCTTGTCATGGTTTCCATCATACACCGGATCCGGGGAAAAGTCAAGGGTCCGGGCGAAAAACGAAAGAATGTGAGCTTTTTCAGGACGATCGCAAAACAAAACGCGGTACCTGCGCTGCCCCTTGATCGCCCCAATCGGGCGCTTGTTTTGTCAGACGATAAAGTCCTGCAGCACGACCTGTCGCTTGGCGCCGATCGCAGCGGCATAGCGCAGGACGATGGAGGCATCGACTGCATTGATGGCGGCATCGCCGTTGACGTTGGCCGCAAGGGATTGTGCGTCGGTGAGACCGGAGTCGCGTTTTGCGCCGATCCTCGCAGCGGCCATGAGGATGCGGGCGGCGTCGTTGGCATTGACCGCGCCGTCCTCGTTGACATCGCCGAGGGTGTAATCCGCATCGGCGTACACAAAGTAGGCGGTCGTGATCTCACCCGAGAAGTCGCCCAGGCCCGAGACGGTGAGGAGGTACGCGCCGGTCTGCGTGACCTCGGTATCGCCGAGGAGCTCGTAATCCACACCCTCCGTGAGGGGGACGCCGGCGCAGGTCACGGTCGGTGCGGGGTGCAGGGGGCTGCCCGTGTAGACAAGGTCATCGAGCGCCACGGACACATTGTCCATACGGCACCGCGCCGGAACGGCAAGTGCGGCGGCCTCCCCGTCAATGGGGGCATACGCAAGGGACGCCGCACCGCTCTCATCGGTGACAAACTGCGTCAGATACAGGAGGTTGTCGGGGGAGAGGGGGGCATCGGTGTCCTGCGTGCGCAGGAGGTAGAAGTTGTAGAGGGTGGAGGGGAGGAGGTCGGTGTAATCCGCCGTCCCGTCCCCGGCCGCAAGGATGCGGGGGAGGGATTGGGTGGAGGTGGTTGAACCGGTGGAGTTGTAGTGGATGGTGGCGGATTCAAATGGAACATTTGGATAAGTGTCGATGGAGATTGCATCCCACTGCTCTTCTGTTCCGGTGTAATAAACGTCATTAAGCTCACTGCACCCACGGAAAGCATCTGAGAATATGTATTTTATGGTACTTGGTAAGGTGATGGAAGTGAGACTGGAACATCCTGAAAATGCATAACTTCCTATTGTATTAAACCCTTCCGAGATTATCACAGTAGTCAGTCCTGTACAATTCATAAAGCCACCCTCTGCTATCGAGCTGCAACTGCCCGGAATTGTAATGGACGTTAGGCTTTGGCATCCTGCAAATGATTGTGTTCCAATATAATACACGCTATTAGGAATATTGATGGAAAGAAGGGAGGAGCAGTTCGAAAATGCATAGTTTTCTATTTCTGTTACGGATTCCGGTAGTGTAATTGAAGTCAGCATTTTACAATTACCGAACGCCATAAAGGGAATATTGGTTATTCCCTCTTCGACATTGACCTCCCCCTCCTTGCCAGCTGGACAACTAATCAATTTTGTTCTGTCCTTATTATATAAAACACCATCTACAGAGCAATAATATGGATTATCCTCAGCAACCTGAATGCTGGTTAGGTGGGGACAATAGTATATACCGCCCATGCTCGTTACATCAGCTGGAATGAAGAGTTCAGTAATACCGCAGCTGTCAAAAGCGTAGCTGTTGATTTCTGTAAGTCCACTTGGTAGTGTAATATTGGAAAGACTATAGCATTTTGCAAAAGCGTTCTCGCCAATTACTGTAACGCTTTCCGGAATTGTAACAGTTTCCATATAACGGCACTCGGCAAAGGTCCCACTGTCAATTATGGAAATGCCATCTGGGATTACGACAGAGGTTATATCCCAAGCGTAACTAAAAGCATATGGAGAAATACTTACTATATCACTTGGAATGATGAGATCGCCCTCGCACGAAGTACCATCGACAAGAATACGGTTGACAATAACGAGAGGATTTTCCTCCTTTCTCGAAGTTAACCAAGGCGTTTTTCCAAGGGCGTGAGATCCAATATAGGATATATTCTTTGAAAACGTAATAGCAGAGAGCTCGGAGCACTCATAGAACGCATAATGTCCAATAGTTGTTAAGCTATCCGGAAGGTTGATGGAAGTAATTGATTTACAGCCATAGAATGCATAGCTGTCAATACTTGTCACGGATTCGGGAAGGGTTACAGAAGTAAGATCGGAACAGTCCTTAAATAAATGAGAACCAATATTACTTATGCCGTCCTTTATAATCACGGAATGAAATGAATAGGAAGTCCAAGGTCTTGAACTATATTGGAAATCGGGAATTTCCCCCGTTCCTTCAATTGTCATTACATCATCAATAATTCTCCATGTCAGATTACTATACCCCAGCTTTCCAGATGCCACAATACTCTCATCCTCCGTAGGCAGCTGGGGCTCCTCTTCCGTCGGTGCTTCCTCCGTCGGGGACTCCGACCCCTCCCCATGCGTCATCGTCACCACATAGTCTGCCTCCCAGATCGCAGCGCCGCTGCCGCCCTGCACCGGCACGACCTTCTTGTAGTTGATATAGGAGATGTCGTTGAGACTGTACTCGTAGAAGAGCTGCGCCGTGCTGTCCCGGAAGCCCTCCCCGGAGATCCGGAGCGTCACATGATCCGTCTGCATATAGAGCGTGAGCTGCCCGGCCCCGTCCGTCGTGACCTGCGTCACCGTCGGCGGGTCGTTCAGATCATATGTCTTGACCGGATGCTTCGAGCTCAGTGCGCAGACTGCCCCCACGACCGGCTCCCCGTTCTCGTCCTGCACATGGATGCGTACCCTGTGCAGCTCGTGCGGGCATTCCCCGAAGTCGAATTCCTTGTTGTCGATCGAATAGTACCAGTCCCGGAGCTTGTACGAGCGGTCAAGCAGCGTCAGACTGAGCTTGACGATCTTGATGAACGTCACATCGAACCGGATGCTGAATTTGAAATTCATGTCCCCGTCGATGCACCATTCACAGTCGTGGAAGCTCTCCGGATACGGGTCCTCATCCTCCCCGGTGATCTGCCGGGACTGCTCGAGCTTGCCGACAAATTCCACGCCGGCCTCCGCCGTGCAGGACACCGAGCAGAGCTTGTCATGAATGATCTTGACCGCCGGACGCAGATCGATCCCGACGAACAGACTGCCCTCCGCCTTGAAGGAGAGCGTCGTCTTGGGCTTTGTCATCGTACTGGTCACGCTCTTGCCGTCCTGCTTGCTGTACGAGGCCTTGGCCGTCCAGCCGCCCTTCCAGGTGCCGTCAAACTCCACCGAGGCACTCAGCCGCAGGACCACGCTCGGCGTGATCTCCGCATAGACACCCGGCACGGGAGAAAACCCGATCGATCCGAGCGGGACATGCACCGACACCTTGCCCTCGATGCTCAGGGAGACCTTGAGCTCGTAGTTCAGGTTCAGCTCAACGGATTTGGTCTTGCCGGCCAGGTGGACCTTGATGAAGAAGCTCGATGTGAAGGCGACCGAGCCGTTGATCTTCACGCTGCCCGATACGCCGGGCTCCGTGTGGTTGCGGTCGTTGGTCTCCCCCTTGAGCGGCTCCCAGTCGATGAACTTCTTCTCGATCTTGGTCGTGTGGCCCGAGCCCTTGCCGCTTTCCTCGTCCGGGTCAAATTTCACGCCTTCGTCCGCCAGAAGCTCCGAATCGGATTCCTCCTCCTCGATGATATCCACGCCCTCCTCCGGCGTGATCGCGGCGTCCTCCATGCCCTGCTGCGCTTCGATGCGCACGAAGCCGAAGACCTCGTCCATCGAGGTGTCATCCCCCGTGAGCGTCACCGTGGTGCCGTCCACAGAGATCGCCCCGACCTTTACGATGAGGACGTCCTCCTCCCCGTAGGCGTAGGCAAGGAGGTCCCCCGGCTGCAGGCTCAGCACGGTCTCGTCCGCGTGTTCGATGACGTACACGGCGTTCTCGTCGTCCGCAGAGGTGACGATGTCCGCCCCCTCCTCCGGCTCGAGCACGATGACATCCTCCTGGTATACTGCAAAATTGTTCCCCGGATCGTCATCGAGATTGAGCACGCGCTCTGCCGGGAAATCCTCCGCAGTCTTTTGGAAGAATTCCTGCATTTCCTGCGTGTGATCGGGATTTTCGTATTCCGTGGACAGGGGCGAAAGTCCCAGCGGATCGATGAGATACGCCTTGACGTAGTAGTACGCGGGAATGCTCCCCGTGACCGTGACGAGGGCGCTCTCGTCGTCGGCCGTGACCTCGGCCGTCCCGGAGGCAAGGAGCTGCGTTTTGTCCTCGCTGTAGATGCCGACTACGAGCGTGGCATCATAGAGCGTCTGGAATGAGACGTCCGCGGTGTTCCCGTCCATCGTGACGGAAAAGACCGTGCAGCCGTTTCCCTGGAGCTGCTCCTCCTGCTTTTCGGTCAGCTCCTGCGAAAAGAGCTTGCCGAAGGAATTCGTGGACCGGACATCCACGTCCTCCACGATGCCCTCCTCAGAGAGCACCGCATCCCCGTCCCGGGGAAGGTCCGCCGCCCCCGCATACAGGGGGAGTACGGCGCTTGCCGCCATCACAGCGGACAGCAGTGCGGATACCATGTGCTTAAAGTTCATAACATCACCTTTTGTGTTGGATTCTGATGCTCCTATTATACTACGTTTTTGCAGGATTGTCAACAAAAAAGCGCCCCGCTCCCGGGACGCTCATGTGTATTACCCCTGTGCCACATGCGCCGGATACCAGCCCTCGAACCAGACGGTGAACAGTCCCATGAGGAGGGGTACGGCATTGCACACGATGAGGGAAGCGGCTGTCAGGCCGGCGTGCTGCATCAGGAAGGCAGCGGGGGCCAGCAGGACATACAGTCCGCCCCAGGCCGCCGCAAGGATGCGGTTCGTGCTGACGAACAGGGGATTGTCCAGCGCTTTCTGCCCGCCGTACTTGTATTTGACATACGCTGCGCACAGGGGCTCACGTGTGAAGGCGGACACAAGCCAGAGGAGTCCGAAGGCCAGATACCCCGCATCCGAGGCAAGAGAACCGTCCCCCGTGCCAAGCGCCAGGAGCGCCGCGCCCGCCACAAGGCTTGCCGACAGCTTGTCATAGACCGTTTGCTCATGCCGGATGAGCAGCAGCGGCAGTGCAGCACATACACCGATCGTAACGAGCGCCCCGATGAAGGTATCGATGGAAACGGCGATCCAGAGCGTCATCCAGAGTGCGATCATGGCGGCCATGAGCGGTTTTTTCAGGCGGGAATCGGTGCGTTCGGTGACGGGTGCAGCCTTGTGGGTGCCGAAGAAATCATCCCACCGGATCATCAGAGAGAAGTCCCCCTTGACCGTGTACAGGTGCTTGGCAAGCGCCTCGGTGCCGCCGATCCTTCCGGCAGCAATGTCCTTCCAGACCTGCCATGGCGTCTCGATGCGCGTGGTCGCCCGGAGACTGCCGTCCGTGATGACCTCACTGCCGCTTCGCGTGAGCCGGATCTGATAGGTCTGCCCGAGGTCCGTGTAGCACATCTCCAGCACACGGTCCTTCCCGTCGTAGCTGTCCTTGTTGTAGAGCGCAGCCATCTGCCGCGTGAAGGAGAGACTCTCCGGCTCGCACTCGCCGCTCTCACGCGACACGCCCCAGCTGGCATCCGCCATCTCCTCAAAGACCTCCTTGGGGTAGAGAAGCTCTGAAAGCTGCGCACGGGTCTGTTCACGGATGCCGCCCGAGAGATATTCTGCGCCCGCCCTGCGCACGCTTTCAAGGTATGCTCCCGTCCTGCCGGACAGCTCCGGGACGGAGAACAGCTCCCCCTGTCCGCAGAGGATCGTCTCATAATTGTCCTTGCCGCAGATGTGGTCGAACATTCCCAGAACAGCGTCATAATTCCCCTTGGCCGACCAGAAGCCGCAGGTGCTGATGATAACGTATTTCTTGCCCGACATGTCATAGCGGGCGCGGTGGCTGCCGCTCCCCACGCCGTCCGAGCGCTCCTCCATGAAGGGCAGGACGTTCGGGAGCTGCCGGTCGATCATGTGCTTCATGACACCGGGCACGCCGAAATAGTACAGCGGAAAGCTGAAGATCACAAGATCCGCCGAACGCAGCTTTTCGAGCACGAGCGCCATGTCATCCTTGATGACGCACTGCCCCGGCGTTGCCTTCCAGCAGGCAAAGCATCCGCGGCAGCCCTTGATGGTAAGCGTTTGCAGCTCAAGGATCTGCGTGCTGTGACCGCTGCCGAGTCCCTCCAGAAAGGCGTGTGTGAGCTGCATGGTGTTGCTGCGCTCCCCCTTGGGACTGCCGTTGAGTACGAGAATGTTCATACGTCCTCCTCCCTGAGCATGGCGATGCAGGTGTCGCACCAGTCGCACAGCATCTGCACATAGCGTCTGCCGTATTCCACGGTCATTTTCCAGTAAAGCGCCCGCTCCGGGCTGTGCAGCGCCTGTTCATAGAACGCCGTCCGGTCCGCCGGCCGTCCGAGCCCCGCACCGAACCTGGAGGCGCTTTCCTTGATCGCCTCGAAAAACCGGATGTTCTCCTCCCGGGGAAGCTCCCCGCGGAAAAACGTCAGCATCAGAAGCCGGCTCCTGGTATCAAATCCGGTCTCCTGTGTGAGCCAGCGTATGAGCTCTGCACGCCCCTCCTCCGTGATCGCATAGCGCTTGCTGTCGGGCCTGCCGCAGCCCTTGACGGCAGTGTGCGAAACAAAGCCCGACGTCTCGAGCGTTTGCAGCTCGCGGTAGATCTGGCTGGTCTGCGCCGTCCAGAAATAATGGAGCGAATCGCGGAACACCTCCATGATCTGGTAGCCCGTCATATCGCCGTAATTGAGCAGTCCGAGAATCCCGTGCCGCAGCATCGGATCCATCCCTCCCTTATATTCAACTTGTGGAATATATCACTTGTATTATAATACGGATCGCCCGGTTTGTCAAGTATCTTTTTGTGTACAAAAAAACAGCCCCTGTATACGGGGCTGGCAGCTTGTCGATAAAGTCCTTTTCTAAGGCGAGTTCTCCCCACCCCCAACCCCCGCCCCCACGGGCGGGGGCTATATTGCGGGGCCTGCGGCCCCGCACCCCGCAAGTATCGTGGGCCTCACAGAGGCCCACGATACTTTTTTGACAGACTGACAGCCCCGGGATACGGGGCTGGAAAAGATCATGCATCGGCGCGGGAAGGCGGCTTTTCAGTCGTCGCAGGTGATGAGGCCCGCCACGAGCGCGGCACCCCGTACAAGCTCCTGCACGCTGATGTGCTCCTGTGTGGAATGCACACGCTCCATCCCGCAGGACAGAACGATCCCGCTGATGCCGGCCTTGAGGAAATTGTGGTTGTCGCTGCCGCCGAAGGTGGAACGCAGCGTCCCGGGCAGTCCGAGCCTGCCGCACACATCCCGGAACCGCCGGACGACCGCCGCCTCCTGCGGCACCTCATAGGAGCGCAGGATCTCCTGCGTCTCCATCTGTACGGCAGCGCCGTACTGCGCGGCAGCCTCCCGGAAGCGCGCCCGGATCTCCTCGATGCGTCCGAGTGCCTTCTTATGCGAAAAGCTGCGCACCTCGCCCGTACACACGCACTGCTCCGGGACGATGTTCTTTGCCGTGCCGCCGCTGACGGTGCCGATATTGCTGGTCGTGTCCGCATCGACCCGGCCCTGCGGAATGCGGGCGATCGCCTCCGCCGCGGCGCGGATCGCATGGATGCCGTTCTCCGGCGCAAAGCCCGCATGGGACGCCCGGCCCGTGACGGTCACGCGGAAGGAGATGAGCGACGGCGCACGCACGGCCGCGCTCCCCACCGCTCCGCTCATATCGAGCACATAGGCCTCCTTTGACCGCAGGCGGCTGTAGTCGAAGATGCCGCTGCCGCGGATGTAGATCTCCTCGGCGACCGGGAAGAGCACCTCAATGTCCCGGTGCGCGATCCCGGCCTCGCGCACGCTGCGGATGCCCTCTAAGATCTCGGCAAGCCCCGCACAGTCATCCGCACCGAGCACGGTGGTGCCGTCGGAGGTGACAGTCCCGTCCTCATGCAGGAGGGGGTGCTTGCCATTTCCGGGCGCGACCGTGTCCATATGCGCGGAAAACAGCAGGGGAGGACCGGGGCGCGTGCCGGACAGCGTGCCGTACAGGTTCCCGGCATTGCCGCCAAGTGCCCTGCCCGCATCGTCCTCCTGCACACAAAAACCGAGCGCGTGCAGCTTTTCTGTGATAAGATCGGCACTTAGCCGCTCGTCCAGGCTCTCACGGCTCGCAGCGGCAAGGGCGAGAAATTCGGAAGTCAAACGGTCCTGACGAATGCTCGGTGTCATCGTGAACCTCCCTGGCTGTGGTCCAGAAATTCCCGGAACGCAGCGGCACATGCCTCCTGCCGCATGGGCGCGCTCTGCCAGAGGAGGGCACCCGTATCGTCCTGCACATTCAGCACATACCCGTCGCACTGTTCCCAGCCGTAGAGGAGGCAGTCCCTGCCGCCGTGCCGGAAACGGCATTCCTCCCCGCGCAGGATGCAGCGCTCAAGGCCTGCGGGGAGGCACAGGCGCATCTGGTACCAGCATGCACCGCCGTGAACGGAGGCGGAGCGCCCCTCATTGACAAATCCGAACTGCCGATAGAAGGGGACGAGCGCCTCCTTGCACGTCAGGACGAGCCCGTCGCGGCGCTGTGACTGCATCTGCGCGATGACATAGCGCATCAGCTGCGAGGCAAGCCCCCGGTGCTGCCGGTCCGGGTCGGTCGCAACACCGAATATCATCAGCCATGCACCGCGCTCCTCATAGAGCGAGGTCCCCTCGTACATGGCATCGCACAGGTCCGCCGCCTCGCTCGTCATCCCGCCGATCATCGAGACGATCCGCCCGTCCTCCTCAAGGAGCCACAGGCACTGCGGGAACGCCCTCAGCCGCATGGCAAAGGCATCGGGCGAAGCCGCCTCCGACGGCGGAAAGCACCGCGCCTCGAGTGCCGTGACGGCATCAAGGTCGAAGGCTTCTGCGTGTCGGATGCTGCATGTTCCATCTTGCATGATCCGCTCCTCCTTTCATTGTCATGTTTGGTATAGGATATTATACCATGGAAGCTGCAAATTGTCAATCATACCAATTCTCGACGCCGCCTGCGCGTCGAGAATGGCATGGGACGGATCTTGTGACGCTTTTCGTCACAAAATAGCGGGCGCGTAAGCGCACGCTTCTAATCAAGCTATTTCAATAGCTTGATTAGAAATTAGTATCAGTAAAACGATCATGCACCGGATCGTCCGTACCGTATAGATACTACAGTTGTCAGGAAGTTTCCCTGTTCTGGGACAACTGCAGGAAACGCATCCTACGCATGCAATCCGGGATCCGCAAGACTCCGCGGATCCGGGAGAGGATTTTTGGCGCGGTCGGCCGATCTTCCTTGCAAACGGGATTGATCTGACAGGGAGCGGGATCTCACTTCTGCGAAGTCGCCGGCCTGCACGCTTTTTTCTGAACGAAACACATCACAGCCGCTGCCACCGCGAGCAGCGCACCCGCGACGGGGTAGACGGCCACGAGGGAATTGGTCGTGCCGTAAATGTCCAGCACGCCCTGAAAGACCGCGCCGACCGTCCATGTCAGGATGGCGGCATCCCACAGCCGGATCACGCGCTCCCCCGGGAAATACGCCCTCCACAGGCAGATCCCGTAGGGGAGTGCGCCCAGAACGAGCGGCAGTGCGAAGGCGTAGAGCATCCAGTACGAGTAGACCTCATGGCTGAAATGCTCATAGACCGCGCCGAAGAAGGCAAACCAGACCGTCAGCCCCATGTGCAGCAGGACCTGCCGCAGAAGCTTTCTATCCAATGTACACAATGTCGCTCACTCCTCTCTCCTTGATGCGCCCGCCGGTGGTGGGGTTGTTGATGACCTCTTCGTTGTAGTACATCGTGGACGATCCGCCGCCGTCGAGGTTGTAGGCGGTCGTCACCCCCAGCTCCTGCATGAACTGTGCGAGCTCATAGAGCGACAGGCCCGCGCTTTCCTCCGTTCTGCCGTCGGAGACGACAAAGACGAAGTGGTTCGCATCGATCTGGCCGATCGCCGTGCGGGGATTGCTGGCCATCGCCTTTCCGACCTCCTGGTCCTGCGTCACGGTGATCTCTCCGTTTGCAAGCAGCCCCGGCCCGAAGCTGAATGCCTGCCACACGCCGCTGTCCACGAGCTCCTGCGCAGTGCAGGCATCGGGACTGACGACCTGCATCGTGCCGTCCGCATAGATGCACAGGACGTCATTCGTTCCCGGGGTGTCCCGGTAAATAACGCCGTTGCGGATGACGATCCCGCGCTCCTGGGCGCCGTAATAATCGCCGTTCACAGCGAACACCGCATCATGCGCAGCGGCGATCTCGGAGGTGTTTGCCGTGATGTTCCTGCCGTAGGTGTCCTCGGCAAAGGCCGTTTTCAGCGCCTGCACGGAGGGGAGGAGCACATCGGCAACATAGATCCTCGTGTCATATGCTTCGTATTCCGTCACGGTGATCTGCGCCCCGTCCGTCTCCGTGACGCTCGGATCGCTGCCACTTTGAGAGCCGGCCCCGGCCTGTGCCTCCCCGCCGCTTCGGTGACGGTGCGCGGCCTGTGTTCCGGCCTGCGTCGGCGTCTGTTCAGCCTCGGTTGTGTCGAACATGGCGGTGTTCATCTGTGTGGCATCGGTCTGATAGGCCGTCCGGAGCACGAAGGTATCGAGTGCAAGGTATGCCGTGAAGAGGACCAGAGCGGTCCCGTAGCATAGGGGAAAGAGACTGTGCTTCATGCTTTTTTCCGCTCCTTTCTGAAAACAAAATGATGCTGTGCAAGGTAGCTTGCGGTGAACAGGAGCACCTCGGTGAGGAGCTTTGCAAGAAACGCCGCGCATCCCAGTGCCAGCAGTCCCTTGAGCATCAGGGTATTGCAGACAAGGATGGCACAGACGAGTGCGGCATACCGCAAGGCTGCGGCCGTCATGCGGCTGCGGCTCTCAAAGACGAGCCGGTGGTTGAGGGTGAAATTGAGTCCCGCGCTGAGGAGGCGGGCGAGGACATTGGAGACAAGCGGCATCCCCGTCAGGAAGGAGAGCAGGCAGAACAGCGCGTAGTCTGCCAGGAAGCTGACAAACGAGGAGAGGGAGAATTTCAGGATCTCCCGGTAGATGCGGCACGAATCGAGCAGCGGGCGGAAATGCGAGGAGGCGTTCCCGGAAAGATAGACCGTCTCGATGCGCAGCTCCCGGAGCGCGATCCCGTCCCCGGCGCAGGCAAAGAGGACGTTCATCTCGTACTCGTAGCGCTCCCCCGGGACCTCCAGCATCCTGTCGGTCAGTGCATCGCCGAAGCCCCGCAGCCCCGTCTGGGTGTCCTCGATGCGCACGCCCGTGGAAAGCCGGAACACGAGCCTTGTCAGTGTATTCCCCAGGCGGCTGCGCAGGGGAACGTCCCTGTCAAATCCCCGGCAGCCGAGCACCAGGGACTCCGGGAAGAGCGCAGCCTGCCGGCTCACGCGCAGGATGTCGCCGAGCGTGTGCTGCCCGTCCGCATCGGCCGTCACGATGAGGTAGGGGGCGCTGTAGCGGCCGCGGATGGCTGCGATGCCGGTTTTCAGAGCAGCCCCCTTGCCGCGGTTTTCCGTATGGTGCAGGATGAGCGCATCCCCGGCTGCGCGTGCAAAGATCTCTGCAAAGCGCTCCCCGCTGCCGTCATCCACGATGACCACATCGCACCCGTTCCGGTGCAGCCCTGCGGCAAGCGCAGGGAGGCGCGTCTCCGGCTGGTAGGCCGGGATCAGGACGATCCGTTTCGGCAGTGTCTGCATAGCCGTCACCTCTTTCTGGTTTATTGTTCTCACTTTACGGTGCAAAGCTTTAAGAAAGCTTGAAAATGCAGGCTTTTCACATAGTTTTCATGAGAGTTTCAAAAAGAGGGAGCCTGGGGTGACGAATGCGTCAAGAACACAAAAACCCTGTATCCCGGACGGATACAGGGCTTGTTCATTATCCCTCCCTGATGAGCGAATACGCCGTGATCTTCCTGATCGGCCGGCAAAGGACTGCGCCGATGACGATGTTCACAGCGGTCAGGAGCACCGCCATGAGCAGCAGGACTGCCACTGGGATCTCAAAATGATTCTTCTGTGCGCCGATGACCGAGAAGATGCCGTCAAACATGACCGGGAGGTACACGATCCCCAGCACTGCCGACAGGACGGAGCCGAGGAGGACCACCGGTGTGATGCGCCCGACGGTCTGCACGATGAGCTGCCGGCTCGTAAAGCCCATCGCCTTGTAGATGCCGAAATCCGTTTTCAGGCCAGAAGTCATCGAGCGCATGATGACATAGAGGATCAGCAGCACGATGAGCACCGTGATGACGAACAGCAGGAGCGCAACCACGGTGATGAGCGAGGTATACATGGCCTGCATGGCGCGTGTCTCCCTGGGCGCGGGCTTTAACGGGTCGATGCCGCGGATGGCATTGATCGGCTCAAGGCGCCGGATCTTCCCGGCGGCAAGGACCGTGAACAGCAGGACGAACACAAGGATCCCGCATACGCTGATGCACGCGGCTCCCGGGTCGAATACGGGTGCATAGGAGACCCCCGACTGCACTGCCAGTACGCTTGCCACGGAGGGCAGCACCGTGTAGGACAGCGCCGTTCCGAGGAGCAGTCCCGCACCGCTGACGATCCCCCGTAGGGGATGACCTGGCTGCACATGAGCTGGGCGCTCGTGTAGCCGTTGCCCTTGAGCACGCCCATCTCGCCCACCTCCTCGTCGATCGTCTGCCTGATCCGGAAGCGTGCAAGGAAGATGCTGACAAGGAGGACCAGCACGGCAAATACCCCGAGGAACAGCATGATCGTGCCCGATACCATCGTGCGGCTGTTCCTGGATGCTGCGCGGTCAAGGAGCGAGAGCGCCGGGAGCTCCTTGTCCTTGAGAAGTGCTGCGACCGCGCTTCTGACCTCGGAGAGCTCTGCACTCTGCTAGGTCCGTATGAGGTATTCCGAGACGGGGATGAAATGTTCGTCCGCAGTCAGGCCGTCATACGCTTTGTCGGTCAGATAGATCCCGATAAAGCCCGTGCCGTAGTTGCCGTACTGCATCTCACTGAGGACGCCGTTCACGGTGAAGGTGTATTCCTCCCCGTCCAGGAGATACCGGATGGGTTCCTCCGTCCTGTAGCCGCCGAGTGCGGAGAGGTACAGCGGGATATAGGCGCCGCCTTCCTCCTCGTGTGCAGCAGTCTCCCCAATCGTATGCAGGGAGATGCTGCGCTCATCGGAGAGCCGGTAGAAGTAGGTGTTCATCGTAAATTCCGAGCCCTGGAACTCCTGGAGGGCGGCGGCAAACAGCGCTTCATGTGACTCAACAGCGCAAACGCCGTCGATCCGTGCCAGATCCTCCGCGAGCGCATCGGATGCAAGCTGGGCGGGAACGCTCACGCTGACTTCGGCCGTGTTCAGCGCCTCAAACCGCTTATCATAGGCATTGCCCGTCTGGAACAGCAGCACGAGCGAGGTGCTCAGGATCAGTGCCGTGATCGTCATGACAAGACAGAAGGAGACGAACTGCCCCTTGGCCTTTTTTAGGTTGTGCAAGACAAGTCCGCCCATGTTACCACCCCATCTCCTTCAGGAACTGCTCGAGCTTTTCCGTGCGCTTCGTATCCCCGGCATTGTACGGCCCCAGATCGCAGTCGCCGAAGATCTCGCCGTCCTTGATGTGTACCACGCGGTTCCCGCGCAGTGCGGATTTCTTGTCATGTGTGACCATGATGATGCTCTGCCCAGCTGCATTCAGCTTGGAGAACACATCGAGCACGGCATCGGAATTGATGGAATTAAGCGCACCGGTCGGCTCGTCGGCAAAGATGGCCGAGGGCTGATTGATCGCCGCCCGGACGATACCGGCCCGCTGCGCCTCACCGCCGGAGATGAGCGACGGGAGCTTTTTGCGCGTCACCTCGGAGAGGTTCACCAGATCAAAGAGCGCATTCGCCCGTCTGACGATGTCGGCCCTGTCCTTGCTTGTCAGGCTGCCGGCGGTGATGACATTGTCCATCAGGTTCATCTTGTCGATGGGATAGATCTGCTGGAACACAAAGCCGCAGTTCCTGCGCCGGAATACCGCAAGCTCGTCGCTGTTCATCCCCGTGATCTGCGTACCGCAGAAGGTGATCGTGCCGGCATTCGGCGTGTCCATGCCGGAGAGCGAATGCATCAGCGTGGATTTGCCCGCACCGGATGCGCCCATGATGACGGTGAAATCGCCCTTGTAGATGTCGATATCAAAATCTGGGTAGATGACCTGCTGCTCTCGCCCGAAATGATAACCTCTCGTTCCATAATACCCTCCGTTATTGGATCAGACCCTTGATAAAGTCCATGGTCCCCGTCTGCGCGCCGAGCGTTTTCTCCACCGTGTCCACGAACACCTCGATATCCCTTTCATTGAAATGTCCGCTGTCGAAGATGCGCTGGCAGAGGAAGAGGATCATCCTCACGCGCTCCTCGACGTTCGTGCATTCAAAGATGCCCTGTGCGATGCCCTCCTGCACGACCTCGGTCAGCAGCGGTGCGGTGACCTCGATCAGACGGCGGCCGACCTTCTCGTGCATCACAATGTTTTCGCTGCGCTCGAGCGTGGTGGAGATGCCGCTCTCCTCCTGCCGCGGGCGCATCGCCAGGATGACGGCAACGATCTTCTGCGGCACCGGCATCGGCGAGGCAACGGCCGCCTGCGCCCGTTCTGCCTCCTCAGCGAGCATCATGTCGATGACCGCCTCGAGCGTGGCCTCCTTGCTCGGGAAATAGTAGTAGTACGTCCCCTTCGCAATGTCCGCCTCCGCGATGATCTCATCGATGCTCGTGCTGTCGTAGCCCTGCTCGATGAACATGCGGTACGCGATCTTCAGAAGCGCCGTCCTGCGGCGCTCCCCCTTTTCTCCCTTCATGGTACCCTCCTTACTTTTTCGACTGTCGGTCGAATTTCTGAGATCATCATAGCACATTTTTCCCGGATTGTCAAGCAAAAACCGACTTACAGTCTATTTTTATGATAATGCAGAAAGATCCTCTACTGTCGGCGCAGAAATTGTACATACGGACGAAAAAAGCTGCCGTACGCAGACGGCAGCTTTTGGGGGATTCAGATTCTTTCAAGCAGTTCCGAGGGCTTGAGGGCTGGCACCTTTCTGTCCTTAAAATCCCGGATATTCCTTGTGATAAGATAGTCCGCATGGATCCTGTTTGCCTGACACATCTGCAAGGCATCCTCATAATCAGCAGTCACCATTTCGGCAGCAGCCTTCAGATCCGCCGATCGCAGATCAACGATGCGGAAGATCATCATGATCTGCCCGATCAGCTGCTCTGTCTTCTGAGGTGTCAGCTCCTTACGGAGAATATACACAATATTGGGAACGGACAATGCGGAAACATAGCCTTCGATCTTATCGACCTCGCATAGCTTCCAGATCATTGATGATGCTTCGACGAAGTCGGGACGGTTGCAGAGCACATCAAGTATGACATTGGTATCAACCAGGATTTTCATAGGCATCGATCCTTTCCGCACGAACAGCCTTTTCATCATAATCATGCTTCAGAACGCCGGTAAGGGAATCAGTGAGAAAGGATACGCTCGATGCATGCGACACAAGCCTTGCCACTTCCTTGCCGTTTTTCAGAATGATGATCTCTTCCCCCTGCTGAACGGCTTGCAGATAATGACCAAAGTTGTTCTGGATGTCGGTCGCGGTAACAGTGATCATGATCACACCTCCCATCATTTTCGCTATTATTAGTATATCATATTTTAGCTAAAATGTCAATGGAAAAAGCATGTTCTCTGAGAAGGATCATGAAAAAAGATGTAAAAACCTCGCCGCCGATGGAGATCCCGATGATATAGTCGAACATGCTCAGCTGCGCGATCCTGAAGAAACAAAAGAAAAGAGGGAGCAGCATACAGCAAGCTCCCTCTGTGATTTGTGAAAACTTGGCAGGCTTTCGCCATTCACGCCGTCCCCGTCAGGGCCGTCCCGCCGACATAGAGCGTGTAGCCGTTGGAGACAATGCTTGCCGCATCGCCGTCAAAGGACGTGATATAGGTATCCGCCGTCAGTGTCCAGGTGCTCGTGCTGTCAATGGACACCGCCACGGTCCCGACCTCTGTGGAGACCGTCTCGCCGGAGGCATTGGTGATGTCGCCGTCGATCGTGCCCTCAAATGCCGAGCCGTCCGTCAGGTCCAGCGTCAGCTCCGCGTCGTCCCCGACCTTGATGGTGCCGGAGAGCGTCTGTCCGGCGGTATGCACCGCGGCAATGTTGCGCCCGCCGCTCCAGCCGTCCGCACATACGGAGAGGAGTATGTTCTCGGGATCCTCATTGACGATCTCCACGCCGCACAGGTCAATGACCGCATTGGTGTTCGTCACATGGAACACATGCCCGCTTTGGCTGGTAAGTGTGCCGCCCGTCATGGTGAAGGAGGACGTGCCGCTGTCCGCATCGCCGGACATGGACTGGTAGATCATGATGGTGTCATGGAACGTCGCATTGCCGTTGCATTGGGTGTTGTCCGCGGTCAGGTCGCAGTCGGTCAGCTCGATGGAATTCATCCCCTCGATGCACACGCCCTCGGACAGATCGGAGGTCAGCGCCGCATTTGCCACATGGACTTCCGCCGTCGAGTAGATCGCCGGGGAGCCGAGCCCGTTCGAGGTGTAGGTGCCGCCGTCCACATAGACCGTGCCGCCGCCGCGGTCGGTCCGGATGGGCGCGGAGGACTGCCCGGAGGTCGTCACGTCAAGGTCATAGGCGTAGGTGGTGCCGCCGCCGGTCGTCATAATGCCGCCGGAGCCGCTGCCCGTCGTCGTGATGACCGTATCGCGGATGGTCAGGGTCGTGCCGTCACCGGATGCGCCGTTCGTGCCGCCGTTGCCGCCGTAGCAGAACACACCGTTTGCGCCGTCTGCATCGGAGGTGACCGTGCCGCCCGTGATGGTGACATCCGCACCGTCCTTGACGAGCACTGCCGCATTCAGACCGTAGAAATTGCAGCTGTCCCCGCCGTCGGAGTCCCCCGTTTTGGTGACACTCGGATCCGTGACCGTGACCTCCTCCGAGGTCGAGATCAGAAGCGCACTCTCATCCGCAGTGCTGCTGTCGTAGGTCTGTCCGGACTGTGCTTCGCCGGAGGTGATCTCGGCAGCGCCTGTGTAGTCGATGTCCGCACTGCTGCTACCGCCGGGACCGCCGCCGCCCTCCGGAGGCGTGCCGGGACCGCCGCCACCGTCCGGAGGTGTACCGGAGGGCTTCCCGTTCCCGTCGGGCGGGGCATCGGGGCGCTCACCGTGCGCCTGGCCGGATGCATCGCCGCTGTCGGGTATGGGCGCTTCCTCCGCCGTTTCTTCTTTAGCATCTTCCTGCGCATTTTCTTCTGCTTCTTCTGTCTGCGTTTCTGTCTGTGATACTGTCCCCTCGTCCATGCTTGTGGAGATGTCGGAGGTATCACAGGCGGACATTGCCATGCACAGTGTCAGTGCGAGCAGAAATGCGGCTGTTGTCCTGATCGGTCTCATATCCATGCCCCCTTGTGGTTTGTTGTTATGGGTAGTATACCTCCGGGAGCTTAAAGCAGCCTTAATCCTTGGTGAAAGTCCTGTGAAAACTGTGATGGTTTTGGGTCTGTATACTAAAAACGTCCCGTCCTATGGGAAGGCAGGGAGTTGACGGCACGGAGAAAATGTGGTATGATAGGAGCGAAGCATACATCATCCGCACAGAAGGAGGGAGCGTCCATGGAGCGAAGGGAACGGCGGAGGATCGGCGTCATCATGCCGGTCATCACGGAAACACTCGATGCTGATTTTCTGGAGGGCATCTACCGGCAGGCAAGTGCCTGCGGCTATGATGTGGTCGTGTTTACCTGCTCGTCCAATATGCAGCAGCAGATCGTGCCGAGCGACTATGTCCTGGCCGAGGAGAGCATCTACCGGCTCGTGGCCCAGGTCGGGCTCGACGGCCTGATCTTTGCAGCGGGAAAATTCAACGATCCGCGTGTCACGCAGCGGATCATGGACAGCCTTCAGGACATCCGCTTTCCGTGCGTGTGTACCTACTATCCCAATGACCGCTTCCCCAATGTGGAGGTGCCGCAGGGGATCTATGTCCGTGTGCTGACAGAGCACCTGATCCGGGAGCACGGCTTCCGGGAGATCTTCTGCCTGACAGGTCCCCGGGGCTATCACGAATCGGAGGAGCGCCTTGCCGGGTGGCGCATGGCTATGGAGCAGGCAGGCCTGCCCACCGACCGGTACCGCTACGGCGATTTCTGGCTCAATTCCCCAAGGAAGCTGGCCGAGGACATCGCACAGGGGCGCATCCCCAGACCGGAAGCGGTCGTGTGTACAAATGACTTTATGGCGATCGCCCTGTGCAGGCAGCTTGCCGAGCGGGGGATCCGGGTCCCGGACGACATTGCCGTGACCGGCTTTGACGGCGGCCCGAATGCCGCACTCTGCTCGCCCTCCCTCACGACGGTCGACGGCAAGGAGTTCGACGTCGGCACGGCCGCTGCCTGTGCATTGCTGCAGCAGATCGACGGGAAGGAACGGGTACCCGGCTACACGCAGCGTGTGACCTTCGGGCGGAGCTGCGGGTGCCGGGACAAGAGCATGGAGGAGGTCTTTGAGAAGATCAACGAAAAGTACATCCTCACCGGTGCCTACCGGGATTCCCGGATGCTCACGGACTTTATCAACCGTATGGCCTCCGCCGAGTCCCTTGTGCAGCTCAGTGACCGCATCGCGGAGCTCTCCGTGATCCTGCCCTACTGGAATGACCTGTACGTCTGTGTGCGCAATGACATGGTCATCCCTTTTTATGAGGAGTCGCACCGGGAGTTCCCGGAGACGATGCACCTGTTCCTGTCCGTGCATCAGCACGAGGCGCGCAATGAGATGGTCTCCTTTCCGACCGATGAGTTCCTCCCGGCACATGTGTGCGCGGAGGGGCCGCAGCTTATGATCGCCGTGCCGCTGCACAACACGCAGACGGTGTTCGGGTACATCATCACGACCTATTCGGATTCCAAGCATTATGTGTTTGACGATCTGTATTTCAGCTGGCGGGACTCGGTCGCCAATGCCCTCTCGGTGCAGTACATCAAGACGCAGAACAAGCTCCTGACCCAGCGGCTGGAGAAATTCTCGGAGCGTGACCGCATGACGGGTATGCTCAACCTGAAGGGCCTGTCCCGGAAGCTGACCCCCATGCAGCGGTATGCCTGTCTGCTGCTTGTGATCCCGTGGGTGCAGGAGGCATCCCATACGGTGAGCATGGCGCCGGAGCTGTTCGTGGCCAATGCCATCCAGATGAACTGCTCGGAGCCGGAGTACTGCTTCCGTTACAACAAGGACGTATTCGGCATCATGCTCCCGCTGCCCGACCGCATGGATCCCGAACGCGCCTGCGAGGAGTGGGGAATGCGCTTCGATGCGTTCGTGGAGTACATGTGCCAGCATGACAAGCATCTTGAGAAGCCCGTGATCGTCGTGTATTACGATCTGTTCCGGGAGGCGTCGGAGCACATGCATGAAGCGCTCGAGCAGCGCATCAAGGAAATGCTCGGCCAGCATCGGATCGCACCGACGGTCAAGGGCGGACTTGAACAGCAGCTCGAGGAGATCCGCCGGCAGATCATCCGGAATCCCGGCGAGCCCTGGACGCAGGAGCGTGCCGCTGCCATGATGCAGGTCAGCGACGGGTACTTCCGGAGGCTCTACAAGAAACGCTTCGGGACGCCGTTCCATACCGACCTCATCCATCTGCGCATGAGCAGTGCCATGAAGCTGCTGCGCGGGACGGATCTGGGGATCAAGCAGATCGCCGAGCAGTGCGGCTACCCGAACACCTATCATTTCATGACTGCCTTCAAAAAAGAGACCGGCCTGACAGCGACCGAGTTTCGCCGTACAAAAGAGTAACAAAGCCAAAAGCGCCGCCATGCAGGGACATGGGGACGCTTTTGGTCATTCTTTTTCCGGAATGTGATGTATTTTTGACGATTTTATGAAATTGGTACGGATTTTGCATAAACAGTGCCGGATTTTGAATTGAATGAACATTACTTTGGGTATATAATAATTTCAGTAATACAGGCAAGGGCCCTGTATGCGAGAGATAAACACCGTGCCGAACGGCACAGCTCAAGAAAAAAGGGGAGTTGATTCTAATGAATGTACGGGTGATGAGAAGAACACTGGCGGTTCTGATGGCCGCAGCAGCCTTCACGTCCTTCGGTGCAGGCAGTGCGCTGTACCGCGGGACGGATACGGCTGTGAGCATCCTGGCGGATGCAGCAAGCACAGCGTCCGTTTCCGTGACTGCATCGGCAGGCTATGCCGAGGGTGCGTATGCCGAGTGGAGCGCTGTTTCCGGTGCGTCCGGCTACAATGTGTATGCCGACGGCAAGCAGATCGACAGCATGCTGATCCGCCAGTATGCCTCCTGCTTCCGCGCCGATGCGCTCGGGCTCAAGGCCGGCAGCCATACGCTGAAGATCGTTCCGGTCATCAGCGGCAAGGAGGATACCTCCAAGGCAGCCGAGGTGCAGGTGACGACTGTCGCACACGACCGCACGGGCTTTGGCTGGGTCGGCGGCACGTCCTCCGGTGCCTATAACGAGGACGGTACGCTCCGGTCCGGTGCCACCGTGGTCTATGTCACTAATGCGACGAAGGATTCCGTGACCGTCTCCCTCCCCGATAAGAAGGGGACTGCCACCTCGCTCAAGGGCGTACAGAACATCCTCACCAACCTCAAGAGCAACACCAAGGCAGGCCCCGTGTGCATCCGCTTCATCGGCAATATCGAGGACCCGGCGAATATGCCGAATGGTGACCTGTATGTCGATACCGTCACCTGCGGCCTGACGATCGAGGGCGTCGGCAAGGATGCCACCTTCAACGGCTTCGGTGCCGTGGCCAAGAATTCCTCGAACGTGGAGATCCGCAACCTCGGCTTTATGAACTGCAACAGCTCCGAGGGCGACAATGTGGGCCTCCAGCAGAAGAACGATCATGTGTGGGTGCATCACTGCGATATGTTCTACGGTGATGCCGGCTCGGATGCCGACCAGGTCAAGGGTGACGGCGCACTCGATACCAAGACCTCGACCTATATCACCCATTCCTACAACCATTTCTGGGACAACGGCAAGTGCAATCTGCAGGGCATGAAGTCCGAGACGACCGACAATTATATCACCTATCACCACAACTGGTACGACCATTCCGATTCCCGTCATCCCCGCATCCGTACCTGCTCGGTCCACATCTATAACAACTACTTCGACGGCAATGCCAAGTACGGCGTCGGCATGACGCTCGGCGGCTCCGCCTTTGTTGAGAACAATTACTTCCGCAACTGCAAGTACCCCATGCTCATCTCCAAGCAGGGCTCCGACGATCTCTCCGGCGGGACCTTCTCCGGTGAGAACGGCGGCGTCATCAAGGCCTACAACAACACCATCACCGGTGACCTCACCAAGGCCTATGTCACCTACCAGCAGAATGCCACCGATTTTGATGCCTATGAGGTAAAGAGCGCCACGGAAACGGTTCCGTCCTCTGTCAAGGCAAAGCAGGGCGGCACCACCTACAACAATTTCGACACCTCGGGCGTGATGTACAAGTACACCGCACAGTCCCCGGAGGATGCCGTCAAGACTGTCACCGCCAATGCAGGCCGTGTACAGGGCGGCGATTTCAAGTGGACGTTCAACAATGCGACCGATGACGCAAGCTATGCTGTGGATACCAAGCTCAAGGCCGCGCTCGTTGCCTACAAGGATTCCATCGTCGCCGTCGGCTCCGGCTTCTCGGATTCCACTACGCCCTCCTCCGAGCCCACCCCCACACAGGCCGCCGTCACCCCCACCGAGGCTTCCCAGCAGCCCACGCAGGGCAGCTCCGGGACGCAGACCGTCTCCGCCTCGGCCTATGTGCATGATTTCACCGCAAGCGGCACCTCGAGCAGCTTCTATACGATCACCGGCAATCTGTCCACCCAGAAGGGGACCGTGAGCTATGACGGAAAGACCCTGACACAGTGCCTGAAGATCGAGAGCGCCACCACGGTCAGCTTCAATGCACCGAGCGCCGGCAAGCTCACCCTCGTCTTTGCCGAGGATGCAGCCACCATCAAGCTCGACGGCAACAAGCTCACCGCTTCCGGCGGCATTCTCACCGCCGATGTGTCCGCCGGCACCCATACGCTCACCAAGGCCGATGCCGTGAACCTGTTCTACATGGCCTATGCAGGCGACGGCAGCACGCCGGTGCAGCCCGCCACCGAGCCGCAGGAGACCCAGACGCCCACCGAGGCGCCCACCTCCGCACCCGGCAGCAGCAATGTGGACTTGAACGGTGTCAAGGTCGTCAGCGCAGGCGGCTGGAATGAGATGCTCTATGTGGTCTATTCCGGCATCAAGGACGCCGATGTCACGGGCGTTTCCTACTCCGGTGCGGCCTCCGGCACCCTGACCGGCGATGACCTTGTCTATCTGGTGCGCGATACCTCCCAGGGTCTGCGTGTGGACATCCCCGGTGTTCCGGCAGGTACCTACTCCGTATCCGTCACCACCGCCAAGGGTACGATCATCCAGAGCGGACTGGAGGTCAATGCACAGGACCGCTCCGGCTATGCACATTTCAATTATACCGACGGTGTCGGCGCTTACAACGATAACGGCACACTCAAATCCGGCGCCATCGTCCTCTATGTGACCAATGACAACAAGGATACTGTCTCCGTGACCTCCAAGGACGGCACGACCGTCACCGGCATCGGCAACATCCTCAACTCCGCCGGGCAGGACATCGGCGGCGGCAAGACCTCCAACGGCGGCACCAAGCCCAATTCCAACAGCGGCATCATCAAGAAGCTTGCCGAGGACGGCACGCCCCTGGTCGTCCGGATCATCGGCGATGTCAAGGCACCCACGGGCCTGACTGCCTACGACTCCACGGATCTCGGCGGCAGCGTCGGCGACAACGGCTACATGGCAAGAATGAAGTCCGGCAAGCATGTCACCATCGAGGGCATCGGTACGGATGCGGTCGTTGACGGCTGGGGCTTCCACTTCATCGCAGAATCCGCCGCTCCCAGCCTCGGCAAGAGCTTCGAGGTGAGAAACATCTCCTTCAAGAACGTCCCCGAAGACTGCGTGGGCATGGAGGGCGTGCAGGAGGGCTCGACCCTGACCGCACCGGTGGAGCGCTGCTGGATCCATAACTGTGAGTTCTACAAGCCCACCATCAGCAATCCCGCAGAGTCCGACAAGGCCGGCGGTGACGGCGCCTGCGATTTCAAGCGCGGCCTGTACTTCACCAACAGCTACTGCTACTATGAGGGCTACCACAAGACCAATCTCGTGGGTGCATCCGACTCCAATCTCCAGTTCCATCTGACCTATCATCACAACTACTGGAACAAGTGCGAATCGAGAGGTCCGCTTGCCCGTCAGGCCAACATCCACATGTACAACAACATTTTCAGCGGCCAGACGAGCTATTGCATAAACCCGAGAGCCAATGCCTACATCTTCTCCGAGTACAATCTCTTTGAGAGCTGCAAGAACCCGATGCAGGTCAAGCTCGGCGCTGTCAAGAGCTACAACGATGTCCTGAACAACTGCAAGGGCGACATGCAGGGCACGGTCGTGACCGACAAGAGCACCAAGGTCAATACCGACTGCCAGTATGCAAACTTCGACACCAATTCCTCGCTCTGCTACATCCCCTCCGGGAACTACTTCCTCCAGACCGATACCTCCGTTCTGGCCTCCTACTTTGAGACCTACGGCGGCACGATGGATGTCACAACAGTTGCCCTCGGCACGACCTCGGCAGATACGACGCAGGAGCCCACACAGGCTCCCACCGAGGCACAGCCCGTTGCCAATGACGTGAATGCGGACGGAAGCTTTGATCTGACCGATGTCCTCATCGTCCAGAAATGGATCCTTGCCGTACCGAATACCAGGATCGACAACAACAGTGCAGCCGATGTCAACCATGACGGCAGGATCAACGTCATCGACCTGACCATGCTCAAGCAGGCATTGCTCCACAAGTAACCATTGATCGTTCCAACCCCTTTTACATTGGAAAAGCCACCGTTTGCAAGCGGTGGCTTTTCTGCAGCTTCAGTAATCCTGTGAGAGACAGGCCCTTATCGCATCGGCAGCCTCCCGGTCGATCGCAATGCTGCCGTCATCGTCACGCAGGAGGGAGGGGACGATCAGAAATGCCGTATCCCCCTGCTCAAAGCGCTGGATCCTGTAGGACCTGCGGGCAAGCACATTGGCGATGACAGCACATCTGCACCCGCACTGCGCTGCCTTGCGCCGGATCTTATCGACCGCAGGCTCCCAGTCCGCCTGCGTGCCCTCCTCCCAGTTCTTGAAATCCACATAGACGGGCTTTCCGGGCACCTTGCCGTCAAAGAGCTCAAAAACTTCGGGATCGCTCAGCGCCTCGAGTGTCACGCCCAGCACCGTCTCGAACCAGAACTGCCCCGTGACCTCGCCCAGCGCCCCCTTGTAGATGCGCTGCCAGAGCGGCGGGGACAGGATGTAGTCATTCGGCACAAATTGTGTGGCATACCCCTTGGCGATAAAATGCTCGTGCAGCGCCTGCCACTGCATCAGGCGCGGAAGGCGCGTGCCGGTTTCGTCCTCGCGTGCATGGACCGGCGTTCGCAGAAAGGATACGCTGCCCCTGCGAAGGTGCTCCCCCTGTATATAGTAGAGCACATTGCCCTTTTGCGGGAGCTGTATGTAGTAGTTGGGGAAGATGGGATCGCATGCCGCCTGCGCCCCGGATGCGGTCGGATGCCGCAGAACGAGCGTGCGGAGCGCTTCCCATTTGCGCATCCTGCGTTCATCCCATCCGTCATGCAGCATGTGGTCAAGATCCCGTGCGGCACGGCTTGCGGTGAGCTCGGCCAGGCTCTCTAAGGAACCGGGCTCGGGTGCCCTGTGCTGCGTGTTTTCGATGGCGCGGACAAGCGCCAGGAATTCGTGATTGAGGATGCGCCCTTCCGTGACGGACAGATCCAGGCTGTCTGCGATGCGGTCATCCGCAAAAATGTAGATGTCGGGGCTCTTCTGATTGGTGCGGCACAGGCGTCCGATCGCCTGGATGACCGCCCGTGTCGCATACATGCGGATGCTCTGCTTGTCATAGACGCTCTCCACATGCTCCCGCGGGATCTCACCGGTCATGTAGCAGCGGAAGGCCTTCCTGATGTGCGCGAGCGCATCCGCCATGGACAGCTCCCCCTTCTCCTGCAAAAATTCCACCTGAAAGAGGTACTTGACAAAGCTCTCTTCCTGCCAGCTGCGCTCGAGCCCTGCAAAGAGATTCGTGGGCTTGTCCAGATAGATCGCATCGAAGTCCTTTTCCTGCCTGGGCGGGAGCTGATTGGAGCAGACCAGACGTCCCTGCAGCATCGGCGGGATCCGGTACTGGAGGTTCTGCCCGGCACCGAGCGTCTGGTAGGTGGAGATGACAAAAAACCGTTCCCCGGCTCCGAGCCGCTGGAGGAGCACGCGCTTTTCACGCTCGAACAGGTCTCCGCTGCGCAGGATGACCACATTGTTTGCCGTGTCAAATGTCTTGTCAAAGCAATAGCGCAGTGCATCGAAGATGTCATACAGCAGCTTGAGATCGAGGTACCGGCTGTTTTCACGCGGATGCGCCGTCAGCAGGCAGAGCATGGACCGGATGTCCCGGTGCTGCAAAAACGCCTTGAACACCTTGGCGATGCGGACATAGCGCTCGTGGTAGTAGAACGGCGCATTCTCGCTTTTGAACACCTTGCGTTCGAGTGCCTCGTGGACAGCACTGCCAAGGTTCTCATCCTCAAAAATGCCGGTCCATGACTGCACGGAATATTCCCCCGCACCCAGGAGCTGCGTGTGGATGCGGATGTGTTCATATCCGCTCTGGCTGCTGTGAAATGCCCCGGCGAGCCGTGCATGCTCGGATCCCTGCAGCGTACAGAACGCGCCCTGCATCCTTGAGCGCAGATAGTCCAGGTCAAAATTTCCGATCACCGTCGGCACGGTCGCCGTTGCCGAGATACCGATGACCTTAGCTCGCTCACAGATGCGCAGCAGCAGCTTCTCGGGCGTGTTCTGGAACGCACACATCATGATCTGTGACTGCATGTCGTGCATCGCGTCATTCTCAAAGCAGTAATAGCGAAAGCCGTGCTCATAGACACTGCGGTCAAACAGGGAGCCAGCGATCTGTTCGTTTTTCTGCCGGCGGGCGGCCATCAGGATCTGTGTCGTCAGATAGTCCGTCTCATAGCTGCCGAGCCGGAACTGTGCGAGCACGGAGCGGATCGCCTGCTCCTGTGTGAATTCATCCTCGCCCGCCTGACGCCGTTCGTTCTTGCACTGCCGGTAGTTGATGGCAAGGATGCCGACCATCCCCTGGAACCACCCGATGAAGCCGCGCAGCTTGCCGAGCATGACCTGGAGGTTCTGCGTCTTGTCATCGGGTTTCCCCTGCGTGAAATGGATCGCATTGATGCGCCTTGTCTCGTCGGTCACAGCGGTGATGTAACGGTTGTTCCCACTTAAAATGGAGTGGAACTGGTGGTCCTGGAAGAGGAAGTTTTTGTGTGTCTCCTCCGCATCCAGAGCGGTGCGGTGGCTGAACTGTAAGGCGTACAGGTCATGGAGCTCCTGTGCCTTCCGGTGCGTGTCCGCAAGGAGCTGCTCCAGGGACTGCGTGCGGTAGTCGCCCCGCTTGTACTGCTCGGAGGGCGTTGTCAGCATTTCCGGGAAATCATGTGTCTTAAGGGCTGCGTAGATGGAATGGAACAGCTCGATGAAGTCGATCTTATCCCGCAGACCGTTCTGGATGATGCTCCCGAGCATTGTCTCCTTGGCGGAATCGAATTCATCCATGAAGATCACGGCATTGTCGATGATCCTGCTGTTGCAGAACTGATAGGACGGCTAAACGAGGGTCGCATTCCGGGCAAGGAATTTGTCCATGCTCAGAAAGAGGATCTGGCGCTCCTGCGTGAACACAGCGGGGTAGAGCACCCCGACCCATTTCCAGTCGGGGTCCGTCCTGACTGCTTCCAGGCGTTCCCGAACGCCGGCAAATCTCCGGGCAAGGATCCCCGTGAGCATCCGCCGGAAGGCGGGCTCCGTGCGCTCCCGGAAGCTCGTTTCGATGCCCTTGGCCATCTGGCGCAGGGCAGGGTCGTTCGGGCGTTTCAGGCGCTGCGTCTGCAAAAACTGCACCTCCTGCCGGAAGCGCTGGAACTCCTCCGTTTTCGTGATCGGCAAGGGGATCTCCCTTGCAAGCGCCTCGGTGAAATGCGTCAGGACGGATTCGCTGTTCGAGTCGATGAAGAGGAATTTCTCCTCAAACTGCGAGAGCTTTCCCGCCTGTTCAAAGTGTGCCCGCAGCTCCTGGATGGGGAGATTCTTCTTGAGCGGTGTGATGAAGAAATACCGCCGCTCCCGGTTCTCCTCAAGTTGGCAGGCATCGAAGATGTATCTGAGGACGGAGTAGGTCTTGCCAAAGCCCGTCGGCATGTCCATGAGGAACAGGCCGGCGGATCCGCCGCTTTCACAATAGGTCTTGATCGCTTGGTACATACGGCACCCCCCTTTTCCTTAGTATAGCATACTTTCTGTGCAGATGCAAGGGAAGTGGACAAATCGAGGAGATTTTGCAGGGTGCAGGGGGAGGGCGGCTCATGGAACGCCCCCCTTCTGCCGCGGCAGCCAGGGGTCCGATCAGCTTATTGTGAGAAGACAATCGAATAGAATCAAGTCCTTCCCTCTGAGCACGCTTCACCGGTTGGATAAACGTTGTTGAACTTATCCTATGTTTACCTGCTATCTCAGCAATGTTTCCTTTTCCATAAAGATATTCTTTTTCTGCTGCTATTCTTTCTTCATCTGTTAACTTGCTTTTCTTGGCATAAAATGACCCCTTTAGAGTTTTCACACTTTTGTTTATTCGTGTATCTGCTTTGAGGGGGGGCATATCCTATGGGGATAAGGCTTTTTCTTTTCAGGTGATTGACTTTCTCATAGCGATCTGGTATAATACTGGTATGGAGAAGGCACATGGTTACGCATTAAATTGTTATTTACAGGTGATAATATGAGGTTCTTCATAACTGAAAGTCAGAGGCAACAAAGAGGTGGAACTTGTTATTTTGAGTTTCAGCGAGGGCGGAGAGCAACAAACTATAAATCGGTTTGTTGGAGAAAAGATTCACTCTTGCTTCATATGGATATTGTTGACGAAATTACTTTATACAAAATCATTCCCGATTTCCAATACTATGGTGAGACGATAATAGATAAGGAAAAATGGAACATTATCCAAAACAATGTTAAAATACAAGGTGAAAAAGCTATTGAGGTTATAGATGAACTAAGCAGTTGGGTTGAAGAAAACTATAAAGATTCTGAATATTTCGTGATTTCAGGTATATAAACTCTGATTTTTCTCAGTAACCAATTTCAAAAACCTTAGCCTATTGGCGCACCTGTTTTCTGCTCTGAACAAGTCCAGATCGTAATTATGGCGCACACCACAACAATTATCCACCCTAACGGCACACAAACCCCTCGGAGCGTGATCTGAGGGGCTTTGATTTTAGAGCGAAAAAAGATCGTTTGCGGATTCTATGCTGCGGAATTAACAAATATATGATATGATATTTGTGTACACTTCACAAACTTCATTTGTAGGCAGACTTTTTTCAAATTTCACTTTGAGTTTATCCAAAAAAGTGGTACAAATAAGTGAAAGGGCAGGAAACCGCCCTTGAGAGGAGGAATCCCCACATGGACAACGGTGAAAGTAGCTACCGCCGTTTCCTTGCGGGCGACGATGAGGGACTGCTTGAGATCATCTGC
>JAFTZY010000069.1 GCA_017460955.1 Oscillospiraceae bacterium
AGCAGCATTCCTATGATGTTCTTCTTCCCTTCGCTCATCGGTTCTCTTTTTCTTCTTGCCATAAATTTTCAGCCTCCTGTGATATTAATTCTATTTTACCACAGTTTGCTGACTTTTTACAGACTTTTTTTCAGAGGCTCGGGCGAGTTACCAATCCGGTAATTCGCCCTAAAATACTCAGCTCAATTCACTTTTCAACAGTGCGATATCCTGACGGTTATCAATAGGCTTGATTCTTTCAAGTATTTTCTGTTCAACAGATTTAGACCAATAAATCTTCAGTCTTTTCTTAGCACGAGTAATTGCAGTATAAAATATGCTGTGAGTTATAAGTTCATCTATTTCATCGGTTATAACTATTTTAACAGAGTCATATTCCAAACCTTGTGCTTTATGGATTGAGACAGCATAAGCTATTTGAAACGGAACCGTAGTCTTTGAAGTTTCATCATCGTCCTCGTCAGTGCTTTTATTCTTAAAGACTTCAAACCGAATAATCGAGTTTCCCTCCTGATTCGTTCCTATGATGTTGAAGTTACGATTATCCATATTTAATTCTATAAGAGGTTTATCAAGTTCGACATCAAATTGAATCGACTCATTTGCCTGACCTTCATTTAAAACAGCGAAATCTACGATTTTAGCTTTCATATTATTATGAATAACAGGAACTTCATCTTCATCACTGCTAAAAAACGAATCGGCAGCATCGTTGAATAGAATAGGATCACCGACTTTGTATCTTTGTATGCCACGATAAATCTCTTTACCGCTATTGTTTTCTTGCATGAAATGATTGATATTATTGATACCGTAAAGTCCTCCATAGTTTAAGCAAAGTATAATTTCATTTTTGGCTGCAGAAGTGAATATTGAAGTATCCAGTTCTGCCGAAAACTCACCTGCTTGTAATCTGTCGAAAACATCACTATCCTCATTATTGCCCTGCATTTTTCTGACATTATCCCATAGGAATCCTTCCTCAGCGACTTATACAGTTCTTTCGCCATAACGTCCTGAACCTTCTGATAAAACTCAGGATCATTGAATAACTTCTGGAAAGATTCATTATTATCAAGGAAGCATTGTGTAACGATCTCCTTGAATTTTTCGGGGAATAGGGAGTTGACAAACATCTCGGTGCTGTTGTCGCTGGCGTATTTCTTGAACTTCTTAACGTCTTTGTCATCCATGAACATACGGTAGATACCTTCGATAATAACCCTGTCTGCATCGGTGAACTGACCGTCAAATCGTTCGTTGACCTTATCTATGATACTCTGTAAAGTGTCCTTTTTCTTGTTGGGCTTTTTTGGAGCAGTTGCTCCTGCTGGCATCCATACAACTTTCTTTTCATCGAGTATGATCGCTCCGGTATGCGTTTCTTTCAGGTTAGCATATTCCAATCTGACCTTGTCATCTATATCAACGATATCCTTTCCTGATTTCGGAAGCAGTCTCAGAAGATTGGAAGTGTACAGATACTCAGCAAACAGGTCTTTATCGTGCAGTCTGACGATCTGGGTGATATACGCATAAGTCCTTGTAAACTTGCGGAGATAGTCACGGACTGCATACTGATCGTCATCGGAAAGATCTCTGTATCTGTCAATAACAGGTCGGAACATTTCTGCGAGCTTACCGAGTGCGGCTGCGTTCTGCCCTTTTCCCGTCTGCTTTGACATAAAGTCGTTGAATTTCTCGACATCATCATAATTGAACAGCATATACTCGTTCAGCTTGTTCCTGAGATCATACACCACATTCAGGTCTGTTGCACCCTCCATGGAAGATTCCTCATAGAACGGCTGGAACGCTTTCTTGATGTCTTCCTCGGTGTTTTCAAAGTCAAGGACGAAGGTGCTTGCCTTTCCGAAGCAAGTACGGTTCAAACGGGAAAGCGTCTGCACGGCTGCTACGCTTTTCAGCTTCTTGTCCACATACATGGAATGAAGCAGCGGTTCATCAAAACCTGTCTGATACTTATTTGCTACAACAAGGATATTATTCTGACTGCTGTGGAACACCTTTCTGAACTTCTTGTCAGTTGTAATGCACTTGCCGTTTTCGTCAAGGTTCATAGTGGCTTCAGTAAACGGCTTTTCCATGGGCATTTCTTCCAGAGTAATTTCACCTGAAAACGCGATCATTACATCACAGCCTGCGGATTCCTGCGGATGATCTTTCAAATACTGCTTGATTGCAAGATAGTAGCGTACTGCATTGGCTCTGCTGTCGGCAACGACCATAGCTTTGCCTTGGCCACCGATCTGGAATCTGCCGTTTGCAAGGAAATTCGCCATGAGCATTTCCGTCTTCTGCGTGATCGTATAGCCGTGTTTCTTGTAATACTTGAACAGCGCCTTGGATGCTGCTCCCTCTATCAGTTCGGGATTGTCCTCTGAGACTTTTACGAGCTTGAATGCTTCACGGATCGTGGTATAGTCCTGCAACACATCAAGAATAAATCCTTCTTCTATCGCCTGTTTCATGGAGTATACATGGAACGGCATTTTTGTTGGTGTACCGTCAGCGCCGATATACTCTGTGCCGAAAACCTCGATTGTCGGACCTTTCGGTGTTGCGGTAAATGCAAAGAAAGACTGGTTTGCGTGTCTGCCCTGACCGACTACGCTATTGATAAATTCATCGGTGAGATCAACATCTTCAACCTCGATCTCCTGCTCGTCGGCATATTCTTTTACGGCTACGCCAATGTCGATAAGGCTTCTGCGGAGCATTCTTGCACTTTCACCGCTCTGTCCCTGATGTGCTTCATCAATGATGATAGCAAATTTCTTGCCCTTATAGCTGTCCATATCCTTGTAGCCGAACAGAAACTTCTGTACAGTGCTGATAATGATCTTCTTGCCGTCGTTGATCGCTTCTGCAAGGCTGTGGGAGTTTTTCTTATCGTCTATCGCTTCTACCAGACCGACTTTATGCTCAAAGCTGTTGATCGTATCCTGTAACTGTCCGTCAAGTACGACACGGTTTGTGACTACGATAACGGAATCGAATATGCCTTCGTCGTTGGCATCGTGGATAGATGCAAGACGATAGGCGATCCACGCAATAGAGTTTGACTTGCCTGATCCTGCACTGTGCTGGATCAGATAATTATTTCCTGAACCGTTTGCCTTAACATCGGCAAGCACTTTTCGTACCACATCATACTGATGATAACGGGGAAACAGCAGCTTTTCTTTCAGCTTGCCTGTATCCTCGTCTTTTTCTTTTACATGGGAAACGAACCTGTACAGAATATCCATAAGAGAATCACGCTGTAAAACTTCTTCCCATAAATAATGCGTTGCATAACCGTTGGGATTATGGGGATTACCTGCACCGCCGCTGACTCCTGCACCGTTTGAACCCTGATTGAACGGCATAAAATAGGTACTTCCGTCTTTAAGCTGGGTTGTCATCCACACTTCATAGAGGTCAACTGCGAAATAAACGAGGAAACGATGATCGAGACGGAAGCAGAACTCTTTACTGCTGCGGTCGGTTTTATACTGCCTGATCGCACATTGATAGTCCTGACCCGTAAGCTGATTTTTCAGCTCCAGAGCCACAACAGGGATACCGTTCACAGACAGCACCATGTCAATAGTATTGGTATTATTGGGAGAATAGCGGAACTGTCTTGTGCAGCCGAGGATATTTGCTTCATAGCGTTCCGTATCAACATCATTGAGCGATGTTTCAGGCTTGAAATAGCAGACTTTCAACTTGATGCCGAGGTCTTCGATGCCGTGGCGGAGAACATAGATCAAGCCCTGTTCGCTGATGCACTTTTCAAGGCGGAAATAGAGTTTTTCCTGTGCGTTCTCGCCGTAGTATTTGAGATACTTCGCCCACGCTTTCGGCTGTGTCTTTTCTATGAACTGACAAAGCACGTCCATACAGATACACTTGTCAACATCGAATGCTGTACGGTCGATCTTGTCATATCCCCCCGCAGGTGAGAGGAAGAAAGTTTCGATATCCTGTTCAAAGCGTTTTTCTGTTGTTTCCAAGGTCATACCTCCTTTTTGCCCGTGACATATTCGTATATCAGGGATTTTTTATACTGCTGTAACTTCTCGATTTTCTGCTGTTTGAGGGCGATGAGCTTGTCTATCTGGGAGCATTTCTCATCAAGGAATGTTACAATATTATTTTGCTCCTCAACTGGTGACAGTGGAACTGCAACAGTATTAAAGTTTTGCGCCGGTAAACGCCATCTGCCAAGATTAGCGGCACCCTGTCCAAAGGCATAGAAAATCTTATTTCTATAATACATCTGAAAAACGTAAAGGAAATATCGTGGGTTCATCTCGGCATTACGCATTACAAATACACGATAATCAGGACTTGTTACACCTTCAAATTCTGAAATGCCTACGCCGCCGGTAAGTAAGTCCATATGGTTCATAGCAAAATCGCCGATATTGACTATCTGATAGTGAGCATAGGAATTTGCCATTTGTCCGCTGTTTTCATTGATATCTTTAACCTTTATGCCACCCTGTGTTATAGATAATACTGTATCGGGTTCGTGACCAATAATGTCTTTCTTGATTTTAAATAATGATCTAATCGGCGCAACAGTCCAATGCTCCGGTATCTCCCCGATCCACTCAACTCCGCTATCCTTCATAGCCGCATCAGGATCAAGCCCCTTTGTGACAGTCTCGGTGATAACGCTCTGCTTGTAGACTTTCAACTTTTCTATCTGCTACTGTGCGTTGGAGATAAGTGTATCTATCTGGGAGCATTTGCGGTCGAGGTGGGCGGCAATGGCTTGCTGTTCTTCTTTTGAAGGGAAAGTGATGGGTATAACTGCCATTTCGTTACTCATGATTTTATAACCATTAATATCAGCTCTCCTACAATTGTGTGCAGAATAGCTTACTGCATAGTGCAAGAATCCCAAATTATGTTCTAATGATTTTGGTATAAGTATTCCACATACATTAGTGATACTATATTTTCCTTTTCTCAAAAAAACTGTTCCGGCTTTCGCACCATCTGTTGTCCATGTCAAACTATCAACGGAATAATCATAAGTAGGTATATAACCAAGTATTCCATTATTAGCAGTTTGTGAGGAATAAACAGGATAATAGTTTTCCTTTGAATCTTCTTCTATTTCTGTTTTAGCGATTACTCGACCTCTAGTAATAGTAAAGAGATTTTTTTTAAGAATGGTTTCCCATTTGTCAGGGATTTTTCCAATCCATTCAACTCCGCTATCTTTCATCTCACGCATTACCAAACAGCTCCTTCATCAGTGTTGTTTCCTCTTCCTCCAGTGCCTTGATATCCGCAAAGATATCCTCCGAGGACTGCGGTGCGGTAAACTTGTAGAAAAGCCTTGTGAACGGTATCTCATAGCCTACCTTGTCTTTCTTGCGGTCAGCGAATGCCAGCGGATTGTAGGGCAGGACGTTCTTTGCGATATACTCGTCAATATTCTCCGAAAGCGGAATGATCTCGCTGTCGCTTGCGCCCTTGACAGCCTGCGGCTTTCCCTTTTTCAGAATAGCCTTGCCGTTTTCATCTGCCTGTGCTGTCTCGACAGTAACCTTTGTAAAGCCGAAGAAATCATTATCAAAAGTTTTAGATTCCACAACAAGCTCACCGTTGGTATAAACTTCGTTTTCAAACTCCATGTAGGCTTTCATGATAAGCTCAATGCACTTGTCATCAAGGTCAACTCGCTTGTTGCCGATGTTCTTGCGGCGCTTTACGAAGCATTTTGAAGCGTCGATGAGCTGAACCTTTCCAAGACGGTGTGCAGGCTTGCCCTTTGTCAGCACCCAGATATAGGTAGAAATGCCCGTGTTGTAAAACAGATCTGTCGGCATCTGAATGATAGCTTCGACCATATCTTCCGTTATAACATAACGGCGTATCTCCGAAGCACCACTGCCTGCATCGCCCGTGAACAGGGACGAGCCGTTCTGAATGATCGCCATACGTCCGCTGCCATCTTTCAGCTTCTTGACGCCGTTGAGCATAAAGAGCATCTGTCCGTCCGAAATGGCAGGCAGTCCCTGACCGAATCTGCCGTCATAGCCTTTCTTGGCCTCTGCCTCAACTTCGGCTTTTTCACGTTTCCAGTCGATACCGAAAGGCGGATTGGAAATGATATAGTCGAACTCATAACCGCTGAATTTGTCATCGTTGAGTGTATCACCGTACATCATACCCGAAGCGTTACCGCCCTTGATAAGCATATCAGCCTTTGCGATAGCATATGTCTCAGGATTGAACTCCTCACCGAAACAAGTGAGGTCTGCTTCATCGCTGATGTCGGTCAGGCGCTCCGTCAGACAGCCGAGCATCTGCGATGTACCCATAGCCATATCATATGCAGTCTTGGTACAGCCGTTCTCCTTGATATCGTCCTTTTCGGGAGCAATGAGCAGCTCGGTCATAAGGTAGATAATGTCACGGCTTGTGAAGTGAGCTCCGGCTTGTTCGTCATAGCTCTCGGAAAACTTCCTGATAAGTTCCTCGAAAATGTAACCCATATCGGTAGAGGTGATCTTATCCGGTGCCATATCGCCCTTTGAGGAGATAAACTCCTGTATCACCACAAACAGAACGTTTCCGTCAGCCATTGTCCGCACCTGATCGGTGAACTTGAAGTTGGAAATAATATCCTTGACGTTTGAGGAAAAGCCTTGCAGATAGTTCTCAAAGTTGGATTCAATATTATCGGGGTCTGATACCAGCTTTTTGAAATCGAACTTGCTTGTATTATAGAAGGAATAGCCCGAAGTCTTGCAGAGAATGCCGTCACGGGCTTCACCTTCGACTTTCATGCCTGCGAGCTTTTCGCCCATTTCCACTACCTTCTGTTTTGTCGGCGCAAGAGCATCGTCAAAACGCTTCAGCACCGTCATTGGCAGAATAACTTTGCCGAATTCGTGCGGCTTAAACAGTCCCACAAGATGTGTAGCAATCTCTCATATGAGATTTGCTTTCTCCTGAATATTGATGTTTGTCTGCTTCTGTAAAGAATTGATAGACATACTCTCACTCCTTATATATAATGGGCATTCTGCTGCTCTTGCAGAGCCTGCTTGAAATTCGTCTTCGTGATTTTCAGCTCGTTAGAACCGAGCCTTATAACTTTTGGATAGCCGTTGCCATTCTCCAATTCGGAGATCGTGCTGCGGCTTTCTCCTTTTCCGGTTGTGCTATGCGGCATCGAACCGACAATAACAAGCCTGTAATTGGGGTTATATTGCATTTTGGAGAACTGAAAGGTTTCTATAGACTTATAGTCAAGGCAGAACTCAAACCTGTCTTTATCAAGTCCGAGATTTTTTACGATACCGAGCAGATCATGTTCTTTCACCTTTGAAGCGCCTATTACAACAATCGTACCATTTTTATGTGTATCGTAAAAATCATCGCTGCTGGGTGCATCATTCTTCATAAGAGCAGATAAGCCCCAATCGGAAAGCAGACTTTCAAGTTCTCCTGTCCTGTTGGCGAGGTAAATCTTTTCGGTGACTGCATCTATGATTTCTTCAAGACGTTCTGTATCTAACACGATGATCACCCCTCGCTGTCAAGCAGAGTTCTCTTTCGCTCCAATACTTTTTTCATTTTCCGTTTCAGTACAGCGTATTCATCAAGTGCCGCCTGGTATTTCTGGGCGATTGCCTTCTGCTTTTCAAGCGGTGGCAGAGGGATCATGATATTCTTTACTGCTTCTACTGAAATTGTTTTAACGGCTGTTCCACCTGAAGCATAACTCAGTGCAGCTTCACCTGCGATACTATCAAAGAATGCCTGAATGTAATACGGATCAGCCTTGCTTTCGTCTATCTCGATAATGTAGAGATTTCCTGTTGCGATAATAGAATGATCATTATCGGAATTTACAACGGCGGAGCGGAAAGTAGGAGATGCCATTTTGGAGAGAACAACAGAATTATCAGGAATAACGAACTTTTCAAGTGCTTTCGGCAACTCTGTAATGTACTGCTGCCCTTCTTCGATATCTATTGAACCATTCGACACATTCGCAAGGGAAATGAACCTGTAATTGGAAGGCATAACAGATTTGATAGATTCCAGTAATTCGGGTTTTACCTGTGACCCTCTTGCAATATTTTTGATGACATCTCCGAAACATACTCCGTTTTCTACAACAGGCTTTTCAAGATAATGTGAAGCCATGAGATTATAATCATGCTCTCGCATATCTGCCGGAGAAACATCTATCGTTTTATCCCCGCCGTTTTTAAGACAGTCAAGTATAAACCGGATATTATCTTCAGAAAGTGTATTAAGTCTTCTGCTTTCTTTAGAAAAGCTGTTTTCTGCATTTACAAGTCGGATTGAAGTATTGTTATGACTGAATACTATCATAGTAGTTGGTATAGCAGTTTCGATGAATAGGGCAGGTGGAAGATTGATAACTGCTTCAATATAACCGTTCTCCGCAAAAAACTGACGCATATACATATCGGGCTTGTTAAACGCAGCTCCGTTCGTCATGATAGCTACTGCTTTGCCTGTTTCTTTCAGGGAGCGAATGATGATCGCATTGAACAGCCAGTCAGATGAGCATCTTGTAATATAAGAGCTGTCAATACCAAAGTGATCCTGCAATTCACGGCGGCACTCATCAAGATCGGATCCTCTGAGACCAAAAGGATAATTTGAAAAGATCTTATCATAACTTGAAGGATAATGATATGTCAGTGCATTATTTATTACGAAGTTATAATTATCGCCGAGGAGAGCCCCTCTGAGAATTGCCACGTCATTTGAGTTGAAATTGATCTCAACTCCGGTATATTCACTTACTTTTGTATCTTGCAAAGCATATATTGGAAAGGTTGCGCTTCCCGAACAGATATCAAGTACCTTGTCATGTTCCTTAATCTCAAGTATGCTGCTTGCAAGATTTGCTAAAGATACCGGGGTGCTCATTTCAAAGAATGAATTATCATAGAGAACAACTTCTTTTAATACGTCCGCATCAAATCTGCCAATGAAACTCTGAACTGTTTCCCATAAGCCATTCAAGTTTCTGGAAAGAACCTCAGAAACATCGGGGGATACATTAGAGCTTTTAATGAATGTCTCCAATGAATCAGTGGAGACTGTCGGCGTTTTCCCAATTATGCTCAAAGCATAAGCTGTAGAAATAACAGCGCCACCATTATACGCTATTTTTCCACGATAAGCCTCGCTCAGTTCAAACGAAATACCTCTAATCATATCAATTGTAGATTTCAATTTGATCCCTCCTAAATCTTAGGTAATGTCTAACCTTCCTGCTTCCTTAAATATATCATACCACAAGTCGCTTAAGATGTCAATAGCTTTCTTGGTAATTTGTAACCTAAACAGCTAATTCGTCGTTTTGCACAGTTTAACAACAATTACATTATGCGTTCTGCACATTGAAATACATCTGTTTTGATTGGACATAATTTATAGCCGTCCTATGCCATTTGATACAAATAGAATATTAACAAACTTTACAAAAGAAAAGACAGATACCTCAACCATTGAAGTATCTGTCTTTCTTGTGTTTTAGCCCGCTGTATATGTCTTTACATAATAGTTGTTTGTAAAACTTCTATATTAGTACCGCCCTAAGTGCTCCGGGGGCTTTCTGTTTGGATGCAAGTGCATCATGCATCCGCATGCATGCTCGTCAGCTCCATAAATGCCATGCTGTCATACTCCGGGATCAGCAGATAGAATTCACCTCTGACGTCGCTGATCTCCACGCGGTAATACCGCGCAAAAAATGCCCCGAATTGATTGGCGGTGATCCCGTAGGGCTTGTATACCGCCGCATCATACGGCTCCGGCTTTGTCCAGTCGGGAAAGCTCACCCGCTTGCGGCCCGGCGCGACGGAGCGCAGCGAGGACAGCGGGATCTCCCACACGCTGCCCGCATCGGCAAGGCAGAGCTGTCCCTTCCGGATATAGGCAAATAGGCTGAGGTTGACATACTGTGTCATGCCGGAGTTCCGGCGTTTTGGCGCACCGTTCTTCATCACATAGCGCTCGGCGAGCACATCGATCTGCTTTGCATCGTCGGGGACCCCGAGTGTTTTCATGATGCTTTGCAAAAGCTTTTGTGCATGTGCATCATTCTGCTGATAGGCAGAGCCCGCTTCGGTGCGCTGTTTCCGGCGTTTTGAAATGAGCATCAGCACAAGCCATACCACAAAGCAGACCGGACAGGCCCAGAAGATCCAGGGGGCGTTCCGATAGCCCTGTGCAAGGGGCGTCCCGTCCCCCCACGACTTGATGATCCCGAGCAGCAGGATCTCCCATGCAAACAGGCAGATCCCCTTGATAAGGGATAGCGGCAGCGGAAGGCTGCTTTTCTTTTCAAGCACCTCCCCCTCCTCCAGGATCTGCCGGATCTCCTCCTCCTGGTCGGCACGGATGCTCCTCGTGCAGAACACCTCGCCGTCGATCGCTGCATTTTCCTTGCTCTCCGTGATGTTGATCCCAAACAGGTTGGTCATGCGCTCCTACCCCTTCCTATGCCGCCATAAGCGCCTGCGTTCATCCTTCCACCGTGACGGTGGCGATGTATTCCGTATCCTGTGGCGCAGAGATCCCCGGGTCCGCCACGCTGAGTCTGCCGCCGGCGATGGCCATAAAGTGGCACAAAGCAATGCCCATGTCCACCTTCTGCACATCCCATGCACCGCCGCTGATCGAGTGCTTTTCATAGAAGTGATAGGCATTCCCGCGCCTTACGATCCGCCACGGCTGCTTGTTCACGGCGGAGGGCGCGAGTCTGACCGCCTCGAGCGCATCACGGATCAGAGGATCCTCGGTACTAAGCGGCGCGGAGAGATCCCCGTCAAAGAACAAGCCCTCGTCCTTGATCCGCTTATCCGCCTTGATCGCCGTGCGCATCCCGAGCTCCTTGATCGACCGCTTTTGTGCAGGGTAGCCAAGGGGGCTCACGCAGGGCATGAGCTCGCTCTCCAGGACCCCTGCTTCCCGCTCGAACACCTCGCGTTTCATCGTACCGGCGATCCACGTTGTCCCGATCCCGAGCGACCAGGCGTAGAGCACGAGCTGTTCAAAGGAAAAACCGAACGCCTCGGCACAGTGCGCCCCCTTTGGCACCTTGCCCGTGATATACAGCTGCTCGCCCTGGATCACAGGACTTGACAGACCGTGTACCTTCGCATCGAGCAGGACAAATTCCACGGGGATGTCATAGGGATTCGTGATCGTTGTAAGGTACTGTGTCAGCTTCTCTCTGTCCGCGTCGGTGACGGCCCTGCCGTCAAATGTGCGCACGCTTTTTCTTGTCCGGATGAGCTCCATTGTATCCATTGTTCCAACCTCCGTTTCTTATGTCAGGACGTAGCTTTATCTGAGCAGTGCCTCGACGAGATCGCGCTTTTCATACAGCACGCACCCGCCCTCGTGGTCATCACGCAGCAGATCGCCGCTTCGCAGTGCGGTAAACAGGGGGGAATGCAGTGCCTCCCGCAGGGAGGTGTTCCTCACATTCACATCCGAATAGGGCGAAAAGGGGCACGGCTCTGCGCCGCCGTGGGAATTGATGTGGAAAAATCCGCGTCCCGCCGCCACGCAGCCCCCGGAGCTCTTCTCATCCCCGGGGAAGGCGATGTAGACCATGTCGGGGCGTTCCTGCCGGAGCCGCCGGATCCCGTCCATGAGGAATTCCCGCTCGGCATCCCCCGGCGCGAGCTCCCGGCTGTCATCCGTCACCGGGACATATTCCACAAAGATCACTGCCTTGCACCCACGCGCTGCAAGGCTGTCCAGGAAGGCATCGGACGTGACCTCCCGGTAATTCTGCGTGGTGACCGTGACGGAGGCACCGAACACAAGTCCCCTGCTGTGCAGCGCCTCCATGTTGGCGATCAGCTTTTCGTAGATCCCCCCGCCCCGTCTGGCATCCGTGATCTCCCGGCTGCCCTCGATGCTCATGACCGGCAGAAGGTTGCGGCACTTGTCAAACAGCTCGAAATAGCGCTCGCTCATGTAGGTGCCGTTCGTGAAGATGGGAAACAGGATGTTCTGCCGTTTCCCTGCCGCTTCGAGAATGTCGCGCCGCAGCATCGGCTCACCGCCCGCCAGGATGATGAAGCTGATGCCGAGGTCATCCGCTTCGGCGAAAATGCGCAGCCATTCCTCACTCGTAAGCTGCCCGACCGGCTCCGAATCCACGGTCGCATGGTTGCACCGGGAGTAGCAGCCCGCACAGTGCAGGTTGCACTGGCTGGTGATGCTGGCGATGAGGAAGGACGGGATGTGCTCGCCCTGCCGCTGTGCCGTCCTGCGCTTACCCGAGGCTGCACGGCTGGCAGCGGCGAATTTCAGCAGAAAAGCACTCTCACGCGGGTTTTTGAGCGTCGCCTTCAGCGCCTGCGTCACAACACCCTCGATGCCGTTTGAGAGGTATTCCTGCAGATCAAATCGCTCCTTCATCCGGCCTCACCCAAAACCTTTCCGGCAAATGCCCCGACTGCGGCAAGATCCTCACTGTCGGGCCTGCCCCTGTGCAGCATCTGAAAGCTGCCCTTGCAGTGAAATTCCGCATCCGATACGGTCACCCCTGCCTGCTCACACAGCTTTCGGATCTGCGGATAGGACGACTCGATCAGCGCCGCTGTGCTGACATTCACAAGCGTGCCGATCCTGTCATGATTGTCTCGGATGAACTGCTTTACGCTGCCGTCCACGCCCGCCCAGTAGACGGAATTGCACAGGAACAGGACCTCCGTGCGCGCATCCAGCGGTGCTGTGACATCCTTTGCCTCGATGCCAAGTGCCTGCGCGATGGCATCCGCAAGCTTCTTTGTATTCCCGGATCTTGTATAATACCGGATCGCTGCTTTCATGTCGATTCCTCCTTATGGTCGGTAGAGCATGTGTCCCTTCCCTTTTGTATCTCTATAATCCCAGTATAGCAGAAAACTGAGAAATGTCAATACAGAAATGCATCCTTTTGTTTAATTTCTTTATTTTTTCCTGGTTTTACAAAAATGGGGAGCTTTTCAAAAGTTAAAGACTTGTTAATAAATTCTGTGGTATCATCAAAGCATGGAGAGACCCGATACACGCCAGGGAGGAATGCACTATGTTCTGGAGGATACTGAAAAAGGACCTAAAACGCAAGAAAACGATGAACCTGATCCTGCTTTTGTTCGTGATACTGTGCTCGCTGCTCGCGGCGGCAAGCGTCAACAACATCATCGCCGTGACCGGCGGGGTCGAGCACTTCATGGAGCTGTCGGATGCACCGGATGCGATCATCAGCATGCCGTTCGGCCAGACGCTCGATCAGGAGCTTGCCGCGCTCCCCGGGGTGGAGCGTGTGAGGACCGAGACGGTGTTCTACCTGACAGCGGATCATTTTCTGCTGAACGGGGAGAAGCACAAGGAGCTTCTCAGCGGGACGGGCTTTATCTCCGACAGGGAATTCGGATGCCGGTATTTTGACACGGACGACCGGGAGATCACCGATGTGCCTGCCGGGTATTTTTACTGTACCAAAAACTTCCTGCAGGGTGTTTCATTTGAAAAAGGCGATCTTCTGACGATCACGATCGGAGAGGATGCCTTCACGTTTCGCTTTAACGGCGTTTATAAAACAGCCGCGCAGGACACGGCCAATGCCTCAAGCCCCCATGTGATCCTGCACAGCGCCGACTGGGACAAGCTGGACAGCGCATTGGGGGACCTTAGCTTTATAAAGGAAAAGAAGGCCTATGTCAAGACCGATGATGTCGATGCCGTCACCGCGGCGGCGGGCGATGCGGAGGGCGTTTCCGTGTACACCAGGGACTTTCTGAAAAGCTTCTTTCTGTACGACATGATCACCGCCTACATCCTGCTTGCGGCGTGCGTGCTGCTCGTGGGCGCAGCCTTTGTGACGCTCCGCTTTGCTATCGGCTTTACGATCGCGGAGGAATTCAGGGAGATCGGCGTGATGAAGGCCGTCGGCATCCGAAGCGGTGCGATCAGGCGACTGTACCTTACAAAATATGCAGCGATCGCTGTGATCGGCTCGGTGATCGGGTATGCGGGTTCGATCCCCCTCAGCCGGTATCTTCTGGACTCCGTCTCGAGGAGCATCGTCTTTGGCGGGAGCGATCCCCTGCTCGGCGCGCTGGGGTCTCTCGCGGTGATCGTGCTGATCCTGGTGTTCGGCTACGGCTGCACGGGAGGCATCAACAAAATGTCCCCCATCGACGCCGTGCGCAGCGGGCAGACGGGCGAGCGCTTCGGGAAGCGCAGTCTCCTGCACCTCGGGCGCTCCAAGCTCCCTGCGACCGGCTTTCTCGCACTCAATGACGTGCTCAGCGCCCCGAAGCAGTTCGCGATCATCACCGTGGTCTTTACGCTGTGCGTGCTGATGATGACCGTCATGTCCAACATGGCCGTCACGCTCTCGAGTGACAAGCCGATCCGCCTGTTTGCGATCCCGGAGGACACGGATGTGAGCCTGATGGACTTCGATGTGTCCGTCGATCCGGCATTCGACCGGGCGATGCAGGATGCGATCACGAAAAGCGACGGCTGGAAGGCGCTCGTGCAGGAGACGGAGCGGATGCTCGATGAAAACGGGATTCCGGGGAAATGCACCGTGACGCTGGGCAGCATCTTCACAACGACCCACGGCAGCCGCGGTGCGGGTATTTGCTGCCTCGTCACACGAAACACGCCCGCAGATGTATTTGTGTACGATGCAGGCTCAGCGCCCATGAAGCCCGATGAGGTCGCACTCACGTCCGCTGTCATGGAAAAGCTGGATGCACAGATCGGCGACCGGATCACCGTCAATACGGAGGGGACGGAGCAGGCGCTCATTGTCACCGGGACCTTCTCGACGTTCTTAAACGGCGGCATGGCGGCAAGACTTTCCGAGAATAGCGAGCTGGAGCTGGAGAAGATCGGTACGTTCATGGGGGCGCAGATCGAGTTCGACGGGGATCCCGACAAGGCGCAGGTCGCGCAGAACATCCAGAAACTTAAGGACATCACCGGCAGCGACAAGCTCTACACGAATGCGCAGATGGTGGAGACGTTCACCGAAATGTCCGGGACACTCCGCAGCATCAAGCGGATGATGATGCTCATGACCGTGATCGTCACGGCCCTGATCGTGATCCTCATGGAGCGCAGCTTCATCTCGAAGGAGAAAAGCGAGATCGCCCTGATGAAGGCGGTCGGCATCGAAAGCCGCGCCGTCATCGCACAGCACACCCTGCGCTTTGTGATCGTAGCTGCCGCCGCGGTCCTCCTTGCATCGGCGGCCGTGCTCCCGCTGAGCCGCGCACTCATCACCTTCGTGTTTGCGCAGATCGGGAGCGTTTCGGGTACGGGGATCGCGTTCGATGCGCTCGAGATCTTCGGGGTGTGCCCGGCGATCCTGCTCTGTGTGACCGTCCTTGGCACGCTTCTGACCGCGCTGTATACCAAAACCATTCAGGCAAGCGATACCGCATCCATCGAATAAGAAAAGGAGAGCTAAAGTATGAAGACCGTATTACAGACAAAGGGACTTTGCAAGACCTACATCGTGAACAAGCGCCAGAACAATGTGCTCAAAAACATTGACCTGACGATCACCGAGGGGGAGATGGTGGCGGTCATGGGGCCGTCCGGCTCCGGGAAATCCACACTGCTCTACTGCGTATCCGGCATGGACCGGGTGACGGCGGGCGAGGTCGTTTTTAACGGCAGGGAGACGGCAAGGCTCTCCGACAAGGCACTCTCGGAGCTCAGACTCAATGAGATGGGCTTTATCTTCCAGCAGATGTACATGATGAAGAATCTCTCGGTGCTCGACAACATTATCCTGCCGGCGGTCAAGTCGAAAAAGAACACTGAGAGCCGCAAGCAGATCGAGGAGCGTGGACGGCAGCTCATGCGCAGGCTCGGCATTGACGATGTGGGTGATAATGACATCAACGAGGTATCGGGCGGTCAGCTCCAGCGGGCGTGCATCTGCCGGAGCATGATCAACGCCCCGAAAATGCTCTTTGCCGACGAACCCACGGGCGCCCTGAACCGTTCGAGCTCGGACGAGGTCATGAACGAGCTGTTGTCCCTCAACCGGGACGGCACGACCATCCTGTGCGTGACGCACGATCCCAAGGTCGCCGCCAAGTGCAGCCGTGTGCTGTACATCGTGGACGGCGGGATCATGGGCGAGAAGGAGATGGGCCGCTTTGACGGCGGGGACAAGCGCCTTCGCGACCGCGAAAGAGAGCTCAACAACTGGCTGATGGAACAGGGCTGGTGAGCGGGGAGCCCCCGCTGGCAGACGCACACCGGGTGCAGTACGGGCGGCAGTGCAGCACCTGCGGCGAAATGCAGTATACCGCACGCTCCCAATGCTTCGCAAAGAGAGCGTAGCTATTATGGGTTTTGAGGGAAATGTGATTTTCTCTTGCAGTGCTCTCCCAAATATGCTACAATAGCAGTAGGTGGTGATCGTATGACGGATATTCTGATCGTGGAGGACGACAGGGAGCTGCAGACCCTGCTGACGGACTTTTTGCGTGTACAGGGGTACACGGTGTCGGCGGTGGACAGCGGCGAGCGGGCACTTGGGCTCTTTGCGCGGTATGGGGCAAGGCTCGTGGTGCTCGACATCAATCTGCCCGATGTAAACGGCTTTGCAGTATGCACAAAGCTCCGTGAGAGCGCCGACACGCCCATTCTCATCGTCAGTGCCCGGACCGACAAGGAGGATAAGCTGACCGGCCTTGACCTCGGGGCGGATGACTACATCGAAAAGCCCTATGACATCGACATTCTCCTTGCCAAGATCAAGGGCATTTTCAAGCGCAGGTACCGGCGCAGTCTCCTCTCGGCAAGCGGCGTGTCGCTCAACCTTGCGGACCGCACCGCCGAGATCGACGGGCACCCTGCGGAGCTGACCGCGAAGGAATTTGATCTGCTTGCGCTCCTGATCGAGAACCAGGGCAAGGCGCTCAGAAAGGAGTACCTCTTCTCGAGCGTCTGGGGCAGTGACAGCGATTCGGAGCTGCAAACGCTCCATGTCCACATCAACCGGCTGCGGCAGAAGCTGGGCGAGGATCCCAAAAACGCCAGACGTCTGCTCACCGTCTGGGGCGTGGGGTACAAGTTCGTATGAGGGCGTTTCAAAGGCTGTGCATCGCAGCGGTCACACTGTTCCTGCTCCTCACGGCAGTACTGGACTGCCTCCTCCTCCGGGAGCAGCGGCAGGCCGACGGGCAGTACCGTGTGGAGGCCAAGCGCCTTGCGGATGAGATCACCGAAACCGGCAGTTTTGACCTCTCGCACTACCCCCACATCACGGGGGTGTACACGGGGGAGGACCTCTACATAAGCGATGCGCACTATGTCATCATCGAAGCCGGCGGGATGCTGTACCGCGTCGAGTACACGGCCGGCAGCAGCTGCGGGGTGCTGCTCGCTGTCAACGGCGCGGCGGGGCTCCTGCTCGTGCTTTTGTGCGGGGGACTTTTCTACCTCTGGCGGAATATAATCCGGCCCTTTGGCAGCCTGCGCGAGGTGCCGCAGGAGCTTGCAAGGGGCAATCTTGCCGTGCCGATCCCCGAGCAGAAGGGACGGTTTTTCGGGAAATTCACATGGGGCGTCAACCTCCTGCGCGAAAAGATCGAGAGCGACAGGCAGAAGGAGCTGTCCCTGCAGCGGGACAAAAAGCTCCTGCTCCTCTCGCTCTCCCACGACATCAAAACGCCCCTCTCGGCGATCAAGCTGAATGCCAGGGCGCTTGAAAACGGGCTCTACACCGATGAGGAAAAGCGTCTGGCCGCCGTCAGAAGCATCCATGCGCGTGCGGATGAGATCGAGCAGTTCGTCAGCGAGATCACCCGGGCGGCGGGGGAGGACTTCATGCACTTTGAGGTCACGCAGGGCGAGGCGTTCCTGCGCGGGATCATCGATAAGCTCCATGCCCGGTATGCGGCGCAGCTCGAGGCGGCGGGAACGGAATTTGTCATCGCCCCCTATGACGACTGCCTGCTCTCCTGCGATGCCGACCGCTTGGGGGAATGCCTGCAAAATCTGATCGAAAATGCCGTCAAATACGGCGACGGCAGGCGCATCGGGATATGCTTTGACAGGATGGACGGGTGCGAGCTCATCACCGTTGCGAACACGGGCTGCACGCTCGATGAACGGGAGCTGCCGCAGATCTTCGGGAGCTTCCACCGCGGCCGGAATGCCGAAAAGATCCGGGGCAACGGCCTGGGGCTCTTTATCTGCAAACGCCTGATGACGCTCATGGGCGGTGAGGTCTATGCGGAGATACGGGACGGGTGCTTTTGCGCCACCCTTGTGGTGAAAAAAGCATAAGGAAGCTCCTCTGTTTGTTACGAGTCGGTCGCCACAGCGCTCACCTCTGACCGCGCTTCCTTTCATGTCCCTCCCTACGGGAAATGACATAAAAGAAAACAGGAAATCTCCCTTTCCTATTCCCTGCCGCATGCGTACAGGGAATATCTTTTTTGTGTGATCTGCTGTGAAATCAAACTTCTGCTTTGTGAACAGTGCTGAAAAACAAAAATCTCTCCGCCAGTTGTTGACATTGTGTCAGAACTGTGCTATACTATCTATAATGAAACGATGTCATAAAGCAAAGGAGGCAAAGCTATGCCCAAGGGTTCACCCGAGCTGACTGCTTCGCGGCGGGAGGAGATCGTGAATGCCTGCGAGAAGCTCTATAAAACCATGAGCTTCAAGGACATCACCCTGCGTGAGATCAGCGCGGAGACGAGCTTTTCCAGGCCGTCCATCTACAATTACTTTCAGACGAAGGAGGAGATTTTCCTCGCCCTGATGCAGCGGGAATATGAGCAGTGGGCAGAGGAGGTTCATGCGCTCTCGACGGAGCATGGCACGATGTCCGCCGAGGATTTTGCGGACGCGCTGGCGAGGTCCCTCGAGAAGCGGAAGCAGCTCTTAAAGCTCCTCGCCATGAATCACTATGATATGGAGGAGCATTCCCGCCCGGAACGGCTGACGCAGTTCAAGGTCGCCTACGGTGCATCGCTCGATGCGGTGCGGGTATGCCTCGACAAGTTCTTTCCTCACATCGACAGAGAGCGGTTCATCTTTGTGTTCTTCCCGTTTTTGTTCGGGGTCTATCCGTACTCGGTCGCAACGGAAAAACAGCTGCATGCAATGCAAGAAGCAAACCTGGATTTCAAGCTGCACAGCATGTATGAAATGGTCTATCAATGCGTGGTGCAGCTTTTGGGAGGTGCAATATGAAATACACAAAACTCGGAAACTCCGACCTGAACGTGTCCCGCATCTGTATGGGCTGCATGGGCTTCGGCGATGCGGCAAACGGTCAGCATTCGTGGACGATCGACGAGGCGCATTCCCGGGAGATCATCCGGCGCGGACTGGAGCTCGGGGTGAACTTCTTTGACACCGCGATCGCCTACCAGTCCGGGACGAGTGAGCAGTATGTCGGCCGGGTGCTGCGGGATTTTGCAAAGCGGGATGAGGTGGTCGTTGCCACGAAATTCCTGCCGCGGACGCCTGCGGATATCGAGGCGGGGATCAGCGGACAGCAGCACATTGAGCGCATGCTGGACAAGAGCCTCCAGAACCTCGGGATGGACTATGTGGACCTCTACATCTATCACATGTGGGACTGGAACACGCCGATCTATGACATCCTGGACGGATTAAGCCGCGTGGTCAGGGCGGGAAAGGCACGATACATCGGCATTTCCAACTGCTATGCGTGGCAGCTTGCCAAGGCGAATGCGCTGGCCGAGCGGGAGGGCTTTGCGAAGTTTGTGAGCGTGCAGGGGCATTACAATCTCATCTTCCGCGAGGAGGAGCGCGAGATGGCAATGCTCTGCGCCGAGGACAACATCGCGATGACGCCGTACAGCGCCTTAGCGAGCGGGAGACTGGCCCGGCTCCCCGGCGCGACCTCGAAGCGAGCCGAGCAGGACAGCTATGCAAAGTTCAAGTACGATGCCACCAAGGAGCAGGATGAGGTCATCATCCGCAGGGTGGCTGAAATCGCCGAGAGGCACGGTGTTTCCATGACGGAGGTCTCGCTCGCGTGGCTGCTCACAAAGGTGACTGCACCCGTCGTCGGTGCAACGAAGCTGCATCATATTGAAGGTGCAGCGATGGCGGTCGAGCTGACGCTGTCGGCGGAGGAGAACGCCTATCTGGAGGAGCCCTATGTCCCCCATGCGCTCGCCGGTGTGATGGCGCAGAACAAGCCGGCAAACCGGAACGACAAGCATGTCTGGGGTACGGGCAATCAGAAGATATGAGGAGGAAGTGAGCGTATGAACAAGCTGCTCCCGATGCTGATCGCGGGCATGACTGCACTGACGGTATTTCTGCGTGCAAATGCTTCGGCACCAACCGCAGAGACAGGACCTGCGGGTTCTGTTTCCTATACGGCAGAGGATGTGCGGAATTTGCAGGGTTTTCTGCTTGAGAAGCCTGCGGAGGAAGAGCTGAAAGGCAAGCCCTACGATCTGAACGGCGATGACAGATGGGATGTGATCGACTTATGTCTGATGAAGCGTGAGGTTCTGAAAGATGTGCATGCCGAAGCAAATGCTGACACACTTGTTGTCTATTTCTCCCGCACCGGAAATACGGAGAAGATCGCGGCCTATCTGATCGAGCTGACTGATGCGGACAGCTATGTGATCGAAGCGGCTGTGCCGTATACGGATGCGGACATCCGGTATCAGAACGACTGCCGTGCCAACCGTGAACAGAACGACAAGGCGGTCCGTCCGGAGATCGCGTCCCCGCTTGCATCCCTTGACGGCTATGATACGATCTTCTTGGGCTATCCGATCTGGTGGGGAGAGGAGCCGCGTATCATTGACACCTTCCTCGAAAGCTATGACTTTTCTGAGAAAACGGTGATCCCGTTCTGCACCTCCGGCAGCAGCGGTATCGCCGCGAGCGAGCAGAATATCGCCGATCTTGTGCCGATCGGCAACCAGCTTGCAGGAAAGCGCTTTGCGGCAAGTGCGACAAAAGACGATGTGTCATCGTGGTATGATTCCCTCCCTTTGGAGGAAGCGGCGCAGAAGCTGAAAATCACGGTCGGCGATACCGTCCTGACGGCGACACTTGCCGACAATTCCTCGGCACAGGCTTTTGCAGCGCTTCTGAAGCAAGGCGCTGTCACAGTGGATATGCAGGATTACGGCAGCTTTGAAAAGGTCGGAGCACTGCCGGAAACGCTGCCGCGCAATGACGAGCAGATCACGACGGAGCCGGGGGACATCATCCTGTATCTCGGCAGCAACATCACGATCTACTACGATGTCAATACATGGAATTTCACAAGGCTCGGACACATCGACAATATCACGCAGGACGAGCTGAAAGCAATTCTTGGCGATGGAAATGTGCGTGTCACATTCTCGCTAACAACATAATGGAGGGTTATATTATGAGTGAAAAGATCGTACAGACCGCAGGCAGGGACCAGCTCGGAGCATTTTCGCCCATGTTCGCGCATCTCAATGACGATGTGCTGTTCGGCGAGGTATGGAACGAGCAGGCGATCGACGTCAAGACAAAGTGCATCATCACCGTGGTGTCGCTGATGGCGTCCGGCATCACCGACAGCTCCCTTGCCTATCATCTACAGAACGCCAAGGCACACGGCGTCACCAAGGAGGAGATCGCGGCGATCATCACGCATGCGACGATGTACGTCGGCTGGCCAAAGGGCTGGGCAGTGTTCCGGCTGGCGAAAGACATCTGGAACGAGGAAGCACCTGCCCGCACCGACAAGGACAGGTATCAGAATGAGCTCTTCTTCCCCATCGGTGAACCGAACCCCTACGGCGATTTCTTTGTCGGGCAGAGCTACCTTGCACCGCTTTCCACTGCGCAGGTTCCCGTTTTCAACGTGACCTTTGAGCCCGCTTGCCGCAACAACTGGCATATTCACCATGCAAAAAGCGGCGGCGGTCAGATGCTCATCTGTGTCGGCGGACGCGGGTACTATCAGGAGTGGGGCAAGGAAGCGCAGGAGCTCACGCCCGGCACGGTCATCAACATCCCCGCCGAGGTCAAGCACTGGCATGGTGCTGCGCCAGATTCCTGGTTCTCCCACCTTGCACTGGAAATTCCGGGCGAGGACGGAAAGACGGAGTGGTGCGAGGCGGTCTCGGATGCGGATTATGGAAAGCTGCAATAAAAAATGGAGGTATCATCATGAGCAAAGCATTAGTCACCTATTTTTCAGCAAGCGGTAAGACCGCAAGGGCAGCCAAAACCTTAGCAGAAGCGGCAGGTACCGACCTGTACGAGATCCGGCCGGCAGTCCCCTACACCTCTGCCGATCTCAACTGGCAGAACAAGCAGTCGCGCAGCAGCGTGGAGATGAGCGACAAGTCCTCCCGCCCGGCACTTGCGGACACCGATGCCGATATCGCGGCATATGACACGATTTTCGTAGGCTTCCCCGTCTGGTGGTATACCGCACCGACGATCATCAACACGTTCCTCGAGAGCTATGACTTCTCCGGAAAGACGGTCATCCTCTTTGCGACCTCCGGCGGCAGCGGCATCGGCGGAACAGCAGAGGCACTGCGGGGCAGTGTCGCCGCGGATACCAGGCTCATCGAGGGCAAGGTGCTCCGCCATGCATCGACGGCAGAGCTGAAGGCTTGGGTGGAGTCCCTGCCTGTCTGATGCTCTGCAAATGCCGTGAGCGGCTTCCTGCTCACGCACAAAATCTCTGCCCGTGACAGGCCGGCCTGTCTTATGGGCGGAGAGGATATCATGACGGATCAGGGCAGGCACCCGGCTTGCCGATCCGCTTCCCCGGGGGGGACTGATGAAACAAACGACCGCTTACACTCCATGCAAGGTTGGTGGGAACTGCGTGGAGCATCAGGATACTATCAAATCGATGGGGAGCAAATCCTGGCGTTTGAGCATCCGTCAAGTTATCAGAATGATCTGTATGTAAAGAAGGATTTCCTTCAAACACATTTAAAAACCAACCGGACCGGCAAAATCAAATTCAAATTCACATTGACATTGATCCGCGTATATTCTATCGGAATGAAAAGCAGTTAAGCCCTGAGATTTTGAAATGCTCCCCTTTTGTTAGACAATGTGGTATAATAGAGATATACCAAGTGTAAGTCTGAACTGACTCCCAAAAGTTAGACAAAGAACAATAGAAAACAGTGTGCAAAGCGACTGAGCGACGAGCTTGGTCGCTTTGCAGCATTATGCAGCGGATGAGGGACGGTACTCAAGAAGAACAGTCTTGTGATTGATCTTATGTGTTTTTCGGAGCTCTGCCGTGCTGCGGCGATGACCGTACCGCGCATTGCTGTCATCATATATTTTGCGAATCCGTGCTTTGTTTTCGGCGTACTTATCCGGCTTCGGATCCTCAAACGGCTTGCTGTAATAGTAGTAGGTACTGCGGGGAATCCCGGCAATGTCAGTGAGCAGACCTACTCTATGTTCATACCTCAGCTCCCATATCACTTGTGCTTTTTCTCTTGCCGTACCCTCCCGACAACCAAGGCATTCAATCGTATCCCGCTTATCCGGTTCCCCCTTTGACATAAGAATGCCCCCCCGTTCATCAGATTTTGATCCGGTATAATTCTATTGTAGCCATATTCCGACAGATTTTACAAGGGCTGCTGTAAAACTTCCGTCATGGAAAACGGATTTCCCCGGAAATGCTCCCGCATTCTCCGAAGCCGCGTTTTTCATAAAAAAATATAATAGAAGACCAAATTTCAACGCATCATCACATTTTGTGGAAAACATCAAAAGCCGGAAGCGAAAAATGTGCAAAACGCTGAAATTTCATCTGGCTTTAATTTGCTATTGCAGAAAAAAGAGAAATGGTGTACAATAAAGGTACGGGCTGTTCCAGGATGTCGAAATCACGCGGATGTGCTTGATTATCCGCTGTATTCCGTCGCAGCATCCAGGTACAGTCCAAGAGAGAGAAAGAAACAAAAGAGAGCAAGAGGCGGCCGATCCATGATCTTTTCCAGTCTGATTTTTCTATATCTATTCCTGCCGCTGTGCCTGATCTGTTACGCGGCGGTCAAGAGCATCCGGGACAGAAATATTGTCCTGGTCATTTTTTCCCTCCTGTTCTATGCCTGGGGGGAGCCGACCCGGATCATTTACCTGCTGCTGAGTGCGGCGGTCAACTATGTCTGCGGGCTCGGGTGTGCCTCCACGCGGGGACAGGGCATGCGGAAGGCCAGCCTTGCGTTCAGTCTTGTGTACAACATCGGCATGATCGGTGTGTTCAAATACAGCGGCTTTCTCATGGAGAACATCAACGCCCTGTTCGGCACCGGATTTCCCGTGCCGCATATCGTGCAGATGGTCGGCATCAGCTTCTACACCTTCCAGGTCATGTCCTATGTGATCGACTGCTACTGGGAGACCGTGGAGCCGCAGCGAAGTCCCCTGCGCTTCCTCCTGTATGTCTGCCTGTTCCCGCAGCTCATCGCAGGACCCATCGTCCGCTACCGCACGATCGCCGAGGAGATCGGCAGCCGTGCCACGACCCTCGAGGACCTCTCCTCCGGACTGACGCGCTTTGTCGTGGGACTGGCCAAAAAGGTCATCCTTGCCGACCAGCTCTACCGCATCGTGGACGACTTTCTGGGCGGGGACCTGGATACACTGAGCATTGCGGGTACCTGGTACGGCGTGATCGTGTATTCGCTGTACATTTATTTCGACTTTTCCGGCTATTCGGATATGGCCATCGGTCTGGGCAGACTGTTCGGCTTTCATTTTGACGAGAACTTCCGGCATCCGTTCCTGTGCAAGGACATCACGGAATTCTGGCAGCGCTGGCACATCTCCCTGGGGAGCTTCTTCCGGGATTACCTGCTGCCCCTGCCCGTGTTCGGCATCCGCAACAAGTACCTCAGTCTCGGCCTTGTGTGGCTGTGTACAGGCATCTGGCACGGTGCGAGCTGGAACTACATCCTGTGGGGCCTGTACTACGGCCTGTTCATCCTTATCGAGACGAGGATCGGCAAAAAGAAGATGCGCCGTATCCCGCTGTGGCTGCGCCATGTGTACAACAAGCTCGTCATCATCATCGGCTTTGGCATCTTCTATTTTGAGGATACTGCAAAGCTCGGGCTGTTCTTCCGGAACATCTCGCTTTTCAATGCCAACGGCTTTCTTTCGCAGACCGAGCAGATGTCCGCGGCGAACAACCTGTTCTTGCTCATCGCTGCCGTGATCTGCACCTTCCCGCTGCTCGAGCTGCCCGCCCGCATCGCACAGCGCTCCCCCGCTGCCAGGACGGCGGTCTCCGTGACCGGGACCGTACTGTGTGCGGCCCTGCTCGTGCTCAGCAGCATCCTGCTCGTGGATGCGACCACACAACCTTTCCTGTATTACCGTTTCTAAGAGCCTGTCTAAGTTCTCTGATCAGGAATACAGATCTTCAAACGAAGGAGGCGCCGACATGGCAGAATTCAGGGGAGTGGAACGGCAGACCGAGATCGACGTTGCCGTCCCCGATCCGGAGGCGGACCGCCGCCGGCTTGACCGCAGGCTCATGCACTTCCATGTGCTGACCCTGCTTGCCGTCATCACCGTCCTCACCGGCTTTATGCTTTTCGGCAAGCGCCCGACGGAATCCACCGAGGAGAACCGTTCGCTTGCCAAAGCGCCAAAATTCAGCATCTCTTCCTACCTCGACGGGAGCTTTACCTCGGAATTTGCACAGTTTTTCAACGATACCGTCCCGATGCGCAGCACCTTCAAGGGCTTCATCTCCGATTTCCGGGCAAGCCTGGGCGTCCCCTACGACGGGGATGTCGTTCTGGTCGGCCGGCCCCCCACGGAGGTACAGGTCACCGCGGAGCAGCCCGAGACGCAGCCCGCTGCACAGAGCGTTGCCATTGAAACGCAGGCGCCCACACAGGACGAGCACGCCGAGACCCAGGCAGCGCCCCTCGCGGCGTCCGTTGCCGTTCCTACGGAGGCACCGACCGAAGCGCCCACTATGGAGGACCTTGAGGATGCCGACGGCGAGATCGCCAATAACATCCTTGTTGTCAAGGACCGCGGGATCATGCTCTACGGCGGCAACCTTGCCAGGGGCGAGGAGTATGCGCAGACCCTGAACGAATACAAGGCCGCGCTCGGCAGCGATGTGCATGTGTATTCCCTGGTCGCCCCCACGGCGGTGAGCTTCTACCTGCCGAAGAAGTACGCTTCCTCCTCGGCAAGCGAGACGGAGAACATCGACCACATCAACAGCTTTTTGCAGGATGTGACCCCCGTCGATGCGTACAATGCCCTGCTGCCCCATGCAGCCGAGGCCATATATTCCAGGACCGATCACCACTGGCAGCCGCTCGGCGCCTATTATGCAGCCGAAAGCTTCGCCGAGGCCGCCGGTGTCCCCTTCCCGCCGCTCTCGGAGTATGAGACCGTCGTCAAGGAGGGGTATGTGGGGACGCTCTACGGCTATACCAATGTGGCCGCACTCAAAAACAATCCCGAGGATTTCACCTACTATGTCCCGCAAAACGACTACACCACGACCTATTACGACATCGACATGACCAATGAGCGGGAGGCAAGTCTCCTGCTGAACCTCGACAACGTTGCCCCGTCGAGCTGGTACCTGGTGTTCATGGGCGGCGATGAACGCATCACCCATGTGACCACCGACTGCCGTAACGGCCGGGTCCTCGCCATCATCAAGGACAGCTACGGCAATGCGCTCGTGCCGTGCCTGACCTCCTCCTTCGAGGAGATCTGGGTCATCGACATGCGCTATTTCAAGCCCAATGCCGTCACCTTTTTACAGGAGCACGGCGTGACGGATCTGCTCTTTGCGATGAACACGTTCAGCGCGACGGGCGGCAATTCCGCCAAGCTCCGGACCATCAAAGATCAATGACCCATATGAGGCAGGAGCACGATCCTGCCTCATATGTCCATCCCAAGGAGGGAAGCGCGTATGCTCCAGGAACTATGCTATCCGTTTGACAGCGATGCCGTGCTGCGCTCGAGAAGAAAGCTGCTGCGGCGTCTCAGGGAGGAGGAGGCCGGCGGCACACCGCTTCGCATCGCGGTACTCGGCGGCTCGACCACGAGCGACATCGTGAAGATGCTCGAGCTCTTTCTGCGCAACCGCGGGATCATCCCCACGTTCTGGGAATCCGAATATGCCCAGTACTGGAACGATGCGATGTTTGAGAATCCCTCGCTCGAAAGCTTTTCCCCCGAGCTCATCTTCCTCCACACCTCCGCCCGCAATGTGCAGGACTTCCCCCTCCCCGGGGACCCGCCGGAGGTCTGCGCGCACAAGCTCACGGAGACCTACCGGCATTTTAAGCAGATGTGGGAGCGGCTGCATGCCGTCTACGGATGCCCGATCATCCAGAACAATTTCGAGCTGCCGCTCACGCGCCTCATGGGCAACCGCGAGGCGGGCTGTCCGCAGGGGCGCATCGACTTCCTCACCCGGCTCAATGTGAAGCTCTATGATTATGCGGCATCGCATCAGAATTTCTACATCCACGACATCGCCTATCTGTCGGCCTGCTACGGGCTCGACAAATGGCTCGAGCCGTCCTACTGGCACCTGTACAAGTACGCGCTGGCCGTGCCGGCGATCCCGGAATTTGCATACAACCTCTCCAACATCATCTGCTCGCTCATGGGCAGGAACAAGAAGGTGCTGGCGGTCGATCTTGACAACACCCTCTGGGGGGGCGTGATCGGCGATGACGGGCAGGCGGGGCTGGAGATCGGACAGGAGACCAGCGTCGGACAGGCCTATGCACAGCTCCAGGGCTATATCAAGGCGCACAAGGACTTAGGCGTCCTGCTGGCGGTGTGCTCGAAGAACGACCATGACAACGCCATCGACGGCCTAAATCATCCGGACGGCGTCCTGCGGCCGGACGATTTCACGATCATCCGCGCCAACTGGGAACCGAAATCCCAGAACCTTCTGGATATGGCGGACACGCTCGGGCTGCTGCCGGAGAGCTTTGTGTTCCTCGATGACAACCCTGCCGAACGGGAGATCGTGCGCACGCAGCTGCCCGGCACGGCGGTCGTGGATTTCGATTCCGTGGAGGACTGCATCCTCCGCCTCGACCGCAGCGGATATTTCGAGGTCACGCAGCTCACGCAGGATGATGCAAAGCGTGCGCAGATGTATAAGGCAAATGCAAAGCGAAGCGAGGCGCAGCGGCAGTTTGCGTCCTACACGGACTTCCTCAGAAGCCTTGCCATGCGGGCCGAGATCCGGGATTTTGACCCGGTCCACCTGCCGCGCATCACGCAGCTGACCAACAAGAGCAACCAGTTCAACCTGACGACAAAGCGCTACACGCTCTCCGAGATGGAGGCCGTGGCGGCAAGCAGCACCCACATCCGGCTCTACGGCAGGCTCACGGACAAATTCGGCGACAACGGCATCGTCTCCGTAGTCATCGGCCGCATCGAGGGGGACGCTCTGCACATGGAGCTGTGGCTCATGAGCTGCCGGGTGCTCAAGCGGGACATGGAGCATGCCATGCTCGATGCGCTGGTCGATGCGGCAAGGCAGCGCGGTCTGCGGCGCATCGTGGGGTATTATTTCCCCACTGCCAAGAACGGCATGGTCCGGGAGCTGTACGGGAGCTTCGGCTTTACGCTCGTCTCCTCGAAGGAGGACGGCAGCACAGTCTGGGAGCTGCCCACAGCCGGATATACATATCAGAACCATGTGATCGAAATTAAGAAGGAGGTAACAGTATGAACAGAGAGGACGTATTGAAGCGGCTGACGCAGGTATTCCGGGACGTGTTCGATGACGAGGACATCGAACTGACGGAGAGCACGACCGCTGCCGACATTGAGGATTGGGACAGCCTGGAGCACATCAACCTCATCGGTGCCGTGGAGAAGGCCTTCCGCATGCGCTTTACCATGAAGGAGGTCAGCGGCATGAAGAATGTCGGAGAGATGGTCACCATCGTGTGTGAGCGGGCAAAACAATAAGCCAATGCCGCCGTGCTGTCAGAAGCGCGGCGGTTTTTCCTTGACAGGGCAGGAAATATTTGTTATAATTAGATATAACTTTATGTATCAGGAGGGATCCGTATGAAACGAAGAATGCTTGCATCCATGCTGGCACTGTGTATGCTGGGACTGCCCGCCACATCGGAGCTGCCCGTGCTCCGGGAGGCGGTGCTGACGGCGCATGCAGAGGAAGGAGACTGCTACACCTTTGATGCGCAGACAGGGACACTTACGCTGCATGGGGATGTCTCACGGGAGGCGCTGGATGCGCTCGACCCGGAAACGGTCCTCAGCATCACCGCACAGCCCGGCACCGTACTGCCGGAGGATTGCAGCAGATTGTTCGGCAAATACAATGAATACGGGGACATGCCCCTGTGGGCCAATCTCGTAGCCGCCGATCTGAAGTATGCGGACACCTCACATGTGACCGATATGAGCTATATGTTCATGGGCTGCACAGGACTTACCTATCTTGATCTTTCCGGCGCTGACACATCGGGAGTCACGGATATGAAGGCGATGTTCGGCAGCTGCAGCTCCCTTACCGATCTGGATGTCACGGGCTTTGATACCTCAAATGTAACGGATATGAGCGGGATGTTCTCCGGATGCGAACACCTGACGACGCTGGATGTCTCCGGCTTTGACACCTCACAGGTGACAAATATGTCCGGGATGTTCAGGGACTGCCGCAGCCTGACTGCACTTGATGTCACGGGCTTCGATACCTCGCATGTGGCGGATATGGGGGGTATGTTCTATAGCTGCACTGCGCTTGGCTCACTTGACGTGTCCGGATTCGATACCTCCTGCGTTACGGATATGAATTCCATGTTCCGGGAATGTACTGCGCTCGCCGCTCTTGACCTTTCAGGCTTTAATACGTCCAGCGTAACGGATATGTCCTACATGTTCGACCATTGTGAAAGCCTTGTCTCCCTCGCTGCCGCAGGCTTTGATACCGCAAAGGTCACGGGTATGTCAGGGATGTTTGCCACCTGCCCCCGCCTGACGGCACTCAATGTCACCGGCTTTGATACCTCCGGCGTGACATCGATGGATCTCATGTTCCGTGACTGCCGGAGCCTGACAACGCTCGATGTTTCGGGCTTTGACACCTCGAATGTAACGGATATGTCCCTGATGTTTTCCGGCTGCTCCGGTCTGACCGCACTCGATGTGTCCGGCTTTTCCACGGCGAATGTCAGGGACATGTCCTACATGTTCCGGGATTGCATCGGACTGAGCACACTCGATCTGTCAGGCTTTGATACCTCTGGTGTCACCTATTCGCCGGAGTTGTTCACAGGCTGCCTTTCCCTGCATACCCTGACCCTCGGCGAACGCTTTATGGAGATCACGGAAAATATGTATCTCCCCAACGGCTTAGGCTGGGCCAATACCGCCGCTCCCGAGACGAGCATCAGCGGTGACGGGGATTATGCCGTCTTTTACAACGGGGGACAGAATACTTACGTCCGCATCCTCACGGACCTGCCGGGCGATGTGGATGCCGACGGCACCGTATCGGTGTCCGATCTCGTTTCCCTGCAAAAATGCCTTTGCAGGGAAAGGGATGTCCTCAACCGACCCATGGCTGACCTGAGCGGCGACGGGCGCATCAATGTCATCGACCTGACGCTCCTGCGGCAGCAGCTGCTGCGCTGACGATCTGTGCTTTTGCTCCCCCGTGCGACCGGGGGAGCTTTTTGCCTCCCGATTTGACAAGCGGCCCGCTTTCTGCTATAATAGGACAAGAAACGTTTTTGAGGTGATGCTATGCTGCTCCAGGCAGTGAATGTCCATAAGATCTATAACGGCGTGCCGCTCTTTTCCGGGATCGATCTGCAGATCGAGGACCAGGACCGGATCGGGCTCATCGGTGCCAACGGCTGCGGAAAATCCACGCTGCTGCGCATCCTGCTCGGGGAGCTCCTGCCGGACCACCTCGAGGAGGGTGACGGCCAGATCATCCGTGCCGCCAAGACCTCCGTGGGGTATCTGGCACAGTCGGCCGCGCTCGACTCCGCCCTCACCGTCCGGGAGGAGATGCGCAGCGTCTTTTCCGCGCTCATCGAGGCGCAGGAGACCATGCACCGCTATGAAGAGGAGATGCAGAGCGGCAGCATGGCACATGCCGGCGAATATGACCGGCTGTCCGCGTGGTTCCAGGCAAACGGCGGGTATGAGATCGACGTGCGCATCCGCACGGTGCTCTTCGGCATGGGCTTCCCCGAGGAGGTCTTTGACCGGCCGACATGCAGCTTCAGCGGCGGCGAGAAAACACGCCTTGCCCTGTGCAAGCTCCTGCTCGAGTCGCCCAACCTTCTCATCCTCGACGAGCCGACCAACCACCTCGATTTTGAGACCATCACCTGGCTCGAGGACTACCTCCAGGGCTGCCGCAGTGCGCTCCTGATCGTGTCCCACGACCGGTATTTTCTCGATAAGCTGTGCAGCTCCATCTGCGAGATCGAAAACGGCCGCCTGACCCGCTACAAGGGCAGCTATTCCGCCTATACCGTCCAGAAGGCGGCGGCCGTCGAGCGCCAGGAGAAGGAATACGCCCTCCAGCAGAAGGAGATTGCCAAGCTCGAGGACTATGTGGCCCGGAACATGGCCCGCGCCTCGACCTCCAAGAGTGCCAAGAGCCGCCAGAAGCAGCTCGACCGCATGGAGCGCATCGAGAAGCCCGTGACCCATGTCAAGCGTGCAGCGCTGCGCTTTTCCTACGAGGTCGAGCCGCCCCTGGATGTCCTGGAGGTGCGCGATGCCGACATCAGCGTCGGCGAGGGTTCTGCCCGGCGCACGCTCCTCGGGCACGTCTCCTTCGAGGTGCGTCGCGGTGAGAAGCTCGGCATCATCGGCGCAAACGGCATCGGCAAGTCCACGCTGCTCAAGGAGCTCCTGAACCTCCTCCCCCACGAGGGACTCATCCGCTGGAACAAGAACATCCGCACGGGATATTTTGACCAGGAGAGCACCAACCTCGACCCGGACAACACCGTGCTCGACGAGCTGCACGACCGCTTCCCCGCCATGCTCGACGGGGAGATCCGCAGCATCTTAGGACAGGTGCGCATCACCGGGGAGGACGTGTTCAAGCGCATTTCCGCTTTGAGCGGCGGTGAGCGGGCAAGGGTCTGCTTTGCACTTCTGATGCTCGAGAACGCCAATGTGATGCTCCTCGATGAGCCGACCAACCACCTGGACCTGCCCATGAAGGAGGTCCTTGAGGAGGCGCTCGATGCGTACACGGGGACGCTCCTGTTCGTCTCGCATGACCGGTATCTGCTCCGGCGTCTGGCCACGCAGCTGCTCGAGCTCACCCCGGAGGGCGTGATCCTGCACCCCTACGGCTTCGAGGCCTATCTCGAGGTCAAGGCGAAGGAACGCGCCCAGGCAGCGGCGGCTATGCAGGCAAAGCAGCTGCTTGCCGCGCAGGAGAAAAAGCAGCAGGTGGCCTCCCACCGCTCGAAGGCGCAGCGCAGTGCGGATGCCGCCAGGCGCAGCCGCATCCGGGAGCTTGAGGCGCTCATCGAGTCGCTCGAGGAGGAGATCGCACAGCTCGAGACCCGCCTCACGGAGCCGGAGATCTGCACGGATTACCAGAAAATGCAGGAGGTCTGCGCGGCGCTCGAGGAGGCCCGTACCCGCTCCGAGGAGAGCTTCGAGGAGCTGTGTGCGCTCTCGGATGCGCAGTAAGTGCCGGATCTATCGGTTTTGTGGGATTCCCACAAGCCGGGCGCGGATTGCACTGCAAAGTTTAGGTATTTCGTATCTTGCACTTTTTTTAAAAATCGTGTATCATTAAAGTGTTGAGCATGTGCCCGGATCCCGGGTACACCGTCTTAAAGCCGGACCGTGTTCCGGCGCAAAAACGAGAAATGAGGGTTTTATGATGAAAATGAAGAAGTATCTTGCATGCCTTCTGGCTACCATGATGGTCTGCGGCGCATTCGTTGCCTGCGGCGGCGGCAGCACCTCCACCACGGACAGCCCGGCTGATGCCGCACCGGAGAGTGCAGCCGATTCTGCTGCGGATGCGGACGCTGATGCTGATGCCGATGCAGACGCTGACGCTGATGCAGACGCCGATGCAGACGAGGATGACGATGAGGGCAATGCAGTAGAAGTGACTCCCGCAGAGGAGGTACAGTTTGAAGAGGCTTACACTGCCGAGGCCGGTCAGGCATATCTGGCCATCGTTGACGAGCAGTGGTGGATCCAGTACTGGGGCAGCGCCGAAAAGGACGGCTACATGCTCTCCTATGATGCAGGCCTGGCCGACATCACCGGCAACGGCTCCTACACCGTCAGCGTCAATGCCGACACCAACGGCTTCCGTTATGACACCACGGGCGATCCGAACGGCGAGTACACTCCCTCCGGTCTGGGCTTCCTGGCTGTTATGATCGAGGACGGCGAGAACTCCTGCCCGGGTGCCATCATCACCGTGGACAGCATTGTGATCGACGGCAAGGAGATCGAGATGACCGCCAAGAACTACACCTCCACCGATGACGGCGTTGTGACCCGTACCAACCTGTACAACAGCTGGGTCAGCGAGCCCTCCCAGGATGCCCGCACCATCGACGGCGCACTGTATGATGCCGACGGCAATGCACTGGACATCTGCTCCGAGTACTCCGCACAGGTCGTAAACGTGGATGATTTCAAGTCCTGGACCAAGGTCGAGGTCAACTTCACCGTTTCCGGTATGGACGGCGATGCAGCACCTGCCGAGGACGGCGATGCCGATACTGAGGCTGATGACGCTGCTGCCGATGACGCTGCTGATGATGCAGCTGATGAGGACGAGGCTGCTGAATAAGCTATCCGCCAATACACATGCCGGCATAAGGGGTGGACCTATGCCGGCATGTTTGTATATACGGCACGTTTGCGTGCCATACTTTCAAAAAAGGAGGATGGGACAATGATCCAGACACTTGACACGAAGAATTTTGAGGAGGCCATCGGCGGTGCCGAGCCGATCCTGGTGGATTTCTGGGCGACCTGGTGCGGTCCGTGCCGCCTGCAGGGGGATGTGCTCCATGAGGTGGATGAGGCGCATCCGTCGCTGCGCATCGGCAAGGTGAACGTGGATGACTGCCGGGAGCTGGCCATGCGCTTTGGCATCTCTGCCATTCCGACGATGATCCTGTTCAAGGACGGACAGGCCGTGGAGAGCGTAACGGGCCTGCGGGATGCCGCAGCGGTGACTGAGCTTTTCCGCAAAAACGGCGGTACGCTCTGATGGTACGCCTGAACGAGGACAGGGAGATCGTACAGCAGATCCGTGAGGGACTCAAGGCGACCGGCGGCTACTGCCCGTGCCGTCTTGAACGCACGGAGGATACCAAGTGCATGTGCAAGGAGTTCCGCGAACAGATCGCCGATCCCGATTTTGAGGGCTACTGCCACTGCCTGCTGTACTATAAAGACAACAGCGCATCCGGTACATGACCGGATGCGCTTTGCTTTTCCCGGGGAGGTCTACTGCTTTCGTGCGATCCGGTACTCGTCCCCGTCCCGGAAATACGGACAGCGCTTGTAATGGCCCGCAAGCAGGCGGGAATACTCGTCCTCGTCCATATTGACCTCGCAGACATAGCATTGCCATTCCTCATCGTAGCTGTAGTAGGCGCAGTGCTCACAATCCTCCATGGATCTCCCCTCCTCCGTGCAGTGCTGCTTCTATTATACCAGATGGGGAGGGATTTTGCAAGAGCCAAGAGCATAAAGCCACCCGCTTTTCACAGCGGATGGCTTCACGCCTTTATGTAGGGAATGTAGCTGGCAGATCCTTATGCCTCCGGCGTTTCCGGAGAAGCCTGCAGGGCATCATAGCCGCGCTCACCGGTACGGACCTTGACAACATCCTCCACATCGTAGATGAAGATCTTGCCGTCGCCGAATTTACCGGTATACAGGGACTTTCTGGCGGCCTCGAGTGCCGTTTCCACAGGCACCTTGGTGATGACTGCCTCGACCTTGACCTTCGGATGGAGGCTGGGCAGCTCCTGCTTGACGCCGCGGTAGTAAGCCGTATGGCCAAGCTGTGTGCCGTAGCCGAGCACCTGTGTCACGGTGATACCGTCGATGCCCACAGCAGCCAGATTTGCCTGGAGCTCCTCAAGCTTGCCCTGACGGCAGACGATCGAGAGCTTCGTGAGCTTGGCAGTCCCGGCATGTGCAGGCGCTGCCGGTGCGGGTGCGGGAGATACGGGGGAGGCGATCTTGTCGCCGTCGGCACCGAGTGCATGGCGCACCTCCGTGCGGTCCACACGATGACGGTCGGCATCCCGTGTCATCTTCAGCATGGTGTCCGCAGCGGGCGCGAAGTCCGCATAGGAGCTTGCCAGACCGTGCTCGGTCAGATCCAGACCGATGATCTCCTCCTCCGCAGAGGCACGCAGACCGATGGTCTTTTTGATGACAAGGAAGGTCAGGCTGATCGTGACGGCCGTCCAGGCACCCACGGTCAGGATGGCAAGACACTGCAGGCCGAGCTGGCCCATGCCGCCGCCGTAGAACAGACCGTTTATCTCATTGCCGGGCACACTGCTCGTGGCAAACAGTCCCACGGCGAAGGTGCCCCAGATGCCGTTCATCATATGCACGGCCACTGCACCGACCGGGTCGTCCACATGGAGCACATGGTCGAGCAGCCATACGCCGAAGACCACCAGCAGTCCGGAGACGATGCCGACGATGGCGCTGCCGGCCGCATCCATCACGTCACAGCCGGCGGTGATGCCGACCAGGCCCGCCAGGGAGGCGTTCAGACACATGGACACATCGGGCTTGCCGTACTTGAGCCAGGTGAAGATCATGCAGGTCACGGTGGCGATGGCGGGAGCAATGGTGGTCGCAACGAAGATGCTCGCGAGCTGTCCGCCGGAGGTGGCGGCAGCGCCGTTGAAGCCGTACCAGCCGAACCAGAGAATGAAGCAGCCGAGTGCGCCGATGGTCAGGTTATGACCGGGGATGGCCATGACCTTGGTGACCTTGCCGTCCTTGTCACGGCGGAATTTGCCGATGCGGGCACCTTCCATCGCTGCACCGATGAGGGCGGAGATACCGCCGACCATGTGGATGGCGCAGGAGCCTGCAAAATCATGGAAGCCAAGCTGTGCGAGCCAGCCGCCGCCCCAGATCCAGTGTGCCTCGATCGGGTAGATGACGCCGGAGATCACGGCAGAATAGATACAGTAGGATAAAAACTTGGTACGCTCTGCCATGGCACCGGACACGATGGTCGCGGTGGTGGCACAGAACACCAGATTGAATACGAAGTTTGGCCAGTCAAAGCCTGCATAATCCGTGAAGATCCCGAGGGTCGGAAGGCCTAAGAAGCCGCCGAGGGCATCCTCACCGAGGAGCAGTCCGAAGCCGAGCAGGATGAACACGACCGTACCGATGCAGAAATCCATCAGGTTCTTCATGATGATATTGCCCGCATTCTTGGCACGGGTGAAGCCCGTTTCGACCATGGCAAAGCCGGCCTGCATGAAAAATACGAGTGCGGCGCCGATCAGGTACCAGATACCGAATACCTCCGAATCGACCGCTTGTAATACGTCCTTGACATCCATACATCTCAATCCTCTCTCTATGGGTTCGGGGCGGTACCATCCCCGCAAAACAGCAAGGGCACCGAAGCACATGCCCTGCGGCATCGCTTCAGCGCCCTTGCTGTTTCTGTAATCAGTATACTCCAAACGTCCCGTTTTGTCAATTGGCAGCCTTGCTGCAAATTTCGCCCCGGCTGCTGTGGAATTTTAGACGGAGTCGCCAAGAGGGTCAGTTTTTCGCATGGTTTGCCTTATCTTTCAAACCTCTCCCCCCCCTGCGGCTTTGAAAAATGATGTCGAATGCGGTTTTTTCCTTCCCGGGAAACCGGCCGCTCACTCCGGGAGGGTGTTATTGAACACCATGTCATTGCCGCTGTGCTCAGTGAGGTCATTCCAGACAACGCCCGCTCCCTGCATGGAAAATTCACCGCTGCCGTCGGTGTATTCCACCGTTTTCTCAGGCTCGGCGTCCGGAGAGGCGTACTCCACATAGGTCTTGGAGGCGCTGCCGGTGCAGACCAGCTTCCCGTCCCGATAGGTCAGCGGATACTCCCACTCCACATGCGCGGCGGCACTGTCCGACCACCAGATCGTGGCATGGAAATCCGTATCGGTCTGCTGCGTGATCTCCAGGGTCGCACGGCCGCAGCCCCATGTGCCGACAAATTCCTCGCCCGGGCCGCGTCCGTCATCGAGGATGCCGCCCACGCCGAATTTCTGATAATGCGGCGTCGCACCGTTCCCGACATAGAGATCGGTCTTGACACTGCTGCCGTCATCGGCAAAGCCCAGGAAGTATTCGCCGCCGTTGTCATAGAGGCGGTACCAGTAATTGGTCGTCCCCTCGATCTCCTCGGCCTCATAGCGGATCTCACCCGATGCTTCCAGGAAGCCCTCGGGACGGTAGCTCTTGAAGGTGCCGTCGGCTTCGAGATGGAGGAGCCCCTGCGCCGGGTCGCCGTCGATGTACCAGTCCCCGGCAATGGACGCAAAATCCGAATCCGGTGCGCCGTTCATTTCCTCCGTGGCCGCTTCTGTCTGTGCGGCGGCGGTTTCGGTGACGGTCTCGGCCTCGGTTTCAGCGGCTTTTTCGGCCTCGGTTTCCTCGGGTGTCTCGGCAGCGGTTTCCTCGGCTGTCTCGGCCGCGGCTTCGGGGGAAGTCTCGTCAGCGGCTTCCTCGACTGTCTCGGCATCCGTTTCTTCGTCCGTTTCGTTCAATGTCTCTTCTGCGGTGTCTTCGCTGTTCTCTGCATCGCTTGCGGACTGTGTGGCCTGTTGTGCAGCATCCTCTGCGGTGCTGCTGTTCTCGATAGTGCGCCCGCAGGCAGTCAGCATCAGGAGCGAGGTGAGCAGGGCAAGAATTGTGATGTGTTGTTTCATAGCTTGTACAGCCTCCTGTTGATATTTCCGGCACGGGACCGGTTCCATTAGTTATGATAGCACATCCGGCAGCAAAATGCAATAACAAATTGGTATCAAATGGTTGCAGTTCCCGGGCGCTCCCCTTGACAGATGCCCCTTTTTGTTATATAATATTTATATAACTGATCCCAAATTCAAGGAGAACCCAACATGCTTGAACTGAAAAACATTGCCTTCAGTGCCGACAATGACGGCGCCAACAAGGAGATCATCCGGGACATCAGCCTGACGCTCGGACGGCACAAATTCATCGTCATCACCGGTCCGAACGGCGGCGGCAAGTCCACGCTGGCTAAGATCATCGCCGGGATCGTCCGCCCCGATGCGGGGCAGATCCTGCTCGACGGGGAGGACATCACCGAACGGAGCATCACCGAACGCGCCCGGCTCGGCATCGGCTTTGCCTTCCAGCAGCCGGTGCGTTTCAAGGGACTGACCGTGCTCGACCTTCTGCGCATTGCCGCCGGCAAGCAGCTTTCTGTTTCCGACGCCTGCTCCTACCTGTCCAAGGTGGGACTATGCGCCAAGGACTATATCCACCGCGAGGTCAATGCCTCCCTCTCGGGCGGCGAGCTCAAGCGCATCGAGATCGCCACCGTGCTTGCCCGCAAGCCCCGTGTTGCCGTCTTTGACGAGCCCGAGGCCGGGATCGACCTGTGGAGCTTCCAGAACCTCATCACCATCTTCGAGCACATGCAGCAGGCGGACTCTGACCGCACGATCCTCGTCATCTCGCACCAGGAGCGCATCCTGAACATCGCCGACGAGATCATCGTCCTCGCGGACGGGCATGTCACCAAGCAGGGCACACGCGACGAGATCCTGCCGCAGATCCTGCATACGGAAGCGGCGGTCAGCACCTGCCGGATGGCAGAATAAGGGAGAGTGAGCAATATGGTAAAGATGGATCCGGTGCAGCTTCGGCTGCTGCGTGAGGTCGCAGACCTCCATGACGTTCCGGAGGGAGCGTACAATTTCCGTGCCAACGGGACCTCCGTGGGCAGGAGCACGACGGCGAATATCGACATCCAGAGCAAGACCGATGTCAGCGGCATCGACATCCGCATCAAGCCCGGCACGAAGCACGAGAGCGTCCACATCCCGGTCGTGCTCAGTGAGAGCGGCCTGAAGGAGACGGTCTACAACGATTTCTACATCGGGGAGGACAGCGATGTGCTCATCGTAGCGGGCTGCGGCATCGACAACTGCGGCTCGCAGGATTCCGAGCACGACGGCGTACACCGCTTCTTTGTCGGGAAGAACGCCCATATCCGCTATGTGGAGAAGCACTACGGCTCCGGCGACGGGAACGGCAAGCGCATCCTCAACCCGGTGACGGAGGTCTACATGGAGGAGGGCAGCTCGGCGGAGATGGAGATGGTGCAGATCAAGGGTGTGGATTCCACGCAGCGCACCACGGTGGCAGAGCTGGCCGCCGGTGCAAGGCTCGTGGTGAGGGAGCGCCTGATGACGCACGGGAGCCAGAACGCCGAGAGCGTGTACAAGGTCACGCTCAACGGGGACGGCTCGAGCGCGGACGTGGTATCGCGCAGCGTGGCAAGGGACACCTCCTACCAGAAATTCGATGCATGCATCCTGGGCAATGCCGCATGCTCCGGGCACACGGAATGCGATTCGATCATCATGGATGCGGGGCGGATCTTAGCGGTCCCCTCCCTTGAGGCCAACAACATTGACGCCGCGCTCGTGCATGAGGCGGCCATCGGCAAGATCGCCGGAGAGCAGCTTGTCAAGCTCATGACGCTCGGTCTGACCGAGGCCGAGGCGGAGGAGCAGATCATCAACGGATTCCTGAAATAACGAAGAATCGCCGTACCCCGAAAGGTACGGCGATTTTTGCATTGTGCTTTTACGGCTGCAGGAACTCACTGATGCTCTTGTAGGGGTTCTTCGCGCCGATGTAGGCCGCATACCGCAGGATATAGGACGCATCCTTGGCGTTGACGGCACCGTCCTTGTTCACATCGCATGCATTGCGCTGGGCAAGGGTGAGGCCGGGCTTTCGCTTCGCGCCGATCTGGGCGGCGGTCATGAGCACGGCGGACGCATCCTTGGCGTTCACCGCACCGTCCCCGTCGGGGTCGCCCTCGGGGAGGGGGGCGGCGGTCACGATCTCGATCGGAACAGCGGCGTTCCCGTAGGTCACGGCCTTCACTGTTCCGCCGACCTCCAGGCCGTCCATTCTCCATTGGTATTCGCTTTGTCCGGAGCCAAGGGAGAAGGATTTTCCCTCACTGTTTGTGAAAGCGGCATTCTGTATCAGAACACCTCCCTCCATCAGCTTCAGCTCTGTGACGGTCAGCTCCTCGGTGTGGAACAGCTCGTCATAACGGCCGATATTACGGATCACAGGCGTTCCCTCCTCGAGATCATTCTTATAGGCCGTAAGGGTTGGCGGCAGGCTCTCTTCTATGGAAACCGGTCCCTCAAATATCAGCACATCACCGACCTCAACTTCCTTCTGGTCGGGGGCATAGTAGGTCGGGAAGAAGTGGCCCTCAAGCCCGTTCCCGATTCTGACCACAGAAGGCACGGAATGCATATAGTAAGTATTGCTGTCTGCTGAATAGGTGAGATACACATCGCTCAACTTCAGTTGATCCATAGAAGGGTCTTTGGCTTCATATACGATCCAGCCCCTTACATGGACATCCTCCTGTGTATTCAGCTCCGGGTCGATGAGATACTCCGCCTGTGCGGTCATGACCGGCATAACGCTCACAGCGCACAGCACGGCGGCGATGGCAGCACTGATATATCTTCTTTTCATAAGAAATCACTCCCTTCGTAGTCCGGGGTTTCACATCTGCACAGGAAAATATTCCTGTTATTTACAGTATAGCACAAAAGTGTATTGTATGTCAATAGCAATTTATTACTAAAATCCCCCCCGTTTTTGGTAACTTTCACGAATTTCCAGGCATCCGTCCATACACTGCACATCTTGCTTTTTCCGCGCTCCTGTGCTATAATAGAAACAGATCATGCAAGGAGGCGATGAGCATGGGGATCATCAGGGCAGTCGGCGCATCGGTGGACGGTGTGCTGGCGGATTCGTGGAAGGAATTTTTCTACTGCGATGCCATCCCGCACGGCACCATGATCGTGCGTGCCAGGAAGCGCACATCCGAAAACAGCGCCAATCACGGCGATGACAACATCATCACACAGGGCTCGGTGATCGCGGTCGCGGACGGACAGTGCGCCATCGTGACGGTCAACGGCAAGGTCACAGCTGTCCTCGACGAGCCGGGCGAGCACCGCTTTGAGGGCGGCACCGGCATGAAGGGCATGCTCCGGGAGATCGGCAGGCGCATCACGTTCGGCGGCGATGCGGCGGCCGTTCACCGCGTCTACTATGTCAACCTCCTCGAGTGCATGGACCATCATTTCTCCGCCGCCGTCCCGGTCAAGGTCCTTGCCCCGGGCGGGACGGTCACGATCGTCTGCCACTGCGACGGGGTGTATTCCTTCCGGATCACGGACCCCTACCGGTTCTATGCGAATGTTTCGGGGAATGTGACGACTGCCTTTTTCTACTCCCAGCTCGGCAGCCAGACGCAGTCGGAATTCACCGCCGCGCTCGCTCCCGCCCTGTCCGCTCTGTCGGCGCAGGGGATGGAGCTGAGTGAGCTCCCGGCACACACGGAGGCGCTGTGTCAGGCGGTCCGGGAGGCCATGCAGGACGGTCCCCTCGCGCAGCGCGGGCTCGGTGTGGTGAGCATTGCCCTGAGCTCCATCCGGACGGACGGGCATGGCATGCAGCGCCAGGAGCGCCGGGAGGACCTTGCCTACATCAGCGGCGTGCGCACCGTCCCGCAGGAGGAAGCGCCCGCTGCTCCAAAGTCCGCCCCCGCACCGCCCGCTCCCGCTGCATGGGTGTGCCGGTGCGGGCAGTCCAACACGGGGAAATTCTGCACCGAATGCGGCAGTCCCGCCGGCTGGACATGTGCCTGCGGCTGCGAAAACACGGGGAAGTTCTGTACGGAGTGCGGCAAGCTAAGAACAGGATGAAAGAAGGACCGGGGATCATTCCCGGTCCTTTTTGTTGTCGGCCAGCTTGCTCCAGCCGTCCTTCACATTGCTCTTGACATTCTCCTTCAGGCCGTGCAGGCCGGAGCGGAGATTCTCCCCCTTCTCCTGCATCTTATCCGTCACGCCCCGGAGGTTGTCGCTGAGTGCCTGGGTCTTTTCCTGCAAATTCGCCTTCTGCTCGTGGTAGGTGTCGTGGATGTCCGTGATGCTCTCCTGCACGCCCTGGCGGATGGCCTCCTTCGTACTGTGGAGCTTCTGCTCGGCGGCCACATAGTTCTCGAGCATCCCGTAATACAGGCCCTCGTAGATCGTCCACGGCATCTGCATCACGCTGCCCAGCGCGTCCATCGCCTCCGCAGTCCTGCCGAGCATCTGCTCGGAACGGCCCTGCCGGGGCTGGGGCAGGAGTCCCGCCCGGCGCTTCTCGAGCACGATCGCATAGCGATCCACGGCCTTCGCCACGCTATCCTCCCACGAGATATAGATCTCCTCCATGGCGTGCTGTCCTGCCGTGTGCGCGGCCTCCGGATGGGCGGCGATGTCCCGGAGGAGCGCTGCCATGGCATGGGGATCCTCCCGGATGGTAAAGCCGTTGCGCCCGTCCGTGATGCCCTCGGCGGCGCAGGAGCCCTCGATGAGGACGCTTGCCAGCGCACAGGCGGCTGCCTCCCGCACGACGATGCCGTTGGTGTCGTAGGTGGACGGGAACAGGAAGAGGTCGGCACGGGTGTTCCAGCCGCGCAGGAGCTGCCGGTCATGGACGGGGCCGACGAAGATGATCTTGCCCGCCGGCAGACTGCCGCGGTGCTGCCGGATGCTCCCGTCCTCCTCCCGGATGTCCACGCTCAGGCCGAAGCGGCGGGCGGTCTCCTGGAGCGCCTCCTTGTCCCCGCCGGAGCCGACCATCACGCAGCGGTAGTCCACGCCGTCCCCGGACAGCTCCCGCATGGCGTCGAGGATGAGGGGCAGGCCCTTGTAGTTGAGGATGCGTCCGACGAACAGAAAGACCGGCACGCCCTCCGGGAGGTCGAAGCCCTCCACGGCACGCTGCACCGTGTCCGCATCGGCGCGTCCGCGCTCGAAATCCACGCCGTTGGACACGACGCGGTAGTCCCCTTCATAGCCGAGGGAGCGCAGGTTCTGTCCCGCGCCCTCGCTGACGGTCCAGACCTCATCGCATGCGGAGATATTGGACACGAGCATTTTGATCGACTCCTTCCGGAGGTGGCGGCTCTTGACAGCGCGTGCGATGTCCACATCGAATTTGGTGTGATAGGTAAAGACGATGGGGGCATAGGTCTCCTTGCGCAGGATGCGGGCAAGCACGGTGGAGACCATGGGACAGTGGGTGTGGATGATGTCCGGGGAAAAGCCTGCGAGTGCATTCACGGCATGCATCTGCAGGGGATTGCCGGTGCGGTAGCCGTTGACGAGGGCGGTGGTATTGTAGCTTTTATAGGCGACGACCTCATAGGGATAGGCGTCGTAATCCGTTCCCGGGTAACGGGGGGTGCCGACCATGACCTCGGCAAGGTTTTCCTCCGTCATGATCCCGGCATAATTCTTGACCACATTGGCCACGCCGTCGATCACGGGCGGAAAGGAATCGTTGAGCAGTGCGACCTTCATAGCAGGTCCTCCTGTGTACTTATTTGCCCCTCCATAAGGGGCTGTTCCTTATATTATACACAAATTTTGCATCGATTGCAAGTGCTTCTCACTGAAAATCAAAAAGCTGCACAAACGTGCAGCTTTCAAAGGGGCCTACAATTCATAGGTGGACAGGATCTTCTGGGCGACCTCCTTGCGGGTCGAGCGGGTATCCATGGCCTGTTTCTCGATATAGCGGTGCGCCTCGGGCTCGGTGAATTTCAGGTACTGCATGAGCGCACACTTGGCACGGTTGATCATGCGCATCTCATCGATCTTCACCATGAGCTTGGAATTCTCGCGCTTTAAGCCCAGCATCCGCGAGCGGGTCGCCTCCACCAGACGGATGGACTGGTGGAGCATACTGCGGTTCATGGGTCTGGGTACCACGCATACGCCGTAATCCCCGACCTTGTCGGAGACGTCATCGGCTATGTCCGCCTTGCACAGGAGGATGATGCCGGCATTGGTGTTCTCCGCTAAGGTGATGGACAGATCATGCCCGAACTCGTCCACCAGGGGCGTGTTGATGATGATGAGGGAGTACTCCATGCTGCCCGTCAGGCGTCTGGCCTCACTGCCGCTCTGGGTGGAGGCAATGCCGGTATAGTGATACGAATGCAGAAAGCCTGCAATGATCTCCATGCCCTTGTCCGAGCCGGAAACGATCAGCGCTCTGTCCATGCCATCCACTCCTTTCTATCCCGTGATGCAGCCGTTATTCGGCGAGGAAGTACTGCTGCTCCTCAAAAAGCGCCTTGTCCTCGGCGGCATTGTACAGCGCCAGCTGACGCTCCACATTCTGGTACACATTGCGCAGGATCTCCTCGGGCAGCTGACTGCGCACAAATTCCGTGCTGCGTGCCGCATCGTATGCCTCCTCGAGCGTGGCCGGGAGATTCTTAAAGCCGCTGCTCTGCGCCTCGGTCACCTGCATGGCAGGATCGAGCTTCAGGCTGCGTTCAATGCCGTCCATGCCCGCTGCCAGCAGCAGCCGGAAGGACAGGTAGGGGTTGCAGCAGCAGTCGGAGCTGCGGATGTCGATGCGTGCCGGCTCCCCGACGGCCCCCGGGATGCGCACGAGGGGATTGCGGTTCTCAAACGACCAGTTGATCTGGTTGGGCGCCCCCCTGTGCCGCAGGCGGGTGTAGGAATTGACGATGGGATTGAGAAAGAGCGTGAGCTCTGCGGCATGATCCAGAATGCCCGCCAGGAAGCTCTCCCCCTCCGGGCTCATCCGGCCCTGCCGGTCATGGGAGAAGAGGTTGTGCCCGTCCTTCTTGACCGTCAGAACGATGGTCAGGGCACTGCCGTAATTCCCCGTCAGGGGCTTTGGCATAAAGGACGCAAACAGGCCGTTCTGAGCGGCAATGGTCTTGACGACGGTCTTGTAGTGGACCATGTTGTCCGCCGCCTGCACGGGCTCGGAGCATTTGAAGTCGATCTCGTTCTGGCCGGGGCCGTACTTATGGCACGAGCGCTGGGGGTTGAGTCCCATCTCCTCGAGCGACAGGCAGATCTCCCGGCGGGCGTTCTCGCACTTGTCGAGCGGTGCCACATCCAGATAGCCGGCTCTGTCGTGCGGCGTCTTGGTGGGGTTGCCCTCCTGGTCGCAGTCAAAGAGGTAGAATTCGCTCCTGGTGCCAAATTCGCAGGAATACCCCTTGGCATACAGCTCGCTGATATAGCTTTGCAGCGCATAGCGCAGCTCCCCGGCATAGGGCGTGCCGTCGAGGTTCTGGATGTTGCAGAAGAACCGCACCACCCTGCCGGACTTCGGACGCCACGGCAGCACGGACAGTGTGGAGACGTCCGGCACCAGCAGCAGGTCCTGGAAGCAGTCGGAAAAGCCCGCTGCATCGAGCAGGATGCCGTGGGACAGTGCGCGGGGCAGCTCCCCGGGCATGATGGCGATGTTCTTGAGATTCCCCTGCATGTCGCAGAAGGTCAGACGGATGAACTTCACGTCGTTCTCCGTCACAAAATTCAGTATTTCCTTCGGTGAAACATTCATAATAGCCTCCCGTATTTCCTGCGAAACCGATCTCTACAATTATACACCAATCCGGCCTTTTTGTAAAGCGGTGCGGCGCAAAAACTTGCATTTGAAAGCGGACGGCTCACAGACCATGCTGCAAGCCGCCCCTCCGGCATCTTTTTTATCAAGTACGCTCATAAGCGGCAAGGATCCGTCCGATGTACATCCTGTGCATCGCATCGCTGCCGTAGAACGTCCCGCGCACCTCGGGCGTCATAAGTGCCTCCGACAGGTCCTGCGCATAGACCTTCTCGCACACGAGCACGAGCCTTGCCTGTGCAAAGGTCACCGTGCCGTCGATCCCGACCGGCTCGAGCCCCGTCTCGGCTGCCTTGTCGCAGTCCCTGCCCGAATGACTCCCGCAGAAGGCCAGCGCCTTGCGGTATCCCTCCGGGAACACACTGACCGTGAACAGCCCGTTCTTCTCCAGATACCCGAAGGTATGCCGGCTGCTGCGGACATATGCCGTCACGGACGGCTCCCCCCACAGCTCGCCGAGCGCCCCCCAGGAGCAGGTCATCGTGTTATAGTCCTCCGGTGTGCCGGCGCTCAGCAGGAACCAGTCCTTCCCGATGAGGGTGAAGGGGTTGATCGTCAGCTGTGCCGGGTCCTTTTTTGTCCATGCCATAGCCATACCTCACTTTCTTCATGGATCATCCCTTTCAGGATATGCAGAGCAGCGCCGCTCCATACCCTGCGTATCCCAAAAAAACAGCAACGAAGCCGTTGCTGTTTTCTGGGATCGTTGTTTCCGCGTCAGTCCTCAGCAGGACCGGGGGCGAGCTCTTCGATCTCGCGCTCATCGAAATCAAACTCCAGCTCCTCGCCGCAGTTCGGGCAGACGGTCTCGCCGTCCTCCAGTGTGCGCTCGTCGAGCAGGATGCACTTGCCGCAGGTCGGACAGATGGTCTCGTACTGCTCGTCCTCGCCGAACTCGTCCTCATCCTCCGGATAGAGGTCACAGGACTCGCAGTCCTCGTCGTCGAGCAGGAGCTCTTCGAGATCCCCGAGGTCCTCATCAAGAATGTCGCACAGCTCCTCGAGCTCTGCCACACGGTCCTCAAGCTCGGCATTGTATCTTGCCAGCTCCTCGAGTGCCTCACAGATCGCAGCATAGACCTTCCCCTCCTTGGAGGCGGTGTCCACGCCCTGTCCGTCAAGCAGACCCTTCAAATATGCAATCTTATCCATAGTCCATTCCCTCCCTTGATGGGCAAGCGGCTTATGCACGCTCCATGTACTCGCCGGTTCTGGTATCGATGCGGATCATGTCGCCCTCGTCGATGAACAGCGGTACACGCACCTCGGCACCGGTCTCGAGCGTTGCGGGCTTGGTGGCATTCGTGGCGGTATCACCCTTGAAGCCGGGATCGGTCTGGGTCACCTGGAGCTCTACAAAGTAGGGCGGCTCCACGCCGAATACATTGCCCTTGTAGGACAGCACCTTGACCTCCATGTTCTCCTTGACGAATGCAAAGGACGGACCGAGCTTATCCTTCTCGATCGGCAGCTGCTCATAGGTCTCCATATCCATGAAATAGTACAGGCCTGCATCCTCGTACAGATACTGCATATCCTTGCGCTCGATGAAAGCGGTCGGGAACTTTTCCGTCGGATTGAAGGAGCGCTCTACCACGCTGCCGGTAATGACATTCTTGAACTTCGTTCTGACGAAAGCGGCACCCTTGCCGGGCTTAACGTGCTGGAACTCCACGACCTGCACGACATTGCCGTCAAGCTCAAAGGTCACACCGTTTCTGAAATCACCTGCTGTAATCATACATAAACCTCCGTTGTTGCGATTCTCACCCTGCTCCCCATCTGGGAACAGTCCTATATATATTGTACACGAAATCCGTGATTTTTGCAAGCGTTCTCGCAAAATATTACAGGCAAATCAACTTATTTGGAATATTTGTCAAATTTTCGCACCCGTTTTCAGTAATATGCACAAAATCCTCAATGCGCACACCGAATTTGCCGGGGAGATAGATGCCCGGCTCGACCGTCACGACATGCCCGGGTGCGAGCACCTGCTCCCTTTTGGGGGAGGCCACGGGGAACTCATGGATCTCAAGGCCCACGCCGTGTCCGACGGCATGGCCGAAGTATTCACCGTACCCTGCCTCACGGATGACATCGCGTGCGGCGGCATCAAGGGCATCCCCGGTGATGCCGGGGCGTGCCGCGGCAAGTGCGGCATCCTGCGCGGCGCGCACGATGTGGTAGATCTCCCGCATCTCCTCGGTGGGTTCCCCCACGCAGACGGTGCGGGTCATATCGCTGTGATAGCCGTCCACGACCGCGCCGAAGTCCATGAGGACGAAATCCCCGGCGGCGATCCTCCGGTCATCCGGTACGCCGTGGGGCATGGAGGTATGCGCCCCGGTCAGGGCGATGGTCTCGAAGGACAGGTCCTCCGCTCCGTGGCGGCGCATGTAGAAATCGAGCTCGAGCGCCACCTCCCGCTCGGTCATGCCGGCATGGAGCTTGTGCAGGAGATTGTCGAGTGCTGCCTCGGCAAGCTGCTGGGCGGCCTCGATCCGCTCGAGCTCCGCCGGGGTCTTGACGGTGCGCAGATCATAGAGCGCCCCGCTGAGGGTGTCGTCTGCAAGGAAGGAAAATCCTGGCAGTGCCTTCTCCAATGCATGCAGCCGCTGCACGGTGAGGGACCGCGCCTCCACGGCGGCCGTTTTCGCGCCGTGCGCCGTAAGCTCTTTTTTGACGGCCGCATAGATGCCGCCCGTGAGCTCCTCGACCCTGCAATGCCGGACACTCTCGCGTGCCTTCTCGATGTAGCGGCTGTCGATGATGAGCACGGTCTCCTCCGGGAATACCAGCACATAGCCGGCGGAGGACTTCATGCCGGTCAGATACCGGCGGTTGATGTCATCGGTGACAAGGGCGCAGTCGGCCTTGCCCCGGAGCTTTTCCACAAGGGATGCGATCCGCTCTTCCATGCTCACGCCTCCCCGCTCAGTGCCCGGACGGCCAGATCATAGCTCAGAAGGCCGAAGCCGGAGATGCTGCCCCGGCACACGGGGGCGATGACGGAATGACTGCGGAAGGCATCGCGTGCAAAGATGTTGCTGATATGCACCTCGATGACGGGGATGCGGATGGCCTTGATGGCATCGGCAATCGCGTAGCTGTAGTGCGTATAGGCACCGGCGTTGAGCACGACGCCCGCGCATTCCTTCCGGCAGGCATGGAGCTTGTCGATGAGTGCGCCCTCATGGTTGGACTGGAAGATCTCGGCCTCCATGCCAAGGTCTGCCGCAAGCTCGATGAGGTGCGCATTGAGCGTCTCAAAATTCGTATCCCCGTAGATCCCCGGCTCCCGCTCGCCGAGCAGGTTGAGGTTCGGGCCGTGCATGATCAGGATCTTCTTTCCCATTACGATTCCTCCTTAAAAAAAATCCGCGGCAGGAAGGGGATCTCGAGAATCCGCTTGATGCGGATGAACACATGTCCCTTCCAGGTCTCCCGCTCCATCGGCTGCACATAAATGCTGCGGATGCCAAAGCAATTGGCTCCCAGGATGTCCGTATACAGCTGGTCGCCCACCGCACAGACGCAGGACCTGTCAAGTCCCATATCCGCTGCGGCTCTGCGGTACCCATCCCGGAGGGGCTTTGCGGCATCGCAGATACACGGGATGCCGATGCGCCCGGAAAACGGCTCCACGCGGGGCGGATGGTTGTTCGACACCAGCCGCATCTCGATCCCCGCCTCCCGCATGCGCCCGATCCAGGCCATGACGCCGGGCGCGGGGTCGGGGTTGTCATGGGTCGTCAGGGTGTTGTCGATGTCGAGCAGCAGTCCCTTCACCCCCATTTGCCGGAGCAGCGCCGGGGTGATGTCGCAGACGCTCCTCACTGCCACTGTTGCACGCAGCATACGGCCTCCTTCCAGAAAAAACAAGGGTGTACACTGTACACCCTTGCATTTCACGCTATCAATACTTGCGCTTGCGAGCAGCCTCAGACTTCTTCTTGCGCTTTACCGAAGGCTTCTCGTAATGTTCTCTCTTACGAACCTCAGCGATCACGCCGTCCTTGGCACAGGATCTCTTAAAACGCTTCAGAGCGGTATCCAGAGATTCATTCTTGCCGACACGTACTTCTGCCACTTAATTTTCCCTCCCTTTGCCACCAAGACAGAGGTTCTATTCCGCTGCATCCACCATGGCAGTCACAGACGGGATAGTATACTCATCTTTCCGGTTACGGAAAGCAAGTTTACGAACCGTTTCCTCGTGAACAAATTCTATCACAAGCATAGTACCATTATACCATGGGAGGTCCATTTTGTCAATAGTGTTTCGGAAATTATGAAATTTTTGTTATTTTACAACAAAATTCACAAGCTTATTTTGTACATAAATCTGCTTGAGCATCTGCTTGCCCTCGATGGCGGCTGCGACCTTGGGTTCTGCGGCTGCCATGGCCAGCACGTCAGCCTGCTCGGCGCCGACCGGGATGTTCAGGCGGGCCTTGAGCTTGCCGCATACCTGCACGGCGATCTCGACCGTTTCGTCCTGGCACAGGCTCTCGTCATAGGTCGGCCAGGTCTGCTCGTTGAGCACGCCGCCGAAGCCGCAGATCTCATAGATCTCCTCGGTCAGGTGGGGTGCGAACGGATTGAGCAGCAGGCAGAGCGTGCGGTACTCGGCACGGTTGATGCTGCCGGTCGCGTAGATGTCGTTGACCAGTGCCATCATTGCGGCAATGGCGGTGTTGAACTTGAGCGCCTCGATGTCCTCGGAGACCTTCTTGACGGTCTTGTGGAAATTCGAGCGCAGCTCGGGGCGGTACTCCTCCCCGTCGCACAGGAGCTCCTGGAGTGCCCAGACTCTGTCGAGGAAGCGCTTGCAGCCTCGGATACTCGACGGGCTCCACGGTGCGGTCTTTTCAAAGTCGCCGATGAACATCTCATACAGACGCAGTGTATCGGCGCCGTACTGGCGGATAACGTCGTCCGGATTGATGACATTGCCGCGGGACTTGGACATCTTCTGGCCGTCCTCGCCGAGGATCATGCCGTGGGAGGTGCGGCGCATGTACGGCTCCTTGGTGGTGACAGCGCCGATGTCATACAGGAACTTGTTCCAGAATCTCGAATACAGCAGGTGCAGCGTGGTATGCTCCATACCGCCGTTGTACCAGTCCACGGGCATCCAGTAGTTCAGGGCTTCCTTGGAGGCAAGTGCCTTGTCGTTGTGCGGATCGCAGTAGCGCAGGAAGTACCAGGACGAGCCCGCCCACTGGGGCATGGTATCGGTCTCGCGCTTGGCAGGGCCGCCGCAGCACGGACAGGTGGTATTGATGAAGCTCTCAAGCGTGGAGAGCGGGGATTCGCCGTTGTCGGTGGGCATGTAGCTTTCCACCTCGGGCAGGCGCAGCGGGAGCTCCTCCTCGGGAATGGCCACCCAGCCGCACTTCTCGCAGTTCACGAGCGGGATGGGCTCGCCCCAGTATCTCTGGCGGGAGAATACCCAGTCACGCAGCTTGAAGTTGACCTTGCGGTGACCCTTGCCGGTCTCCTCGAGCCAGTCCTTGATCTTCACCTTGGCATCCTCAACGGAGAGGCCTGTGAGGAAGCCGGAATTGACCATCACGCCGGTCGCGCAGTCCGTGAAGGCAGCCTCCTCGATGTTGCCGCCGGCCACGACCTCGACCATGGGGATGCCGAATACCTTGGCAAATTCCCAGTCGCGCTCGTCATGTGCCGGAACGGCCATGATGGCACCGGTGCCGTAGCTCATGAGAACATAGTCGGAGATAAAGATCGGGATCTCCTCCCCGTTCACGGGGTTGACGGCCCGCACGCCCTCGAGGCGCACGCCGGTCTTGTCCTTGTTCATCTCGGTCCGGTCGAAATCGGACTTCTTGGCGGCCTTCTCCTGGTAGGCGCGGATGGCGTCCATATTGGTCAGGCGGTCGGCCCACTTCTCGATCATCGGATGCTCCGGCGCGATGACCATGTAGGTGGCACCGAACAAGGTATCCGGACGGGTGGTATACACGGTGAGGGTATCCCCGGCGGTGGTGGTGAAGTCCACCTCGGCGCCCTCGGAGCGGCCGATCCAGTTGATCTGGGTGGTCTTGATGCGCTCGAGGTAATCGACCTCGGACAGATCGTCGATGAGCTTCTGGGCATACTCGGTGATCTTGAGCATCCACTGGCTCTTGACCTTGCGCACGACCTCACCGCCGCAGCGCTCACAGCAGCCGCCGACGACCTCCTCGTTGGCCAGTACGACCTTGCAGGAGGTACACCAGTTGACAGCCATCTCCTTCTTATAGGCAAGCCCGTTCTTGAACAGCTGCAGGAAGATCCACTGGGTCCATTTGAAGTAATCGGGATCGGTGGTGTTCACCTCTCTGTCCCAGTCGAAGGACAGGCCGAGGGCCTTGAGCTGGCCCTTGAAGCGTGCCACGTTGTTCTGGGTGACGATGGCGGGGTGGATCTTGTTCTTAATGGCGAAATTCTCCGTGGGCAGACCGAAGGCATCCCAGCCCATCGGGAACAGCACATTGTAGCCCTCCAGGCGGCGCTTTCTTGCCACGATGTCCATGGCAGTGTAGGGCCGCGGATGGCCGATGTGCAGGCCCTGTCCGGACGGGTACGGGAATTCTACCAGCGCATAGAACTTGGGCTTGGTGTAGTCGTTCCCGGCATGGAAGGTGTTATGGGCATCCCAATACGCCTGCCATTTCTTTTCGATCTTTTCGTAATCGTACTTGGTCATTGGTGTTCCTTCTTTCTATCATACCCCTCATAAGGGAGGTTTACTTGGCTTGCAGACCGCGCTGCATATGGGCCAGGATGTCCTTCGAGAAGATCAGGAGGCCTGCTGCGGCAAAGTCGATGATCCCCTCGGTCAGGTACAGCCAGGTGCCGGGCAGTCCCCGGAGGTTGCCGGGAAAATACCGCAGGGCGATCAGGGCTGTGAGTGCTGCTACGATATAATTGGTATAGCGTATACCCAGGATCAGCACCGCCGCAAAGCCGGCTGCCAGCAGCACGCTGATCCAGTTGGCCGCGGCAAAGCCGCCGATGATAAGGTTCAGAATGCTCTTGGCAAGGAGATAGGCGGCGATGAGGAAGCAGAGGACCCGTCCGCGCTCTTTCATTCCGACTCTCCTTCCTCCACGAGGAGCGAAGAGATGTCTACCTCTTCGGCATCCGCCCAGAGCTGCTCGAGACGGTAGAAATCACGCATATCCTGGTTAAAGACATGCACGATCACATCGGTATAGTCGAGGATATACCAGTTCGAGCCGTTCATGCCCTCCCGGTGATGGGGCTCCTCCCCCTTCTGGGAGAGCTGGAACTCCACCTCCTCGGCGAGTGTCTTGGTATGGGTGGTGCTCGTGCCGCTGGCGATCACGAAATAATCGCCCAGGATCGTCAGGTCGGTCACATGGAGCACCTGGATCTTCTCGGCACGCTTGGCGTCGAGCGCCTGCACGGCCACCCGGATCTTTTCTTCTGCGGTCATGGTCTGCCTCCTTAACGGTTACCAGTCTGGTAGGTGTTGCTGTATTTGTTGCTCAATGCAGGACCGTCCGCCTGTCCGTCATCGATCTCCTGGAAGCTTGCGGCGGTATCGTCATATGCCGTACTCAGGTAGCTGCCCTCGGGCACCCATTCCACGATGGCGCTGTGCTCGGGCGTAAGGGGGTACTGCTGGGTGCGGAAGTATTCATTGAGGATGTCGATGGCTGCGGACTTGTGAACGGACCAGATCGACTGGCCGTCGGCCATGGCGGACTCGCCCGGCAGCATGAAGATGTGGACATTGTCCATGCCGACAGTGCCGGCAAGGTCGGCAAGGCGGCTGAGGTCCTCAACGCTCATGTCCGTGCCGATGAGCTCCTTGTCATAGATCTCGTTGATGGCATTGAACATCTGGAAGGTGCCCATGCTGATGGCCTTCTTCATAGCGGCAGCCAGGAAATAGCGCTGTGCCTGGACACGGCCGATGTCGCCGTACTCATAGCCGTAGCGGAAGCGCAGGAACCACTCGGACTGCTCGCCCGTCAGGGTCTGCTGTCCCTCGTAGAGGATCTTGTCGGCCTCAAAGACCACGGAATAGGGCATATCGATTGGCACGCCGCCCACGATGTCGATGATCTCCACGACATTGTCGCAGGTGGTCGTCACATAGGCATCCACGGGGATGTCAAAGCTCTCCTGCACGCAGTTGACCACGCGCTGGATGTTGCTGACCTCCGGGTCGCCGCAGGCATAGACGCTGTTGAATTTGTTGGTGCTGGCCGTGGTATAGGCCGGCACATAGGTGTCACGCGGGATCTGAAGGATGTTCATCGAGGCAGTGCGCAGGTTGAACTGGATGAGGTAGTTGACATCATGCAGGTTGCCGCTGCCGTTGGTGGGCGTATCAAAGCCCAGGAACAGGATGGTGAACTGTCCTTCGATGGTCTGGTTGAGGTCGAGGCCGTCGTTGTTGAGGTCGGCGTCCTCCTTCATGTTGATCTGCTCGGTATCCATGCGGGAGATCTCTCCCTCGATATACTTCACAGGGGTCTTGGACTTGAAATACTTGGTAATGGACATCTGCTGCACATCCGACGTGCTGCTTGCCTGATACGAAATGATGGGGACATTGAACACCATCAGCAGCATCAGCATGATCGTCACCAGAATGGCGGCGAGCTTCACGGCGATGTTGACGGCAAGGCTGGCTTCCTTGCCCCTGCGCTTTCTTCTCTTCTTACTCATACCTGTACATTCCCTTTCCGGCATTTGCCCTCTTATAACATGGCTCCACAAGTGACCCGAGCAGATTTTTGAGCAGATCTGCGCCGTGTCAAAGTACAAAATCCGCAGGAATACAGACTGCCGGCACAAATGCAGACTGCACGCTCCCCTTACGATGGGGAGTGTACTTGCTGTATTGCAAGGATTTTGGACACACGGTGCAAAGATGCCCGAAAAGCTGCCGCGGCATCTTGTAAAGACAGGTTCTCATTTTCCTGACGTGCTCCCCTTGCCGATCTGTGCGGCAAGCAGGTACGCATTGTATGCAGCGATCGTGTATTGCGGCAGCAGTCCGCCCTTTTTCAGGACACTCGAAGCGGCATCACGCAGCGCCTCGAGCATGGCGGCCTGCAGGTCCTCGTGAGCCAGGCGCCGCATTTTCCCGACGCCCTTGTAGTCCCGCTCGTCCGAGATCATATCGGCAATATAGATGATCTCCTCGAGCAGGGACATCCCGGCCCTGCCAACGGTGTGGAACCGCACGGCATTGAGAATGTCCGCATCCTCCACATCGAACTGTGTCTGTAGGAAATAGGCACCTGCGATGCCGTGCCAGAGCTTTCTGGAATGCAGCTCGGCAAGATCCGGCGCGAAATCCCCCGCGAGCATCAAAGCTTTTTGCTCCTCGTAGGGCATCTCCTTGCAGATGTCATGTACAAGTCCCGCGAAATAGGCCTTCTCCATATCGGCTCCGTACTCCTGTGCGAGCTGCCGGGCAGCCCGTGCGACATTGCACGAATGCTTGAACCGTTTCGGGGAAAGATGGTGCTCAAGATAAGCGATCTTATCCTTTACCTGGTACAATCCGCTTCACTTCCTGTGTACAAATTTTTCACTCCTATATATTGTACTATTTTTTCGGGCAAATAGCAAGAATATTTTCGACATTTTTGTACGTTTTCCCGAATTTTTGTGGAAGATATGGCAAAGCTTTCCGCCAATACCGGATAAATTTCGCCATATTGACGCAAATTCTCCGCGCATTGGAGCAGTGTTTCGTATTCTCCGGGCTCCCTTGCGATCCCTGCAAGGGCGGCGTCGTGCAGAATATCCTGCCAGCGGTACCACTTCTGGAACGAGCGCAGCATATCCCCGCCGACGAGCAGGAAGAAGCGGTCATCGGGGCGCTGTGTCACAAAATGGCGCACAGTATAATAGGTATAGCTCGTGCGCTCCTGCCGCAGCTCATAGTCCTCCGCCCGCATCCACGGGTAGTCGGAGGCAGCCAGACGGCACATCTCCAGCCGGTCCTCCTCGGGGGCATAGGCCGCCATGGAGCGGTGGGGGGAGATCTTCGAGGGAATGAGCCAGACCTCGTCGAGGGAGAGCGCATCATGGACGCACTCGGCAAGGTGCATATGGCCCAGGTGGGGCGGATTGAAGCTTCCGCCGAACAGTCCGATGCGCATCACCGTGCCTTGGCAAGGTCGATGACGGGCTCCTGCGGGTTGCGCCTGAAGAGCACGAAGCGGCTGCCGATGACCTGTACGACGTCCGCGCTGCACGCCTGTGCAAGCGCCTCGGCGGCCTCCCTTGCAGTGAGCATGGAATTGTCGAGCACGCGCAGCTTGATGAGCTCCCGCTTTTTGAGGGCATCGTTCACCTGTGTGATGAGATTGTCGGAAATACCGCCCTTGCCCACCTGGAAGATCGTCTCATACCCCGAGGCGATCCCCCGCAGATAGGCTCTTTGCTTACTTGTCAGCATCTGCTTCACCGTACCTTTCCCGGAACACCGCATAGAGCTGCCGCAGCGCGGCACCGCGGTGACTGATCTGATTTTTCTCCTCGCTTGTCATCTCGGCAAGCGTTTTCTCCCCGTATTCAAACACGGGATCGTATCCAAAGCCGTTCCCGCCTCGTGCCGAAAAGTCGATGCGGCCCTTACAGTCGGCGGACAGGGTGCCGCTGCCGTTTTCATCCATGTAGCAGATCGTGCAGCGGAAATACGCCCCGCGTTTCTCCGCCGGGACATCCTGCATGGCCGCAAGGAGCTTCTGACACTCCTGTCCCTTCGGGGCATAGCGTGCCGAGTGAACGCCGGGAGCGCCGCCCAGTGCCTCCACGCACAGGCCGCTGTCGTCGGCGATCACGGGGCAGTGTACGATGTCATACACGGCCCGCGCCTTGATATAGGCATTGTCCGCGAAGGTCGCACCGTTCTCCTCCGGGTCGGTATCCGCACCGGCCTCCCACTGGGAGATGACCTCGATCCCGAGCGGGGAGAGGATCTCCTGCGCCTCACGCAGCTTGTTCTGATTGTTCGTTGCCATGACCACGCGCATCGCTTACTCCCCCTTCTTTCTGCCGAAGAGCCAGCCCCAGCGCTTTTTCTTCGCGGGCTTCTCCTCCTCGATCTCGATCACATCGTTCTCCCCGGCGGTCTCCTCTGTTTCGGATGCCTCCTCCGGTGCGGGCTCCTCCTCCGGTACAGGCGTTTCCTCCGGCTCGGGGATCTCCTCGGGTGCGGGCGTCTCCTTGGGTTCGGGGATTTCCTCGGGTTCGGGGATTTCCTCGGGTTCGGATATTTCCTCCGGTTCGGAAATTTCCTCGGTTACCGAGATCTCCTGCGGTTCCGGCACTTCCTCGGTTTCGGGCACTTCCTCCGGCTCCGGTGCGGGGACTTCCTCCGGCTCCGGTGCAGGCACTTCCTCCGGTGTGGGGACTTCCTCGGGCTCCGGAATCACCTCGGCGGTCTCCTCCTGTATCTCCTCAGCCTCGGCTGTCTCCTCCGCGGAGCCGCGGTCAAAGAGGGCACGGACAAAGTCGGCATTGTTGAAGGTCTGGAGGTCCTCGATCTTCTCGCCGACGCCGACGAGCTTGACGGGGATGCCCAGCTCGTTCTTGATGGACACGACGATGCCGCCCTTGGCGGTGCCGTCGAGCTTGGTCAGGACGATGCCGGTGATGTCGGCCACCTCACTGAACAGCCTTGCCTGGGAAACGGCGTTCTGTCCGGTGGTGGCGTCGAGGACCAGGAGCGTTTCAATAGCGCAGCCCTCGGCCTTCTGGGAGAGGATGCGGCCGATCTTGGCAAGCTCATCCATGAGGTTCTTCTTGTTGTGGAGCCTTCCGGCGGTGTCCACGATGAGCACATCGCAGCCCCTTGCCTGCGCCGCCGTGATCGCATCGAACACGACCGAGGCGGGGTCCGAGCCCTCCGAATGCTTGACGATGTCCACGCCGGCCCGCTGTGTCCAGATCTCAAGCTGCTCGATGGCGGCTGCACGGAAGGTATCCGCCGCTGCGACCAGCACCTTCTTGCCCTGCTGCCTGAACTGGTGGCAGAGCTTGCCGATGGTCGTGGTCTTGCCGGCGCCGTTGACGCCGATGACCATGATGACCGAGGGGGTGGTGGACAGATCGAGTGCCACATCGTCCCCCATCATCTCCCCGATGACCTCCTCGATCAGGCCCATGATCTCACCGGGATCGGTCACGCCGCGCTCCTTGACCAGGCCGCGCAGGCGCTCACAGATCTCCACGGACGTCTCCACGCCCATGTCCCCCATGATCATGGTCTCCTCGAGCTGCTCGAACAGCTCCTCATCGATCTTGGTAAACGAATTGACGACCCGCTGCATCCGCTGCATCATGGCGTCGCGGGTCTTTTGCAGTCCCTCTCTGATCTTGGTAAAGAGTCCCATTGCAATCTCCTCTCTGTCAGTTGGCGGCCTCGTCGGGGATGTCCTCGGGCTGTTCGAGTCTGAGCAGCCGGGAGATCCCGTCCTCCTGCATGGTCACGCCGTACAGCACGCTTGCCTCCTCCATGGCGGAGCGGCGGTGCGTGACCAGTACGAACTGGGTGTGATCGGTGTATTGATGTAGATAACGCGCATACTTGCGGACATTGGCCTCGTCGAGCGCGGCATCGATCTCATCGAGGATGCAGAACGGTGCCGGCCGCAGCCGCAGGATGGCGAAATAGATGGCGATCGCCACAAAGCTCTGCTCGCCGCCGGACAGCGAGATGAGGTTCTTGATGACCTTGCCGGGCGGTGCGACATTGATCTCGATGCCGCTGGTCAGCACGTTCTCCGGCTCGGTCAGGCGCAGCTCCGCCTTGCCGCCGCCGAACAGATCCCGGAAGATCTCCTTGAAATTCTGGTTGATGATCGCAAAGCTCTCGGTGAAGAGCCGGCACATCTCCTCGGTCAGCTCTCCGATGAGCCGCTCGAGCTCCTGCTTGGATTTGCGCACATCCGCCATCTGCGCGGACAGGAATTTGTAGCGCTCGGAGACCTCCCGGTACTCCTCAATGGCATCGACATTGATGCTGCCAAGCGCACGGATCCTCTGCTTGAGCTCGGTGAGCTGCCGCTTGGCCGCCTGCATATCCTCAACGGGCTGTGCCAGTGCCTGCGCCTCGGAGCGCGTGAGCTCGTAGACCTCCAGGAGCTTGGCGACCAGGCCGTCATGCTCACCCGTGAGGTTCGTCTCCCGCTCGGTCAGGCGCGTGACCTCGGCGGAGAGCTTTTCCTTGGCAGCATGGTATTCCTTCAGGCCGTCCTGCATCTGACGGATGCGGATGCTGTGCGCATCGTGCGCCTGGGTAGCCCTGCGTGCCGCCTCCTCGCCGTCCGTGATCTCCTGCTGTGTCCGCTCGAGGAGCTGCTCGCGCTCGGCGGCTGCCTTCGTTTTCTCGGCGATCGCCGTCCGGTAGCTCTCGAGCTCCGCACGGTACTGCTCATCGC